>JAHJRI010000213.1 GCA_018830885.1 bacterium | reverse complement strand
GTTGTCGACCAACCTCCAGCTTGATCTGTTTCAATTGATGGTCAACGAAGGTGGGGACCTGGGATATGATGCAATCGGCTTCCAGAAGGTCGAGACAGCAATCGCTTTGAGACTTGACGACGGGATCAGTAAAGGGTTTTTGACTCCGTTCACATCAGGAACCTACTCAGGCCAGAAATATCAGATCACCATGCCGAGCCTTGCCAGTATCCCGACGGCAGACAAAACGGCCCGACTGCTGGACGGGATCGAAATTTACGCAAACATCAGAGGCAAAATTCACAATATGGTTGCCGCAATCACTTTATCAACATAGGAGTTTAAATGACCACAACGCCTTATAATTCAGTTGATCACGCTCTTTATGTGACGACCTATGACGATATCACTTTTGCGGTTCAGGGCAAGCCGGACGGTGATTACATTGCAGTAACCTATGACAACGATGCTATTCAGGCGGTCGCGGGGGTTGATGGGGATGTCCAGTTCAGTCAGATCAAGGCCAGCCTCGGGACCATCACGGCAACGAATCAATGGGGGTCTCCCTGGAATGCGAACATGAACCATTGTTTCAGAAATCAACAGGCAGGCAACTACCTGAAGAAACTTGAAGTCAAAAGGATTTCAGCATCAGAGAATACGACAATCTGGTCAACAGGTCGTCCTATGATCGTAAAGACACCTGACTACTCTATCGGCTCCAAAGCGAACGACAGAGCGTGGGCGTTCAAAGTTGAGAACCTGGTACCCGGCGAATTCACCGCACCTGTTTAAGAAATGAAATGTTCACCTATAAACCAGATCAATACACATGCGGTATCGGACTACCCGGGACTGAGTTTTACGTTGAGATTAAAAACTGGATCTCGATCAGATCAAAACAGACCGGAGCCGGTCCGATGTTCCAACTCACCAAGGGCATATTGGGTGAAGCATTCCTTGATATGTCCACCGATTCAAGCCGGATTTATGACCTTTCCATCCTGCAGACATCCCCATCAGTCGAACAGTTGAGAAACCTTTTCTTGGCACAAAGAATCGGCGTGGTGGGGTTCCCTTTCTCAATCATTGACAACAGCTACGACAGCAATTTTTTAGACTCCAAACACCAGAAAACCTTTTACCCGGTGGCCTGGATAGTCGATGAACCGGATGAACCGATTGAACTGAAAGGGACGGCATGGGTATTTCAAATCCAGTGCGTATCCGGCTTAACAGCATATTTTTAGAGGCAGATGATAGGCGAGATTAAAAAAGTAGAACTTGGCGGGAAGACTTTTGAGATCCAGAAACAAGGGGTCACTGGCAGCCTTGAGATTCAGTCAATCTTCATGGAGATCATGGCAAAGGCAGACATCCCCGAAGACATGGACGACAGCAATCCAAAAATGGGAATGCTGATGATGAAAGCGTTAAGGGGTCCGCTGCTGACTGATATGAAAGCGGTCATCATCAAATCGGTTTTTGCCCCGAAGATGACACCAGACAGCTACGAATCATTATCACCTTCAATCATCCCGAATCTGTTCATGGCAATCTATCATTTTAACGTCGGGGATGCTGAAGATAAAAAAAAAGAGCCGAACGAATCCTGAGTTTCCCTGATGAAATCAAATCCAAGCAGGAAAAAGTCTGTGAGCTTTTAGACCTCCTTGATGATGAGGACAAATGGCAGGGGGTGTTTTTCGGTCTCTTCCATTACTCGATCATAGAGCGGGAAAAATACTGGACCCATGATGATGATGTTGAATTTTACATTGCTGGTAGAATCAAAATGTTGACAGGTATCTAATGACAGTCGTCCGCGAGTTAGTCAACCGAATCAGTTTTAAAGTCAATCCTGGCGACAAGGCGAACGCTGAAAAGGCGTTTTCCAATATGAAGAACCAGGCCGGTGGGACTCTGGGTTTTATCAAGGGGCTTGGGCCTGCAATAAATACCGCTCTAACTGCCATAACAGGTCTTGTTGCAGCCGGCTCTCTTTTCAAGACAAACTCGGAAAAAGACACGGCAACAGTTCGTTTCTATTCAAGAATGACAGAAGAGGCAAATAAGCTCCTGAAAGTAATGGATAAACTTAAAGGAGGAAATCGCGAAATAGTTTCTAAAAGGGAAGTTGAAGCAGCCGGCGCCATGTTTTCTCAGTTATCGCTTGGCGGTAAAAATGCACAGATGTTTGAAAAGTTTGCTCCGCTCATGAAGCTTATCGCTAAAGCAAATCCAAAAATGGATTTTACCGAGGTCGCTAAAGCGATAAAGTCATGGGCAGAAACAGGCGATCTTGAGGCACTCAAACAACTAGGTGCGGTGGGCGTTGAGATTGCGGAGGCAATAAGGCTGTCTGGATTGGATATAAATAATGCGATTAAAGGACAGGAAAATAAACTCAATTATATATTTGGAAAATTAAAGGAAAAGGAAAATAAACTTGCGGAGTTGGTGAAACTTCAGGAAAGCACCCAGATATTTGCTTGGCAGGGGATGGCAAAAGAGGGGTCCGACTTCCTTTATAATTTTGGAGAAAACACCTCACCCGCGATCACAAAAGCGGTTTCCGCAATCCGGGACATGCTGAAAGAACTGAACGAATCAGATGGATTCTGGGAAGGGGTGAGAACGGCGGTTAATGGAATTCAGGCAATGATTGAGTCCACGCTTGAAATGATTGAGCGGATCAGAACCATGATGAACCCGGAAACGCCGCCTGAAGGTGAATTGCCTCATTCGAGCATGTCAGATGCGGCAAGAGGTCAAATAGGATATTACCGATCGATGTATGACCCGAATTACAAACAGCCGGCAGAAGAATCAAAACCCGGTCCATACGGCCGGTATGATTACGGGGCATCAGCAAATCAGGATAAATATAAAAATCAGGACTTCAGTGGTATTGCTGGATTGATCAGCTCTGTAAAAGAAAAAGTACAGCAGGGCGTTGACCGGCAGACATGGTTGAAGTCAGAACAGACCGTCACAGTTAAAGGAGAAATCACCATCAAAGGCGAGAACACCGGTAACCTCGACCTTTCCACCATCACAAAACAGGTCAGTGAAGCAGTTGTCGGAAATATAAAGACATCCCTGAAAAACATCGCAGCGGCTAACAGTGTTCCAGTGAGTCCATAATGCCAGATCCAAGATTTCTAAACCCAATCACAATTCTAGCCGACATTGGCGGGGTGTCGATCGATGTCACAAAGAGGCGGGATAAGACTTTCGAGCACATCATCACCCAGAACCCGGTTGAGGATGGAAGCCCTACGACTGACCATATCACGAACATGCCTGTTAAACTTTCGATATCCGGGGGGTTTTCTGACCTGCAAATCTCCAACCTGGTAGGCCCGGCACTGTCTCAATTGGCATGGAAAGGGAGGGCTAAGACTGAATTCGACAGACTCCTGAAACTGTTTGTCAGTCGGGAGACTTTCGATGTGATGGACGGTCTGCATTTAATCAAGGATATGCAGTTCAAGTCCTTAAAAGAGACTAAAGAAAAGGAAGGGTTTTCAGTCCATTTCACAGCCGAACTCTGGCAGGTGCAGAAGGTTTATTCGAATATTTTTCATTCTCAGAAGATATCAGCGTTAGACTCATTAAGCAGACTGAAGACCGCACCGCAACTGCTGCTCTCAGTCGGGGTTGTTTCATGGGATGACTCTTTGCAATCGGTCGGGGTGCTGGCATGAGTATTATTGAAATAAGCCTGAACATCGAAGCGCAGGGGTCAGGATACTTCAAAGTATCGGCTCTCATGTCTGGCCAGAGCTACGATCTGACGTTCATCTGGTCCACCCGCTCACAATGCTGGTACCTGAACGTGGACGAAACGGTTAAGGGAATCAAGATTGTGACCGGAATCGATCTTTTAGAGCCATATCACTACATGGACACCATTCCACCAGGAAAGCTCGGAGCATACCGGAACAGTGGCAGGGATTCTAAGCCGGGGTTTGGAAACTTCGGGATAGATAAGGAAATCACTCTCTTATATGAAGAGCCCTGATGGAACTCTTTGACCGATACTGGACTTTAGCAGTCAGGAAATACGGGGCATTCAGAGACCTGATAAAACTATCCCCGGATGATTTTGGGAACTCCCTACGGATTACTTTTGAGATCAATTGTGCTACGGATCTCAGATTTTACACCGGGACAATTAATGTCTACAACCTATCCCCTGACAATTTTAAAGGATTGACATTCAATGCATTAAACGACGAACTCGGTACAGGCCCATCGATCAGACTTGAGGCAGGGTACAGGGAAAAGACGGGGATCATTTTTGACGGGGCGATTCATCGAGGGTACCCGGTCCGGGAACCGTTAACAGGAACATGGATTATGGCTTTACAATGCGGACTCCCTTTGAAGACTGACAAATCAGTGAAGATCGACCCGCAGAAAGTCACGAACGCGACTCTATACAGCTTCCTGAATTCGGTGGTCAATAAACTGACGACACAACCCGACAGGTGGCCGGTTAAAAAAGCCCCTGGGTATGATGCGGCATTCCTGGCAGCGGTCACAGAGTACACATCAAGCCACACGGTCAATAAAAGCATCGGCTACAATGGGCCAATGTCTATGATACTCGCCCAGATCACAGAAGAGTTTAACCTCCATTTTGTCTATGGACATAGCGGTCTGATTGTGGTCAGCGGAAAATATGGAACCTCAGACGATCCGGTCCGGGTGCCGGATGGACTCTTGACACCTGAAATCTCATTTTCAAAGAAATCTGGTCTAATAGGCTCTCCGACATACACGGACACAGGGGCGAAATTCCTTGTTTATCTAAGACCAGAGCTTCGGATGTTCCAATGGGTCCGGGTCATATCCAGTGTTTTAGACCGAAATGTCGCGGTCAATGGACTGATTCACCGGGGGGATTCCAGGGGTGACGACTGGTTTTCTGAGATCGACGGTGTAAATAAGAACCTGTTTTTAAAGGCGTCCTGATGGAACAGGAATTCACAGAGGCGTTTGAATCGATCAGTAAAACAGCCGATAGAGTGAGGTACAATATATCCCTGGGATTCTTCCAGAAATATGCTTCCCTGGAGTACGACACATCCGGGAAAAGGTTTTGTGATCTGAAATTGCACTACAAAACACAGGATGGAGAAGACATAGCGGCGATCAACGTCCCGCTCCTTTATCCGGGATCAAAACTATTTGTTGAAGACTGGAAATTGACTGCAGGGGATGAGCTGATAGTCCTGTTTTCAGACAGAAGCCTGGAGCAATGGCTATCAGGGGCAACCCCTCAAAAGTTGAGTAATACAGTAAAGGATTCGATCAATCACGCCTTTGCAATCCCTGTTGTGTCGCATCATTATGGTAATTCGATTGTCACGGCCAAAACTGATATGCTTAATTTGATGGACCGGTTTTTAGGCGTGTTTCTCGGTGACAAGGGGTCACTTGATACGCCAGGCACATCATCGACCGGGGCTATCTCAAAACCACAACCAATCGCTGAACTTCAGGCACTCAGAACAGCGATACAGGCAGCACAAAACTAATGGCACTGGATAAGGCAACATTAAAAACAGCAATCGAAAACGGCCTGGCATCAGCACACGGTCAAGGACTGCAGGCGGCAGATTCGACACTCGCCCAGGTGATTGCCGACGCGGTGGATGCTTTCGTTAAATCAGGCACAGTCTCGACCGCGGTCACAGTCACAGTAGACCCAGGTACACATGCAGGCGGTGGGACAGGAACCGGGAGCGTTTCATAATGGACTTTAAACTAAAACAGGTTTTTGATAGCAACGGTAATTTCAGCTATCATGATATATATTTCACGGATGGTTACCTTGAAGTCGTCGAGGGCATCAATGAAATTGCGAACCGGATTATTTGCGGCCTGTCTGTTTACCGGGGTGAGAATTTCGTGGATCCATCTTACGGGGTCGATTATCACAATAATGTATTCGGCCGGGAAGAAACGGACCCGGTGGTCATTGATTCTTTGAAAGCGGCCATTTTGGAAACCCGGGGCGTGACAGGAATCAAGAGTTTTGAATTGACCCGGGCAGAGGGAACCAGAACCGCCAATTTAGAGGCACAGGTTGAAACCACAGCGGGCGAAGTTGCGCTCGTTACTCCCATATATATATAATGGCAGGACTAACATCAGCAGGGTTTGAAGCGAAAAGACTATCTGAGATCCTAACCAGCATAAAAGCCCGGCTGGGGTCTTCTTTCGGGTCCGGGGTAGATACCAACACCGACACAGTTGTCATGCAGTTTATCAACCCGATTGCACTCGAAATCGAGGAAAGCTGGCAGGGAACAGAGACCGTCTATGATATGTTTAATCCGGCTAATGCCGAGGGAGTACCACTTGATAATATCGGGGCTTTTACCTTAACGCCAAGAGTTGAGGGGGCAAAATCCACGGTAACAGTTGATTGCTACGGGACAGCGGGGTCAACGATACCGCAGTATTTCCAGCGGGCAGTTGAGACAACCGGGGAGATTTTTCAGACTTTGGCCGCCCACACATTGCCGGTCGTCGGTTCTCAGCCGCTACAGATCACAATGGAAGCCCTGTCCGACGGTCCGGTCCAGTGTATTGCGGGAACCCTGAATCAAGGGACCCTTCCGTCTGGGGTTACTTCAATGACCAACGAAACAGACGCGACGCTCGGATCATATGATGAGACAGACGAAACATACCGGATTAACCGGAAAGCCAGACTCGCCCAGATTGCAGCGGCAACAACAGTCAGCATCAAGGCGGCTCTGCTCTCAAATGTTTCAGGGATAACGGCGATCAAGGTATTCGAGAATGATACAGACGAAACAGACTCAAACAGCCTGCCTCCGCATTCAATCCATTGCCTTTGTTCAGGTGGAGCTGACCAGGATATCTGGGACGTTATCGGAGTAAAGAAAGGCGCCGGCACATATACAAAAGGTTCAGAGGTTGGAACATTTGAGGACCCGACAGACGGGCAGACTTTCCCAATAAGATTTTCCAGGGTGTCTTCCATTTCAATGTATGTTGATGTGGTCATTACCTCCAAAGATTCAAATTATCCGGCCACAGGTGACGCTGACATTGAAGCCGCAATCCTGGCTTTGACATGGGAAGTTGGGGACGATGTGACCTTGCCTAAGCTTCAGGCAGCGGTGACAGCTACCCCTGGAATCGTGACCTATACCCTTTATTTTGCGACCACAGCAACACCACTGGTAGACGCGACGGTGGTAATAGCAGATACAGAACAGGCGGTTTTTGATTCAACCAGAATATCCGTGACATCATGAGCGCAGCACTAGAAGCCTTATTCGGTGATTTCGATTTTACGGGAGATTCAGATCGGGGTGCCGGACTCCTGCCTGAATTCCTGAAAAATTCAGAGAACGCGATCGCTCTTATCAATGCGATCCTTGAGGAAGTCCAGGAACTCCACGAAGCGCAGAAGGATGTCTTTTCGACCATCAATATATATGATGCGGTCGGGGATCAGCTTGATGACATATTCGGGGAAATTCTCGATCTTGAAAGAAAAATAGGACAGACAGATTCAGAGTACAGAGCCGATCTATTATCACGAACAGCAGAGATTGCCAGGTCCGGTGAGATTCTAACCATGAAAAACGCATTCCGGGCAATCATGCAGGCATCATCTGTCAGACTTTTTGAATACCAACCGGCGACCTTTAAACTTGAGGCTACCGTTTCATCCATCCCGACGGCGGCAGAGCTGGCAAAGATCAGGCAATCAATGGCAAAGATTAAGCAGGGCGGAAACACAATGTTATTGAGCTGCAACGACACAACGGCTTTCACACTGGTTTCTGAGAATCCACAGTTAAACAGTCCATCGGGGCTGACAGACGGAACATTCACGGGCGGCACACTATCAACAGGGTTTTAAATGGACCAACCAATTTACGGAATTGATCAGGACAATAGGGACACAGCGGGGGCGAACCTCACCCCAGCAAAAAGACGAACAGGATTTGCGGCCGAGGATGTGGAATTCAAAACACTGAACCAGCTTTTATTCGAAGTCCACCGGGATCATGTTTTAGGCTCCGCATCCCAATTGACAGCGAATGATTGCACGATGAAACAGTCCGGCTCCGGTTTTGTGGATAAGGACGGGGCAGCGGTCACTATCTCAGCAGGGGATAGAATTGAAATTGTGGGGTCTGATGCTCTATCTGCAGATCTGGTATTTTCTGCTGACAGGCTCCATATCTTCACAAAGTCAGCAGCGGAAATCGATATCAACGGGAATTTTGTCAAAGTCACTGGGTCAAAATGCAAATGTGAATTCTATACAGACCAGGACTTCGACGACGGATTGGAAGCCGAAACCGCAGAAAACCAGCGGGTCATCAAAAATCAGGGCGCGCGCAATCAAATCTGGCTAAACAATCGTCAGATTTTCCGGGGCTATTTCCCGCTGGAATACATGAGTCCGAAGCAGATCCGTGACCCATACGCATTGCTTCAGAACGGGTTTTCATATGACGGGGTACTGCAGGCCGGGACCAATGACGACAACTGTTTTTTTCGTGATCTCTGGGACTTTTACGGAGGGAATGAGACACTGGAACTCGGACCCGCATTCAACCCAATGACCACGACGACCTCATGGTACAAAGTCTATCTGGACGACGTATCCGGCCGCTTTTTCAGAGCCGGTCACGGAATCGGAGGATCAGCCGCACAGGACCCGGATGTCCACACCAGGGCAAGCCCGATGGACGCCGCCACGATCTCGACCTATACCAGCTCGGCTTCTGCTGAAATTTCTGGCATCAGTGACGCGGACATTAAGGGGTGCCGGGTTGGGGCGAGGGTTCGGTCTGCTGATAATAATATCCCGTATTATGGAGACACACCACCAGTAACCACAATCATTGGCGCAATAGTCCACAACTCAACCGACGACAACTCTATTTTCCTGATCGATTCAGAGGCCGGGACTGCTGTATCTGTCTCAGCAACCGGGGATTTGTCTATTGATATGGGCGGGAATAGTGGAATTTCGACGCAGGCTGATGCGTTAAAATCGCAAAGCATAACCATTTACAAATATGATAATGCTGGCGCAAATGAGCTTCCTATAAATATAGCAGCTACTTCGGATACGTCCAACGCTCCCCTAGCATGTTATGTGGCAGGGACAGACAATAGAAGGCATTCCGGTTATTATGATGGGTTCGAGAAAAATGTATATGCAAAACTTGTCGACGCCGACGAAACCAGAGTCAGATCCACACAACGATTTTCTTATATTCTACCATGATAAAAATATACAAAGACACCCACCCCGGCTTTGACTCTGCCTCAAAAATAGCCGCAGAAATAGCCAAGGCCCTGGAAGAAAGAGAGATCAGAGACAGTGGGACGAACAACATTTTCACGGCTCAAAAATGGGCGTTTGATCTGATGAATTCAGAATATGAATTTATCGACAAAACCCAGGAAGAAGAAAGAACCGAACTCGCAGAACAGGCCAGAACCGAAGCCAAAGCACAAGCCGAGGCCGATCTACAGGCTCTTTTCGTCCAGGCAAAAACAGACCCGAAAATCAGAGATCAGGTCATTTTTTCCGAAATGAACAAGCTCGGGTTCACACCTGAAAAGATTGTACTTTGGAAAGTCGCTGAAGAACAAGATGGAAAGGACATGGCCTTGAATTGGGCGGCTAGAGCCGAGGCAAAACAAAATATCGTTGACATTATCAACAGCGCATGACAAAGGTTAGAAAAACCTAATGGAGAAAACCCATGAAAAAATTATTTCTGATTCTGATTTTCCTGGCCCTGATCGGAGGATGCCAGGACACCAGCACTGATGAAGCGGCCACGACTGACGGGACCACGACAACCGGGACTGATACCGGAACGACCACGGGAACCACGACAGTAGACACCGGAGGGGTCACGGCTCCGGCGGTCGCAACTGTGACGAACATATCAAAGATCCCGATTACAGGACTGACCAATCTCGTTATTTCGACCGGGACGCCATCTGCCGCAATGTACGCTGGAACCACGAAAAAGAAGCTCTATACGGTTAAAAATGGGGCAATGGAGGAAGTCACCCTGGAGGGCGGGGCTGATCTTGAAGTCCAGAAAATCCACAAGGTGAAAGCAGGAACCCATTATAAAGCCTATTTCGAATTTACCGACGCTTCCGGGGATACTAAGCGGTATATTGTCGATAAAGATGGGAACGCATCAGTGGCGAACTTTACCCCGAAAAAAGCCTCTGCCCTCGCAAATGCGGAGTATCTTCAGGAAGTCTCAGGCAAAATCTACTATCTGAATTCAACCGGCGTCAGGTCCATGACTGTCCCTGCAGTTGGTAAAATGATGTCAGGGGATGCCACAACGGACATATTAGAGTCAGCCGGTGCGATAGGGTTCGCTATCAATCCGAATGGTGAGATGGTAATAGAGGCCACAACTGATGTGTTTTACCGGAAGACAGACGGTGCCCTGAATGATCTTGACGACCCATATATTGATGAAGCTCGCGGATTTTATTGGGACGCTGACGCATCGACAAATCGATTTTATGTCACACAGGGATCAGGGTTTATGGTAAAAAGAGCTTTCGATAAAAACGATTTTATCAGGTACTACACAAAGGATGGGGCAATCAAGGCTCAGTATTCCCAAGAGAAGGCTTATAATCAATATCTTGATGGAGTGAATGGGGTATATTATCAAGTCAAGACGACAAAAACACTCGGCAATTGTAGATACCTGAAGATGGGCGCCAGTGAGTTGATGGTCTGTGACAGTGAGGTCTATAATCTAGGCGACGCATCGACAGACATCAAGCGGGTGAGCATGCATTATGCTTCTCATCTTGTTTTTAATTTTGCCCTTGTTGCCTCGACAAATAATATTTACGTCTACTCTGAAAACGAAGACGGAACCCCACGCAAGCTATCGAAAGAGGATGTGGTCAACAGCGTCAGCACTCCGATTGTGACGGTCCATGCCACGATACCGCAGACCATCGATTACAAAATCAACACCGCCACCCTGGAAGTCACCCCGGACGACACGCTCTCATTCTGTGCGACCAAATCCGGGGAATCATACGTCGTCCAGATCAGCGACGCGAACACTACACCGGTGATCACTGAGGTCGCTGCAACATGCGAATACATCACGCCGCTGTAACTTTTTGACCTCCACCCCCCGTCTGATATAATAGTCTAAACTCAATCAAACGGGGGTCCAATGAAAAGAATCATCCTAGCGGCAATCCTGCTGCTGTTCTCAGTCACATCAATTCAAGCCGCTGGTTGGTGGTGCGGCGTCCGTCATTTTACCTCAAAAGAAGCTGCCGAAATCTGCCGTAAAAGGGAGAACCTCGACCTCAAGAAGCAAGAAAAGATAGTCGCAAAGCAGGAAAAGGCTCTCGAAGCACCCATTCAAACCAATGACGGGTCTCAATCAGGAAACACAGGGACAATTCTAAATTTAGGTCCGGCACTCGGAGGCGGTGGATCGGAATCGTCGGGTGCATCAGAATATCCAAGGGAGGCAAAGTTTGAAATAGGATTCAACCTGCCGTTCAACTTTATTTTCCCATTTCAGCAAGGTGCCCCCGGATATATGTTCTCAACCCAAATCTCGCAAGTCAGACTGCAGTACAATTTTGCAGAGTACATGCACTTTGGAGGGAGCTATATCGACCAGAAAATCGAAGCCGAGAGATTCAAGGATACCAAAGCCAGCTACTATGAAAACAAACACTTTATTTTGTATATGGGTTTTCGTGGGTGGATGACCGAAAAAAATCAGATGGTTGTTAATTGGGGTATTACTGACTCCGATTCGTATCCTGAAGGGGAGGACTCTCCGGGTTTTAAGATGGGAATATTCACAGAGATTCAATACCTATGGGTGTATGACAGCATGAAGATAGGCCCGTCGCTTACTGTTGTGATTGCCTCTGCCGACAATGCTGACTATCTGAAGGATAACGAAAAGGCGTCGTTTATCAGATTCGGGATCAATGCATCAGTGGGGATTCCCGGGTTTGGGTATGTCGGGCAATGATCGCAGGATTGCACTCGATGACATGATCCGGGAGAGCTGGCCGGGCATATCTAGGCTCAAATATGTGGGTGGGAAATGATGTGAGAGAATCGCGTTTGAGTCCTGTGTGAGTCCTAAAACCGGAAATCTTGGAAATTCCCGATTATGCTGAATCTCTGAAAATGGCGGAGAGACAGGGATTCGAACCCTGGGTAAGCTCGCGCCTACAGTTGATTTCGAATCAACCGCCTTCGTCCACTCGGCCATCTCTCCGTCGCATAAGAATCTAACACACCTGGTGATCCGGTGCAATCCTGTCTGTTGTCTAACTGTTTTTTTTATCTTATTGGATTTTCATTCCCGCAGCTTGCTTCGTCTTGTGACCGTCATTCACCGCGCCCCGACATGGGGACTTGGTCGTTATTATGGCAGTCCCACCGTGGCCGTTAAGAGTTATCTAAACAGGCGTGTCGCCATCTTCCCTGATCCGTTTGCGGACGGATGTCCAGACGTCTTTTGTGAGGAACGACTCCCGGTATCGGTTGATCATTTTCTCAAACATCTGAAACGGGACGGTGAAGGTCAGCTCCTCTTTTTTAAAGTATTTGCGGGCGGAAGGATCCCAACCGCCCAGAACCGCTTTTTCAAGTCCTTTTGCCAGATAGTGTCTTGGCCAGGCAACCAGGCTGCCGCATCCGGCCGACCAGGGTGAGACCACCACTTCAGGATCGTTGGTGACGAATGTGGCCAGTTGATGCAGCCCGCCCATCACATCCGGGCCGGCGAAAAATACCACCAGTTCCGGTGTTTCAGTCTCGGTAAAAAGGCTCAGCGGTTTGAAGATGCAGTATGTCTGATGCACCGGAACCGGATCGACATGGGCGAAAAAATCGCGCAGGCGATCCGGGGAATCGCAGTAGTATTCCCCCTCCATGAAGCCGGGGATCCCGGTGGACACATAGGAGATGATGGTTTCGGTCTGGGGCTTCATGAATCCCAGCCAGAAGGCACCGCCCGCGCAGCCGAACTGCTCGGCGGAGAAATAGGCCGGCACTTTTTTGCGCCGTGCTCGCTTGATATTTCCTATCACACAACCAAAACTGCCAAAAACCTCCTGCCAGTCGATCTCGTTCCTGAGCTCTTTTTCCCGGGTTGGCAGTTCGGACTTCTTCAGCCCGTATCCGGGCTCCGGTTTCTCATCGCTGAAAAATACCCCGAGGGGTTCTTCATTCAACCCCAGGATGTCAAGGAACGGCTGGACCGATGTCATCCATTGTTTTTCCATCATGATCTCCCTGATAATGTAATATGGACCCGGCAATCCCAGGGATACCCCTGGACAGGCTGAATCGGCGCTGTTCCTGAAAAAAGCGCCGATACAAGGGGACCGTCTTTTCCGGTACGCCTTATGGTCGGCTTGGACACCGGTGTTGATCCGGATGGTCAACCCGTGACCCACCTTATTGGTAACGACTTTTTAACCGGTTTGTCCATCAATTCTGTCTGGGTGGGCGTCTCTTTTTTCGTTGCTGTGCCCGTGCTTCGGCCGCTTTCTGAAAAATGGGAACGACTCTGGTTGCATAGAGGATCATGACTGCCGCCAGGATCACCATGGCGACGGCGCACCAGTAGTTGGCAAACAGGACGTTGCCCATGCTGTCCCGGGTGGTATCGGCAAACATGCCTACCATCAGCAGGGAGAAGACAAAGATGACCAGCACCGGAATCAGGTTTCCAAAGGGGACCCTGAAGGCCCTCTCCTGATCGGGAAACTTCTTTCTCAGCCGGATGACACAGAGCGCAACCACCACATAGATAAAACATTCCAGCGCTGCCGCCATGACGATCACAAACAGGAACTGTCTGGTGATGAGAATAAAGAGACTCATGACAATGGAAAAGATCACCAGACCGACAATGGCCACCCAGGGCGTGGCATAGTCGGGATGCAGTCTGCTGAAAATTCGGGGCAGTATGTTGCCCCGGGCCATGGCATAGATAAAGCGCGAATTGTTGAGAACACCGGAGTTAAAGGAGGTGAACGAAGCCAGGATACTCATGAAGATGAACACTGCCGCGCCAGCTGCGCCAAAGAGATTTCTGGCAAAGAGAATATGGGGAATGGTGGTGTGACTGTTGATCTGGGCTTCGGTCAACCCGGAATACATGGCTGTCACAAAAAGCGAATAGGTCACACTGAGCAGGACAATGGCCAGCATCATACCCTTGCCGACCATACGATAGTCCTCTGTCTCTTCCGCCAGGGGGGCCACCCATTCGAAACCCACAAAGAGAAACACCCCCACCGCGGTGGCCATGAAGACATTCTCCGCGGTCGGACGCGGACTTGCCAGGGCGCTGCCCATATCCACCCCCTGTACCAGAAAGGTGTAAAGCCCGACGCATATCAGAAAAATCAGCATCAGATAGGTCAGAAAATCCTGGACCCTGCCGGTCAGTTTCACGCCCCTGTAATTGATCAATCCCACCAGGAAAATAAAAATCACCTGCCAGAAAAAACGATCCACGAGCGGGTTGACGATAATGCCCACGGTCTCCAGCAGCACGCTCGAGAGCAGGTAGCTCTCTGCCCCGACGATAGTGGCGCCGCCCAGGACGTAGAACATGGCGATGGAGATGGCGGATTTTTCATTGAACGCATTCTGAATATACAGTTTGATGCCTGCGGCTGTGGGATAAAGCGCGGTCAGTTCGCTGAAACAGGCGGCTGAAAGCAGGCAAAGGAACCCGGCGATCAGGATGGAAATCCAGGCCAGCTCCCCCACCGTAATGATCGCCACCTGAAATCCTGCCAGGTAGCAGGATGTGGCCATGGCCAGACCGGCCGATGAGGAAACCACCGTCCGTAACTTGATAACTTTTTTCAGTCCACTCATGTGTCCTCCTAGACGTCGGGCCAGATTATCATTGTGATGGCGTCAATTCGTTGAACATCTTCCTGGCTGGCTTTGACACGGATCTCGCCATCCAGGTACTTCTGGGCGGGGTTGAGATCGCCCCAGAACATGTCACACATGTCCTCACTCCGGGCCGTGACAATCACGTCCGGGGTGCCCTCCCTGCCTTCCCGGTTCCAGATGATCTCCCCCTTGATGATCTCCATGGTAAAGGCGTCGCCTGTATCTTCGGTGATGAAGTGGATCCGCTTGGTCCAGTCCCGCTGCATCCGGCGCAGCCTGTTGTTATTGTTACACTGGTTCTGGTAGTCTGCCAGCGCTTCCATGATTTCTGCTGATGTGGCCATCTCTTCTCCTCATTGGCGTGTTGAAAATAACGATGGGTGAGCGTCAGCGATTCAGCTGTTCTTGATGGTGATTGCTTTGCTCAACACAGGGTCTTCATCTTGTGATAGTAAGGCAAAGCATCAATCCTCGCTGCTGATTCCTTTTTCCTTCGAAAGTTCCTGCATGGCGTCCTCCACCACATTCAGGATAAAATCCACCTCCTCCGCGGTGATGGTCAAGGGTGGCATGAAACGGCAGACACTGGAGTCGGTTCCGGCATACACCGCCAGGAGACCTCTCTCGGCGAACTTCTTGGTCATCCGGGGGCCAATGGATTCATTGGTATACTGCAGACCCATCATCAACCCTTTCTGCCGCACTTCCAGCAGTAACTGGGGATATTGATCCAGGATGCCGTCAAAACCGGCTTTGAAACGCTGTCCCATTTTTTCGGCATTTTCACAGAGACGGTGCTTCTGGATATATTCAATGGCGGCCAGGGCGACCACACAGCCCAGGTCGGAACCGCCGAAGGTGGACAGGTGGATAAAGGGGTGGGGGATAAAAAAGTCCTGCATCTCCTCTTTGTAGATCGTTGCCGAGATGGGATAAATACCGCCTCCCAGGGACTTGGCCAGGGTCATGATATCCGGTACGACCCCCCAGTGCTCACAACCGAACATCTTTCCGGTGCGCCCCAGACCGGTCTGGATTTCGTCCAGGATCAGGCAGGTTTCATGCTCGTCGCAGATGGTGCGGAGTGCCGGGAGATAGTCATCGGACGGGATGTTGATACCCCCCTCCCCCTGGATGGTTTCAACAATAATGGCGGCCGTGTTGTCGGTGAGGGTGTTTCTGACAGCCTCGATGTCGTTGAAGGGGACCATCTTGAACCCCGGGATCAGCGGTTCAAAGGGCTCCCGGTAACTGGCCCGGCCAATGGCGGACAGGGCAAAACCGGTATGGCCGTGGTAGGCCTTTTCGGTGTAGATCACCTCGGTCTTCATGGTGTACCCCCGGGCCAGCTTGATGGCCGCGTCAATGGCCTCGCCGCCGCCAACCCCAAAAACCGTGCTGTTCAAGTCTTCCCCCGGTGTGATCTCGGCCAGTTTTTTGGCCAGATTGGCCTTCTGCTCCGAAAAGAACAGAAACACCCCGATGTCCAGGGAATCCAGGGCTTTTTTTAAAACAGCCACCATTTCCGGATTGTGTCGCCCCACATTCATGATGCCGGAGCCCGTCTGGCAATCGATATATTTCCGACCGGTGATGTCCCAGACGGCAGCACCCTCCCGCCGGCCCTCCATAATATGGATACCGGCCTGATTCAGCGTGCGGACTTTCATGGGGTTGATATATTTTGCGTAATCAGAAAAAGCCTGTTTTTTTACTTCTTCCAGATGTCTGTCCTGTTCGGTCATGGATATCTCCTGAACTACTTTTGGTGAAAGAGTCAATTGATTAGTTTGATGACTAAATTTTGTTTAGTGAAGAAACTAAAGTATGTCAACAAAAAATTTACTAAACGAAAATATCAAAAACATGGGTTTATATAATAGTTATAAAATATAGCATAAATACAGATAATAGGTACGATTGTGGAAATTTTAAAAAGGAATAAAAATTTAGTTAATCGACCAACTTATTATACATAATGATATAAATAGGCCATCCCTTCTGGACAAAAAAGTGAAATTCAAACATCATTAACAAAAAAATGGAACCGGACCGTATGATTTATTTTCATGCGTC
The DNA here is from genome assembly GCA_018830885.1 of bacterium. Classification (GTDB taxonomy): domain Bacteria; phylum SAR324; class SAR324; order XYD2-FULL-50-16; family XYD2-FULL-50-16; genus JAHJRI01. Next base: position 8,692 of record JAHJRI010000213.1, on the reverse strand, counting down.
GTTGTGTCCGACAGGGCATGCTGATTTGTGGGGGATTTAACCAGGGAAAGACAGTATGGGAAGAAAGAATGTGCAGCAGGAAAGACGGTTACAGATATTGAAGGGATTGAACCGGTGTCTGCTCAAAAAACCTTACCGGGAAACGACCATCAAGGATATCGCCGCAGAAACCGGGATCAACCACGGGATGCTGCACTATTATTACCGGGATAAGGAGGATATCCTCCTGAATTTTGTCGAATACATCCTGGACAAGTACAAGCAGGCCTTTGTCGGCTGGATTGAAAGCCAGGATTTTTCAGGATCTTCGGAAAAAGCGGTTGGACGGGCGATTCTGATCTATCTCAACGAAAAAATAACCCTCAATAAAAATCTCTCCAAGGTTTTTATTGCCCTCTGGGAGGTTTCCCTCACCAACCGCAAGGTCAAGAAAGAGATCAAACGGGTTTACCAGGAGTGGATTGCGATTATGGCGGACTACCTCCCTGCCCAGAAAGATGACAAAACCAGGATGAACGTTGCCCTGGCCATCGTTGCCTTTCTGGAGGGCATGGCCATGTTCTCCGTGGTCCTGAACCTGAACAAGGAAGAGACCCGCGAGCTGCTGATGACGTTCCAGGACCGAATTCTGGAGTCCTTGTAGAGGGAAACCGCGAGTATCTGCATCAACCGCAAGCCTCTGGAGCAGATTTTCGGTGGACTGAAAACAAAAATACAATCCTGACTTTTTCGATATCCATATCGGAACAGTCTTGACTATTTCGGAGTATATGTCAGAATGGTCTGTATCGGGAAATTGGAAAAAGAACCGGATCATTACCTATTCTTCGTTGCGCTCGGCAGGGCATGGGAGCTTATTTGAAACGATACCTGGAAAAATATATCAGCGAGGATCTGCAGAAGAAGATTGTGTTGCTGACAGGGCCACGGCAGACAGGAAAAACGACCTTGTCCAAAATGCTGACAGCTGATTTTGACTATTTCAACTACGACAGTGCGGAAGACAGGTTGAGCCTGTTGGAAAAATCGTGGGATCGTTCCAGGGAAGTGTTGATTTTTGATGAGCTGCATAAATTAAAGAACTGGAAATCGTGGCTCAAGGGGATATATGACACTGAAGGGGTGCCTCCGGCCATTATTGTTACTGGCAGTGCTAAATTAGACACATACCGGAAAGCTGGCGATTCACTGGCCGGGCGGTTTTTCCAGTTCAGGCTGCATCCTTTAGATTTGAAGGAGATCAACGACATTCTGAAACCGGAAGATCTTGACACGGAGATGGATAAATTACTGCTCACCGGAGGTTTTCCAGAACCGTTTCTGGTCGGAACGACCCGATTTTATAAACGCTGGAAAAAGTCCCATCTGGACATTATCATCAAACAGGATCTGCTGGACCTCGAAAATGTGCAGCAGATAAACACACTCGAAACCCTTATTCAACTTTTAAGAAAAAGAGTGGGGAGTCCTGTCTCCTATAGTTCTCTGAGTAGAGACCTCCAGTGCTCTGATAAAACGATCAAACGCTGGATGACGATTCTGGAAAGCCTGTATGTGGTTTTTCGGGTTTCCCCCTATCACCGAAACATTGCCCGGTCTATTCTGAAGGCCCCTAAATTCTATTTTTACGACACCGGGCAGGTTATTGGGGATGACGGCGTCAAGCTGGAAAACCTTGTCGCCTGTTCCCTGCTGAAGGAAATTCATTTCCGCTCGGATTGTTATGGGGATAATAAACAGCTGTATTATATCAGGAACAAAGAAGGCAGGGAGATCGATTTTTGTGTGGCCAGCAACGAGATCCCGGAATATCTCATCGAGGTGAAATGGAACAACGCGGATCCCAGCCCCAATTTTAGGCCATATCAAAACATTTTTCGTCAGGCAAAAACCATTCAACTGGTCAGAGACTTACAACGGGAGAAGACCTATCCTGGCGGGATTGAAATTCGAAAAGCCTGTCAATGGCTGGCGAATTTGACATTTTAGGAGGGGGATTGTCTGGGATGATGGGGACGACCGTCATTTACAAAAACAGGAAGCGGTACCAATCCCTTCAATGACCGCAGAAAGCACTTGTTGATTCAGCAAATTCAGCATACCATTGTCACTGAAAACCATGACAGCGGTTTCGAATGAGAGGCCTGAACGATTATTTGGATCGATGCTGTGCCATTGAATCTTGAAAGGAGTTGGAAATGGAAAGCCTGATAGCGAGCCTGAAACGGGCGCAGGAACCCGGGTCACTGGAAAACCTGGGACGGGATGAGTTGAAAGCGGTCCACAGCGAGCTGGAATCCCTTGGAAAGATCGTTAAGGAGAGACTCCTGGAGATGTCCCTGCCTGACTATGACGACGATCCGGACTATATCCATGTCGTCGTGGATGGAAAGCGGGACCGTATCAAAAAGGATATCGAGGTTCTGAATATCTCCTGCAACAGTTTCAGCAGACTGCCGGATGCAATCTATCAGCTGAAAAAGCTCAAAAAACTCTATCTCTTCAATAACTCCTTTTCAGACGAGGAGAAAAAAACGATCCGCAGGCAGTTTCACGGCGGGGTTCACATCTATTTTTAGAAGGGTCGGCTGGTGTGCAGGAGGATGGGGATCCAGTTCCGCGAAAAAAGCACATAACGGGATTCAATGAAATTGAACATTCAAGAGACAATTACGCATTTGTTGGCAGCAGCCGACCGGGATTTTCTGGAGATCCATCGGATCATCCGGGGGCTGCCTGCCGAGGCGCTGCAGCATGTTCAGATTCGTCCCGGAAAAAGTTCCCAGAAAGCCATGATCCAGAAACTGCAACCTTTTCTCGGCGACGCGCTGCGATCCTATCAGGATCCGAAACAGCGGCAGTTTATCGGTTTTGCCCTCTCCGACGAGGAACTGATTCTCAACCAGGTAAGACGCAAACCCCAGATTTCATCCAAAAAACTGCGCAATCTGCTGCCCATGACCAACGCCCGCTATTTTGCGGCTTTGAATGCATTGCTGGAATCCGGCCGTCTGCTCTGCACCGCTCTTTATGAGTCCCATATTGTCGCCGGTCTGGTGTGCCGTGACCGGGATGCAGGTGGCTTCCGTTCCGAAAGTGCGGATAGGGGAGGAAAACAGGCTTTTGACAAACCAGAAAAGAGGGAACTTTTCAGAAATGCCTACCAGGTGGTTGGCCGGAACCGGAATTATGTTTTGATTCACCAATTGAGGCGTTATCTGCCATGGCCCCGCGAGGTTTTCGACAGGTTGTTGACGGAATTGAGCCAGCAGGAGGAGATCATCCTGCAGGGTGGGGACCCGTCAGAGTTGACCCCGGGAGAACTTGAAGACACCTTTACAGATGAATTCGGATACCTGAGAATTGCGGTGAGCTGGAGAAAATAGAATGACACTCAGGCAGAAACTGGACCATTTGCGAAAGCACAATCCCTTCATCTCCTCCAGTGTGGGAGACCCCTGGCATCACCGATTCCCGGATGTCAGTGATATCTACAGACCGGAGTTTCTGACCATCCGGGATCTGATCGATCACAAACGGGCCTACCCGGCCGAAAATTTTGCAGCCATTGTCACCGGTGAAGCAGGCGCGGGAAAAACCCATTTTATCGGTCGGATTCTGGATACCTGCCGGCAGGATCCCAATCTCTCTTTTGCCTATATTCAGCCCATCGAGAATCCGCAGCAACCCTACCGATACCTGTTGCGGGAGATCGTCACCAACCTCAGCCGCAAAATCCACGACGAAAACCGGTTCAGCCAGCTGGATCGATTGCTGGGGATCCTTCTCGGCAAGCTGATGGGCTTGAAAACATCCACGAAAAACAGCCCGTTGCGTTTGGAAACCCTGGCGCGGCTGGAAGCGGATCCATTCTATGCCTTTGATCCGAAGTTCCTTCGCCAGCTGAATAGGCAGGCAGCAGAGAAATTGGGAACAAAGGCTCTGATGGCCTTTGACAGTCATTTCAACGTTCACTTTCTGCAGACGCTCTTCAGTTATCAGTTCAGCCGGGACAAGGAGCTGCCGCTGAAGTGGTTGAAGGGCTTCGACCTGGATATGACGTCGCTGCAGTTTCTGAACATCAATGGGGCTGACAATCGGTCCCATGAGGCACTGGAACAGGAGGCCCGGGATATTTTAAGATCACTGGGGCTCCTGTTCTCCTATACGGATCATACCATGGTGCTCTGTTTTGACCGGCTGGAAAACCTGGTCTCAGCGGAGCAATTAAAGGCCTTCGGAGCGGTAATCGAGTTTTTTGTGGATGTGGTGCCGTCGATATTTCCGGTGGCCTTTTTCAGGATCTCCCAGTGGGAACAGAAAGTCAGAAACAATCTCAACCAGCAGGTGATATCGCGTCTGGAAACCAATATGGTCGATCTGCAGGGGTGTTCGGCCCGGCAGTCCATTGAGATTGTCCGCTCCCGCCTGCAGACAGTTTTCCGGGGTGAGGAGGGAGAGGTGTTCCGTCTCATCGAGAAAAACGGGTTGTTCGAGAAATTCAGCCGGCGGCGCTTCCCCAGGGAGGTGATTATCGAAACCAACCGGGCGTTGCAGGCGATTCTCTATGGGGATATTCCGGAAAAGCAGGTGTCTGTGAATGATGCCCTGGTGCAGCAGTACAATCGATTAATCCAAAAAACAGGGCGCGAACTGTCCAGTTATGCACCGGACAGGGATCGGCTGCGCCGGGCATTGAATCTGTATCTGCATGCCTTCCCGTCAGACAGTCCCCTCAGGGTGACGCCGCTGGCTGCCGGGACAAAAACGGCGGCCTGCTTCGACAAGGCGGATGCGACCTATCTGGATCTGCTGGTGGAGGTGACAACCCAGGACAAAAAACCGTTCAAGGCGCTCTTCATGATCGATCAGTCGGAGAACTATCAGACCGTTGCCGCCTTTCTGAAACGGGGGACACGATTTTTGGTCAATGAGCCTGGCGGCAGGGTCTTCTATATCCGGGACAGGCGTTCCGAGTTCAAGGGCAGGGAGCAGTGGAGGAGCACCCACGTGCTGTTGGATCTGTTCAAAAAAAAGGGAGGTCGTTTTCTGGAGTTGAATAAGCGGGAGGTGGCAGGCTGGTACGCGCTGACGATTATGGATTACCAGCTGGGAGATCATGATATCACCGTCACGGACGCGGAACAGCCGTTTCGTGAGGTGACACCCCCGGAATTCATGACCTTTGTCCGTGACAGGCTCCACCGGGAGACGTTTCCCTGGTTCTTCAAGCTTGACAAGTATCTGCAGCTTTCGCACACCCGCGTTGTCCGACCTGGGAAACAGTAATTCTTGTCCTTCGTCCTAAAATGCCTGTTTTGGTTTTAGTTATCGCGGCACGGAACCAACCTGCAAAAGATTGAATCAAGGGCAACCGCTCTCAGGTAATCAGATTCGGCGGCAGGAAGTCGGTGCGGTTCTGATAGACCAGGATTCGTCTCTGTTTGACAAAATCGATGCGGCTGACGGAGACATTATTCAGCACGAACAAAAACTCGCGGTTGACTGCCGAGAGGTTGAAAAGCTGGTAGAAGATACAGTTGATAAAATAGCTGTGGGTCACCACAGCGATCCGATGGTCGGTTTTTCCATGTTCCCGGATCAGCAGGTCCAGCACGTCTCCGGATCGTTTGTAACAGGTTTCAGGTTCCTCATAAGGCTGGTTCCACCATCCATTTGGATTCATGGTTACCGGAACGGTAAAATCGGGATAGTTCATTCTGATGTAATCGGGTGTTGCTCCGGGAAAACCAACCCGCTGGCCGTTGGTCCGATCGATGTTCCAGACCCCGCCCTGCTCATGCAGTTTATCCCAGACGACCGGTTTGAGGTTGACCCGGTCGACAATGGATTTGGCCGTGTCCAGGGTTCTGATCATGGGGCTGACAAGGAGGTGGGTAAAATTAAAATCGTTGAAGTTGAACCGGTCCCGGTATGTATCCTTATCCGGTGAGCGGGTAGCACCTGCCAGGAATTTTCCCAGCATGTCTGCCTGTTTGAAACCCCGCCGGGAGAGTGGGGCATCTGCAAAGCGATGGCTCTCATAGATTTTCAATCCCTGGGCATCCTGGTAGTCTTTGATATTTGCATCCATGATGACATTATTTTCGGACTGGGCGTGTCGGATCAGATATAGTTGCATGATGCTGGACCTTGTTGATGGCGTTTTCTGGATGTGTGACCGTCTGGCGACGTCCCTGATGGTGTTTATCCTTCTCTGTCTATTTTAAGCGGATTCACCCGTTCGAGCAAGTGCCAGCCCGTGACCGGTCTGGAGGTCATCTCCCCGAGGGGTGCACCAATATCATGTGGGCAATTTCGAATTTCGTTTCAACAAAAAAGAGCTGTTTCTTTCCCGTCATGCCCACGGAGGTGGGCATCCAGGTGTATTTGACCGTTTACACATCTGGACACCCGCCTGCGCGGGTATGACGAACTACGCACATGATTTTGGTACACCCTCGCCGGCAACCGGCTTGACTGAATCCCCCCGGAACGGTTATCAGCTGAAACAGGGTATCCGGAATAGAACGACTATTGTCAATCAGCAATATCATGGAAATGAGTTTCGAACAGGCTATGGTGGGTTGCCAGTGCCCTTATTCCGGTAATTCAGAGCAAGGTAAACAAGGGGGGGCACGTTCAATTTTATATCTGCATTTCTCATCCCCCGGCAATGCCTGCAGGTGATGGGGGTTTAAATCAAAATGAGTTCCACAATGGACCGCAAAACGGCTATGAAGACAAGGATTATCGATAACCAGCTGCTTGACTCAGTCGGTCGGAAAGCTTCTGCATCGGATCGAAAAAGGGCAAATTTGAATTTTCACCAACTGCCCGATCCGGCTCAGCGATTTTTAAATGCCATTGAACCCGACAGCTATATCAGACCCCATCGACACATCGATCCCTTGAAAGACGAAGCTTTTTTGGTCCTGAAAGGACGGGGTGCGGTCATCATTTTTTCAGACAGAGGAGAGATAGAAGAGATAATTGAGTTGGATATTTCAAAAGGCCGCTGGGGGGTCGATATTCCAGGAGGGATTTATCATACGATCGTATCTCTCGCAAGTGGTACTGTCTTCTACGAGGTCAAACCGGGACCCTATGATCCCACCTCGGATAAGGGATTCGCCGTTTGGGCACCCCACGAGCAAACGGAGGATGCCGTCCTCTATTTACAGTGGTTGATAGAACAGATCGGGCAGACCGGTATCTCTTCATAAACAGGACGGAGCTCACCTTTGCGGTGATCCCGCTAACCCATTTTCTCGCAGAATTCCCGGTAGATCTTCAGGTTTTCCTTGAGCAGGCTGGGCGTATCCAGTTCATAGGGGCACTTCTCCCGGCACTCACCACACTCCTGGCAGTTCTCGATCAGCGCCATCTGAGCTTTGTATTCATCTGTCAGGAACTTTTGATAGGGCGCTCTGGCAAGGAGCAACGACATTCTGGCGGCGTTGCGGATCGGAATACCCACGGGGCACGGCATACAATAGCCACAGGCCCGACAGAAGGATCCTCCCAGTTCCTCCCGGTCCTGTTGAATGGTCTGCCACATGGTTTCGTCCAGAACCGGGGGATTTTTCTCCAGGGCAATGAATTCGTCCAGTTCCCACTCCTGTTGAATTCCCCAGATAGGAACGAGGTTGTCGAATTGCCTGAGAAAAGCGAAAGACGAGGTGGGACGCGTGATCAGTCCCCCGGAAAGGCCTTTCATGGCAATCACACCGAGATCCTTTTTCCGGCATTCTGCAATCAGATTGAGATCCTTGGCAGTAGAAAGCGAATTCAGGGGAAACTGAATGGTGTCATACCGGCCCGAAGCCGCGGCTGCGAGTGCCACATCCAGCCGGTGATTCGAAAGCCCGATAAAGCGAATCATTCCTTTCTGCCGTGCTTCCAACAGCGCCTGGTAGGCACCGTTCCTGTCTTCCACATCAGGCAGCCTGGCCGGTGTGTGCAGTTGCAGAATATCTATATAGTCGGTTTTCAACTCCGCCATGCTGGTTTCCAGATGCTGGAAGAGGGTCTCCCGGTCCTGGGCAAAGGTCTTGGTCGCAATGATGATATCCCTGCGCACATCCGCCAGCGCAGCTCCCAGTTTTGCTTCGCTGTCTGTATAGGCCCGCGCCGTATCGAAAAAATTGATGCCATTGTCAAAAGCCCTGCGCAGCAGCTTTGTTGACTCCTCCAGGGTGATCCGCTGAATCGGCAGCGCGCCAAATCCACTCCTGCTGACCATTAAACCAGTTCGACCCAAGCGTATTTTTTCCAAGGACAATCCTCTGTTCGCGGTTTATTGTTTGCGTCATTTTCACACCGGTTATCAATCTAGCGAGTGCTGTCATTTCTGACAAGTGAAACCCTGTCATCCTCAGGAACTCACCTTGACATAGAAAATGGAACTCCCTATGATTTGCTCTTTTTGGGTCAACCCACCGGCAGGTCCGCTGAATGCCCAATCTTACTGTTTTTACAATGAAACAGGCATACACGGCCGGACCGGTAGACTGACAGACACAACCAGCGGCCTGTTTTTTTTGAATTGAATAACTCAACTTTCGAGTTTGGATAAACGGCCATAACGGTTTATCTGCAAAGGATACAGGTCAAAACACAAGGGAAAGTAGCCGCTTTGACAGCTATAATTCACCTTTTTTTTCGGAATAGTCCAGCTTTTGGATTTCAT
>JAHJRI010000212.1 GCA_018830885.1 bacterium | reverse complement strand
CTGGGTGGCGGCGAATCGGTTTCCATGATTGTTGAAAACCTGTCCTGATCCGGCTGTATCACCAGCAACCGGGCATCCCGACCGCTCCTCCACCCGGAGGCGGTCCGGGGCTTTCCCGGTCGAGCGGATACCGGAAATAACCGGGCCGGTGATCCACAACGGATTCATCAACCCACACCACCATTATTTAGTTTGTCAATCAAGACCTATCTGGAGGAACACTTATGAAGGAAGTAGTCATCGTCAGCGCCGTCCGCACCGCCATCGGTACATTCGGCGGCAGTCTGAAAGATATATCCGCTGTTGATCTGGGCGTCGCGGCAGTTCACGAATCCCTGGTACGGGCGGGCTGTAAGCCGGTGTCGGGAACTGAGCTGCTGGCGGCAGCACCTGATAAACTCAAGGGAAAAACAGCCGACGTCGAAGAGAAGTCCAACAACTGGGCAGACGGCCTGAAAGAGATCCAGGTGGATGAAGTTATCATGGGTCACGTGGTCCCGGCCGGCCTGGGACAGAATACCGCCCGCCAGGTGTGTATCCGGGCAGGGCTGCCCAAGGAGACCGGCGCGTTCACCGTCAACAAGGTATGTGCCTCCGGTTTGAAGGCCCTGGCACTCGGCGCCCAGTCGATTGCCACCGGTGCAGCGGACGTGATCGTTGCCGGCGGCATGGAGAGCATGAGCCAGATCCCCTATGCCTTCCCCGCGGCCCGCTGGGGCGCGCGTATGAACAGCGCGGAGATGGTGGACCTGATGGTCAACGATGGTCTCTGGGAGGGTTTTTACGGGTACCACATGGGAATCACCGCCGAAAATATTGCCGAACTCTATGCCATCAGCCGCACCGATCAGGATCAACTGGCCTATACCAGCCACATGCGGGCTCTGGCTGCGATCAAGGACGGCACCTTCGCCAGTGAAATCGTTCCCGTCATGGTTCCCCAGCGCAGAAGCGACCCCGTCGCCTTTCAAATCGATGAGCGTCCCATGGATACCAACCTGGAGAAAATGGCCAAACTGAAACCGGCCTTCAAGAAGGATGGCACCGTCACCGCCGGTAACGCCTCCGGTCTTAACGACGCGGCCGCCGCCCTGCTGCTGATGTCCCGGGAGAAAGCCGAAAGCCTGGGCCTGCCGATCAAGGCGGTGATCCGGGGTTTTGATTTTGGTGGGATCGATCCCGCGTTCATGGGTCTGGGGCCCATCCCTGCGACACGCAAGCTGTTGAAGAAACTGGGGATGAAGCTGTCCGATATTGACTATTTCGAGCTCAACGAAGCCTTTGCCTCCCAGGCCCTGGCCTGTCTCCGCGAACTCGATCTGGACCCGGAAAAAACCAATATCTACGGCAGCGGTATCTCCCTGGGTCATCCCATCGGTTGTTCCGGTGCCCGGATTATGGTGACACTGCTGACGGCGCTTGAGAAAAACAACGCCAGACGGGGTCTGGCGTCACTCTGTATCGGCGGTGGACTGGGTGCTGCCATGGTGGTTGAGCGTCCCTGACAGACCGCCTCTCACTGTCTGATCCTTTTGTGCCACCCGGAAACGGGTGGCCGGACTCAGTTGCCGCCCAGGATCTTCTCCACGATCACCTTGGTGATCATGTAGGTCGGGCGGATGCCCTCGTCTCCCATGCCCCCGGATGCAAGGGTCTGACCGCTCTTCAGCGGGTTGTCCGACGCGTAGTAGGCATAGCGGGTTTTGGTCTTGCGGGAGATATGCCCCTTGATGATGGCCGCGTTGATCGCCCGGTGATAGTGCCCTCCTTCCATTTCCAGACCGACAGCCCGCCAGCTGGTCTGCTGAAATTTCTCCAGCACATCCCGGTTTTGCAGCGACGTTCCCAGTACGGTGACGATGGGCCCCTCATACACATCGATGGTACCGTCGAAATCCGCCTTGCTCAAGTCGTTGTTTACAAGGTAGTTGTGGGAGCTGCCCTCCATGACATGGGCTGTGGCCAGCATGATGTCCCCCTTCTGCCCGGGCAGGATACCCGCCTTGCCCATGATGGAGATGGAGAGAATATTCTTCCCCGGTTTGCTGTCTTCCGGGTCCAGGGGCGCCAGCAGTTCGTCCAGCACTTCAAAGGCCTGGGTGCCAAATGCGTAGTCCATCACCAGGATCACCGGCTTTTCGCTGGCGATGAACTCCCGGTTGATTTTCAAATCGGGATGCAGGGACAGCTTTTTAAATTTTTCCGTGTCGAAAATCTGGAAATCGATATTGGCCCCGGAGGTGTCGTCCTGGTCCACCATTCCGTGTTTACGAGCCAGGGCGTTGAGTTTTGCTTCATCCGGCCGTCGTTCCCGGATAAAGGTGTAGATATCGGTTTCAGCAGGCCCGGTCTCGTTTTTTCCGAGGGTCGCATAGGCATAGAGCAGGTTCTTGACACTGTGCATATTGGCACTGATAATGTGCAGGGGCCGGTTCAGCAGCCCCAGCTCGTTGAGACGCTCCTTCACCGCCCGGGCCCAGTTGCGGCTGACCTTCTGGTGAGCAATCATATCCCGGAACGAGGGGGTGAAGTAAACCAGCAGCTCGTCGTCTTTTGATTTCAGCCCCTCTTCCACCTGCAGCCCCAGCTGGTAGATGATATGAAACAGGCCGTTGTTGGTCCCTTTTTCCGTCCTGCTTTTCTCCAGGGATTCGAAGGTATGCCGGGTTTCCTGGTAGGTCCGCCCCAGCAGGATACTCAGGTTCCAGATCGCCTGATCGAGCTGCTTTGCATCCAACTGATCCCGGTTTTCCAGGTTGTGCTTCAGCTCCCGCCACATGGCCGTCAGGTCACCGGAACTGTCCCACATCTGGCCATGGATCTTCCGGGCTTCGATGTTGAGAAAGGTGAGGTGGGTCAGTACATCGTAGACTTCGCTCAGGCCCCGGGTAATGACAAAACAGATCTCCTTCTCGCTCATCCGGAATGAGATACGCCGCCGTTTGAGGGGTTCTATTTTTTCAAAAGCGGTGTGTTCGAGGTCTTCCTGGGCTGTCAGGACGATGCGGGTGGCCTCCTCGATCCCTTTCGGCAGACGGTCCACCACGTACTCCAGACCGGCTATTTCGATACTCCGGGGATCGTTGATGGTACCGTAGATTTCGGGACTGATCTCCCGCAGGGCAGCCTCCAGCGTCTGCCCGGATTTGCCGGCCGGCTTGTAGGATCCTCTCATGGCCAAAGCGTCTGCTGTAATCTTAAAGGTTCGGATCGCCAGCCGTCCTTTCTGCGCTTTTGTGAGTTCGTTCAAAACCTGTACCTCCTTAAACGGTAACCATCCGGATCACGGGCAGACACCCGCTCTCCGTCGGTGCTTTATTTAACACAGAAAACCGTGTTGTTTGGGCACGGTCAAGTTCTATTGGCTTCACCGTGAGCTTTTCTTAATCGTTATCATCATCTTCTCGCCCTTTCATGTCGTTAACTTAAAAAGGGTTTTCTCAATTGTCAGAGCACCATAGGGGTGTCGTTTCGAGAACCTTGGAAGCCATGGATGACTTCCCGGAGCTCCAGGATGGATTTATGCGTTTCTTGAAATGACATCCCTATGGAGCGGAGCCGTCTTAAGTTAACGACATTGACTCGCCCTTTGGGCTTATATCAAAACCGGGTCCTGTGGACCCGGATACTTCATGTGAACCCTGAAACATCGTGACGTGATGCCATCCAATATAAACCAGGCAAAAAAAATAGTCAAAACAATGGATTCTGATTGTTTATCGTCATAGACAGGATCGCGCCGGCTTGACCGGAGACCCCGTTTTTTGAGATGCTGGGTACTGACATCGGTTGTCGTCAATCACCCTATCGTGTGAATCCATCCATTTATGAAATCCATCAGAGAAGTCTACGTGACCGGACTGGGTCCTTCCAGCAGCCACACCATGGGACCCCGCAGGGCAGCCCTGGCATTCAGGGGGAGAGTGCCCCACAGTGCAAAGATCCGGGTGACACTGTACGGCAGCCTGGCCGCAACCGGGAAAGGGCACTTTACGGACCGGGCGATCAGTGATGCCTTTGGATCGATACCGGTCCAGATCCTCTGGAAACCGGAGGTCCTGCTCCCCTACCATCCCAACGCACTGACGTTCGCGGCGCTGGATGCAGACAATCGGCTGCTTGCCGAGCAGACGGTCTATAGTGTCGGCGGCGGATCCATTGTGGAAGAAGGGCGTGCGGAGACAGCCCCCGAAGTCTATCAACTCGGCTCCATGGCGGAGATTCTGGCGCTGCTGGATCAAACCGGACAGACCTTCTGGGAGTATGTTTTCGAAAATGAGTCCCCGGCACTGACCGACTACCTGGGCGATGCCTGGCGCGTCATGCAGCGCGCCATCCAGCGGGGTCTGGAGAACGAAGGGGTATTGCAGGGGGGGCTCTTCCTGCCACGCAAAGCGGCATCCTTTTTTGCCAAATCAAAAAACAGTTCAGGCCTGATCAAGCACACCAACAAGATTTTTGCCTACGCCCTGGCCGTCGCCGAGGAAAATGCGGCCGGCAGTGAGATCTGTACAGCACCCACCTGCGGTTCCTGCGGTGTGCTGCCCTCGGTCCTGTATCACCTGATGCAGACCTACGGGATCAGCGAGCAGAAAATCATCAAGGCGCTGGCCACCGCCGGTCTGATCGGCACCCTGGTCAAGACCAACGGCTCGGTCTCCGGGGCCGAAGTGGGATGCCAGGGGGAGATCGGTACAGCCTGCTCCATGGCCTCGGCCGCGGCAACCCAGCTGCTGGGAGGCACGCCCGGCCAGATCGAGTATGCGGCGGAAATGGGGATGGAGCACCACCTGGGGCTGACCTGCGACCCCGTCGCCGGGCTGGTTCAGATCCCCTGTATTGAGCGAAACGCCATGGCCGGCGCCCGGGCGATCGACTGTGCCACCTATGCGCTGCTCTCCGACGGCAGCCACCGCATCTCGTTCGACGATGTGATCAAGACCATGACCCAGACCGGGCACGATATGATGAGCTCCTACCGGGAAACCTCCACCGGGGGACTGGCCCGGTTTCACGCCCTGAGAAACGGGAAATAGAGCGTTTTATTTCTGATAGACGGTTCTGCCGCCGACGATGGTTTCCAGGACGTCGATATCCCGGATGGATTCCGGTCGCTCCAGGGGATTATCCGCCAGTATCACCAGATCCCCGAACTTCCCGGGTTCCAGGGAGCCGCGGTTTTTTTCCTGGAAAATCTGCCAGGCTGCATCGATGGTGGTTGCCCGCTAAATATGGTGACATGATACCTATTTTTCTTGATAAATACAGTGATATGAACCCTATTTTTTATCAACCACTTTACCCCGGGTGAGGCACAACCAGGCATGATAAACAGCCTGCAATACTGGCCGGAAAATGGGGGCCACGAATGATCATGTCCCCCATTTTCCTGATCTGCGGAAGCGTTTTAATCAGGTGACAGGTACCGGTTTTGTGTCAACCCAATAAAACGGGTAAAAAACACCTACAGTTCAGATAACTTACATTTCAGGTATCTATTCACCTGTATACGCCCCAAAGGTATTGTGTTTCAAGATACGCATGAATCCTCCTGGAGCTCCTGGAAGCCCTCCATGGCTTCCAAGGTTCTTGAAACACAATACCTTAGGAGCTGAGGGGAGATTGAGCTGAATAGATACCATTTCAGCTCAATTACTTCTTTCTCACGATAAACCAACATGCCATGTTGAGCACAACGAAGCATAATAAAAGCCGGTATCCAGGGACATTGTAAACAATTTTACAACTGGTTTTGATTTCATTGCGTATATCGCAGTATTTTTTATATATTTTGCTTTTTACAGGTTTTTATAACCTGTTCCTGCTCTGTCCTGGAGAAACTCCCCTTTCGAGGTTCCGGTCCCGGTCGCAGCCGGGGAATCCCAGACCAAACCGTTTTTAATTGTCTTGGCTTTGGCTTCCATGTATGCTGTGTTTTAAACAGACCGGCGGGGAAACCAGGAACCGCCGGCAGGGCAAAACCAGGCAGAGACAGCTCGATCAGGAGACAGACAGTGATACGGATAAACATTAAATTTTTCTCTTTTATTAAATTTGAGACCGGGTTGGAGGAGATACAGTCGGACATCGCCGATGGCGGCACCGTTATGGATCTGATTCAAAAGCTGGATGAGGAGCACGGCGAATCGCTGACGCGGTTTATCAAGCACAAGACCCGGGACAAGGTTATCTCTCTGTTTGTCCGGAACAACAAGATACTCAAGCTGGATGACCCCCTGTACGATAACGACGAGATAAAAATCATGCCGGCGGTGGGCGGGGGATGATCGATATCCAGGTCCATCACGATTCAGTTAACCCGAAACGATCATAATCGTCAGTTTCAACCCACTCATTCAGGAGATCCGATGAAGGTTTTCGCTATCAACTCCAGCGCCCGCACCGGTGATGTCAGCAAAACGGAAATTGTCCTGAACTGGCTTGTCCAGGGCATGCAGGAAGAAAAGGCGGATGTAGAGGTGGTCAATATTCACCGCAAGAAAATCAATTACTGCAAAGGCTGTTTTAACTGCTGGACCAAAACCCCGGGGAAATGTGTTTTCAAGGACGACATGACCCGGGAGCTGCTGCCTCGTTTTCTCGAGTGTGACCTGTTTATCATGGCGACCCCCCTGTTTCACTATACGGTCAACGCCAAGATGAAAACCTTCATCGAACGTACGCTGCCCATGGCGCTGCCTTTTTTCAAGCTGCGCAACGGGGTGACGACCCATCCCCTGAGACATGAGCCGCCGCCTGTCGTCGTTCTGTCGGTGGCGGGATTTCCGGAGATGTCGGTATTCGACCAGTTGAGCTCTTACGTCAACTTTCTCTACAAAGACAGGCTTGTGGCAGAGATCTACCGCACCGCGGCCGAAATACTGGCCGGCCAGATGACTTCCCAGAAAATCCAGGCGATCCAGGAGGCGACCATCCAGGGCGGTCGGGAGCTGGTCAAGACAAAGAAGATCTCACCCGAAACCATGGCCGGCATCACCCGGGAATTGACCACCTTTGAAAAGATGGCCCCCCTGGGCAACCTGGCGTGGCAGACCTGTATCGATGAGGGGGTGAATATGGGTCAGTTCCAGAAACGGGGGATGGTTCCCCGTCCGGACTCCATCGAGACCTTTATGGCCATCATGCGATTCGGATTCAATCCCCAGAAAGCCGGGAGCGACGTCTACACGATCCAATTCCGTTTTTCCGGCCAGGTGGAAGGGGACTGTCATTTTTCCGTCCAGGACGGCGCCATCGAATTCCAAGCGGGGGCAGCGAAGGATCCGGGGTTGATCATCCACACCCCCTTCGATGTCTGGATGGATATTCTGACCCGCAAGGCGGATGGACAGAAGATGTTCATGGACCAGAAGTACACTATTGAAGGGGATCTCAACCTGCTGCTGAAAATGGGAGAGGCTTTCTCCCGTTAGTGCGACATAATGTTTAATACAGGATGGATCATGGATAATCCGGTCAACATACGGTTGGATGAAACCCTTTCCTTTGTCAGGCGGCGGCTGCCGGACAAACCGGAAATCGCTGTCGTGCTGGGCTCCGGCCTGGGACCGCTGGCTGAGATGATCGAGACTCCCATTCGGATTCCCTACGGCGAGATCCCCCACTTTCCCGTTTCCACCGTCAGCGGACACGCCGGAGAGTTGATCGGCGGATTGCTCAAGGGCCGGCGCCTGATCTGCATGAACGGGCGGGTGCATTTTTACGAGGGCTATGCGCTGGCAGACATCACCTATCCCATCAAGCTTTTCAAGCGGCTGGGGGTCGAGACCCTGATCCTGACCAATGCCGTGGGCGGAATCAACACGCGGCTGGCAGCCGGAGACCTGATGGTCATTGTCGATCATATCAACCTGATGGGCAGCAATCCCCTGATTGGAGAGAACAACGACGCACTGGGCCCCCGCTTTCCGGACATGAGCGAGGTCTATTCCCGGCGGTTACAGGAAGTGGCCCTGAAAACGGGTCAGGAAATCGGGATCGATCTGAAGACCGGCGTTTATGCGGCCTTAAGCGGACCGAGTTATGAAACCCCCGCGGAGATCCGGATGCTGAGCATCCTGGGTGCGGACGCGGTCGGCATGAGCGTGGTACCGGAGGCCATCATCGGCAACCACATGGGCCTGGAACTGCTGGCGATCAGTTGCGTCACCAACGCCGCGGCCGGCATCCTGGACCAGAAGCTCTCCCATGAGGACGTCAAGGCCACGGCGGCGAGAATCAAAGACGATTTCAGCCGGCTGATCTCCCGTATTATTGAACAGATTTGAATTCAGGAAAACAGAATCCATGACAGAAAAAACCGAAGCCGCGCCCCAGGCAAAGCCTGACGGACAGACACCGGCGCAGGCTGCTCAACCAGCGAAAGAGAGCCAGGATCTGGCCGCATTGATCGATCACACCATTCTCAAGCCGGAAGCGACCGAGGCGGAGATCCGGCAGGTCTGCCAGGAGGCGATTGAGTACCATTTCAAAACGGTCTGCGTCAATTCAAGCAACGTGGCACAGGTTGCCGAGATGCTGAAAGGGCACCCGACCCTGCCGATTGCAGTGGTGGGATTCCCGCTGGGAGCCGCCATTGCGGCTTCAAAAGCCCATGAGGCCCGGGAAGCGGTCAAGGCCGGCGCCCGGGAGATCGATATGGTCATCAACATCGGGGCCCTGAAAACCCGCAACTTCCGCAAGGTTTTGGTCGATATCGAGGCTGTGGTGGACGCGGCGGCCCCCTACCCTGTCAAGGTGATCATCGAAACCAGCTGTCTCAGCCAGGACGAAAAAATTATCGCCTGCGCGCTTGCCAAGGCGGGCGGTGCCCATTTTGTCAAAACCTCCACCGGGTTTGCGGCCAGCGGAGCCACTGCGGCGGATGTCGCCCTGATGCGACGGGTGGTGGGCGACGAAATGGGGGTTAAGGCCAGCGGGGGTATCCGAACCCGGGCGGACGCACTCAACATGATCGAAGCCGGGGCCACCCGGATCGGCGCCTCCGCGTCGGTCACCATCGTATCCGGGGATGGCACCTAGCACTCACTTATCGACAAAACACACATGTGGTTTTTAGAGATCCTGGGAAAAAAAAGGGACGGCGAATCCCTGTCAGAGGCTGAAATCCGGTATTTCGTCGATGGCTACACCACAGGACGGATTCCGGACTACCAGGCTTCCGCGTTCCTGATGGCGGTTTACCTGAACGGGCTTTCTCCCGACGAGACGACCTGGCTGACCGAGGCGATGCTCTATTCGGGGTCTGTGGTGGACCTCAGCCGCATTCCCGGCATCAAGGTGGACAAGCACTCCACCGGTGGTGTGGGCGACAAGACCTCTCTGATTGTTGCACCGATCTGCGCGGCGCTCAAGGTGCCGGTGCCCATGATTTCAGGCAGGGGACTCGGCCATACCGGCGGTACCCTGGACAAACTGGAAGCCATTCCCGGCTTCAACGTCAACCTGGACCTGGACCGCTACTGCGAGCTCATCAGCCGCACCGGGCTCTGCCTCATCGGGCAGACGGCGGAGATCGCTCCAGCGGATAAAAAACTCTATGCCCTGCGGGATGTCACCGGCACGGTGGCCAACCGCTCGCTGATTGCGGCCAGTATCATGAGCAAGAAGATGGCTGAAGGCATCGACGGGCTGGTGCTGGATGTCAAAACCGGCAGAGGGGCGTTCATGGTACAGCAGTCCGACGCTGAAGAACTGGCGGAGTTGATGATCGCCATCGGCCACCGGATGAACAAGCGGGTTTCCGCCCTGATCACCGATATGAATCAGCCGCTGGGCACCCACGTGGGCAACGCCCTGGAGGTGATTGAAGCGGTCATGATCCTCAAGGGGAATCGCCAGGCACTCCGCATGGACCTGGTGGAGCTCTGCAAAACACTGGCCGCCCACATGGTACGACTGGGCGACCGGGCTGATTCACTGGATCATGCGCTGGAACTGGTCCACAGAAGCATTGACAACGGCTCCGCCTTTGAAAAGCTAAAGGAGATTGTCAGGGAGCAGGGCGGGGATGAAAAGAGCCTCGACGACTTTTCCCGGCTGCCGGTGGCAGCGAAAAGCCACCTGGTGGTTGCCCTGAAAAGCGGTGTCATCCATTCCCTGGACGCCCTGGATATCGGTCTTGGATCGGTGATTCTCGGCGCCGGCAGGCAGACCCTGGATTCAATCATCGATCCTGCCGTGGGCATTGTTTTGAAAAGGAAAATCGGGGACCGGGTCGAAGCCGGCGAAACCCTCATGGAAATCTGGTACAACGACGATTCCAGACTGGTAGAAGCCCTGCCCTGTTTTGAAAGGGCCGTTTCCATCCAGGCGACCATCGTCCCGGCACCGGGGGTGATCATCAAGACCCTGGGGGATACCTGAACACCGGTGTCAGGAATTGACACCCCCGGGCTGACAGCCGCCTGCGCGACAGCCGTCCGGATATCACAACGGAATCGTGCAGAGGCGATTCCAGTTTCATATCATTGAAAAACACTGGAGTGAAAGAGATGTTCGTGATCGGTTTTGCCATCCTGTTCGGTTTAATCGCCGGCAGTGCCGTTGCCCTGCAGGGTCCGATGATCAGCCTCATCGGCCAGCGGATGGGTACCCTGGAGAGCGTTTTTATTATCCACCTCAGCGGTGCCGTTCTGTCCGGCATTCCCCTGGTAGTTCTGAGGGGGGGATCCCTGAGCACCTGGCGCACACTGCCCTGGTATGTTTTTTTTGCCGGGGGGTTCGGCATGATCATTGTGGCGACCATCTCATTCGGTCTGCCCCGGATCGGGGCTGCCGCGATTTTCACTATCATGATCATCGCCCAGCTGATCACGGCGGTGACCCTGGACCATTTCGGCTGGCTGCAGCCAACCGTGCGATCCCTGGACCTGACCCGCATCGCGGGAATCGGCATTATCATGTTCGGCACCTGGATGGTGGTCCGCACCTGACCCTGAGCGGAAACACCGGGGCGATATGCAGGAAGCGTATCTCCTGTTTCAGCAGGTTATCTGCGGGGAAACCAATGAATGGTTGATCCCCTGATTTTCAGTAATATTTTAAAGAGGTAAAAAATGGAACCCTTTCGATATCACGTTTATATCTGTACCCAGAATAAGCCTGATGGAATTCCCTGCTGCCACAGGGACGGCGCCGGGAAACTGGCCCTGCAGCTGAAAACCGATCTGGCGGCCAGAGAACTGGCAGACACTGTTCAGATGACGACCTGCGGGTGCCTGGGACTTTGTGAAAAAGGCCCCAACATGGTCATTTACCCGGAAGGGACCTGGTACACCGAGCTGGACAGCGAGCGTCTCAGCCGCATTGTCACGGGTCACCTGCTGAACGGCGAGCCGGTCGCAGAACTGGCCCTGGGCGATATGGACGCCGCCCGCACGGAGATCATCGCCCACAACAGGAAGGTGGCCGGTATGAAAGCGGTGATGGATCAGGCCGGCGTGATCCCGGAGGAGTTGAACCGATATATTCGCAGTTTTATGGAGAGCCGGCTGGTGTTGACTGCCGTGGAGCTGGATCTCTTTACGGCGCTCGGCAGCGGCAGCACCGCTGAAAAGGTCGCGGCGCAGCTGGAGACAGACCCGCGGGCCACCGAATCGATACTCAATGCCCTGGTGGCGATCGAGCTGTTGACAAAGGAAGGGAACTCATACAGGAACACTGATTTGACAGCCGACTACCTGGTGGCGGGTGCCCGACACGATTCAAGATCGGCCACCCTCCATCCGGCCAAGCTCTGGCACCGCTGGTCCACGCTGACCGATTGCGTCAAGGCAGGTACCAATGTGGCAAAAGACAGCGGGGAGCGGAACAGGGAACAGACTATGGCTTTTATCGCCGCCATGCACAAAAACGCCGGTTTTCGCGGAAAGATGACCGTGCAGCAGCTGGACCTGGAGGATGTGCAGCATATTCTGGATCTGGGTGGCGGTTCCGGCGCCTACACCATCGCATTTCTCCAGCAGAAACCGGACCTGACGGCAACCCTGTTCGACGTACCGGAGGTCATCCCCCTCTCAGAAGCCTATATCGCGGATGCGGGTCTGTCCGAAAGGGTGACGTTTGTGGCCGGGGATATGATCAAAGATCCCCTGGGGGAGGGGTATGACCTGGTCTGGGTTTCCGCCATCTGCCACATGTGGGGTCCCGAAGAAAACCGGAACCTGATCAAACGGGTTTATGAAGCTCTGGATCCGGGGGGACAGATCATTATCCAGGATTTCGTGCTGGATGATCAGAAAACGGCGCCGCGGTTTGGCGCCATCTTCGCGTTGAACATGCTGGTCAACACCCGGTCCGGTTCCAGCTACAGCCGTGCCGAGTATGAGACCTGGATGAGAGCGGCCGGTTTTGAGCAGATCGTGCACAAACCGCTGCCGGGACCCACAGACCTGATTATCGGCATCAAATAGGCCCCTTCCGGACCTGTTTCCGCCCTGGCAGCGGTGGCTGAAAGCGGTTGCGCCGGTGTATAAATCAGACCTTGACTGTGAACCGGCTGCCCGGAGCAGGGGGGTTTTCGGCGGGTCCGGCAAAGCACTGGGCGATGGCCATCCACTGGCTGGCCACATCCCCGGTCATTTTCAGGGAGGTGTCCTTGATGTTGCGGACCTGGGTCACCACCTGGCAGAATTCGGTGGCATCGCCTTCGACCGCGTCGGTGGCTGACACCTCGTTCCATTCCCAGATCTCACCCGAGGGAGCGGTCAGTTTCACATAGGGCTTGGTGGCGGGGACCTCCAGACCGCGATTGATAAAGGTCCAGCCGAAGGTATTCACCCCCAGCAGGGCGATATTGCGGATCCGGTCGCCGTTGCGGCGAACCACACCCAGCATGTCGTAGAGCTCCTGCCCATGGGCCCAGGTTTCCATCAGCCGGGCCGTGATACTGGAGCGCACACTCATGTCCGGACCGGCCCATTTGACCCGTTTTTTGGGATCGGCGGCTTCAAACCGCTCCGCCATCCCCAGGTAGAAGTTCCGCCACTCCTGCAGCAGTTCCCTGCCGTTCAGCCCCTTGCGCCATTTTTTTTCGAAGGTGCGGAGGGTTCCGTTCGCGATATCGGTGATCAGCTCTGTCAGAAACGCGGTAAAGGCTGCTTCGTCGTTCAATGACTGGTCCGCCGCCCAGTTCCACATATGAAGGTGCCCGATGACATCGTTGGGGGTCCAGTCCTTGAACTGGGATTTTCGCTGGTAATCTTCGGCACTGATCGGCTCGATCAGCTGGTACAGCGCGTCGCTCTCATCGCGGAAGTCGATTGCCTGTTGAATCATCCTGTTATCTCCTGCCTGACCGCCTGGGTCGATTGATTGTATGGGTACCGCATGCCGGTAATATTTATCCCGCAGCATAGCCACTTGGACTCCTGCTGTCAAGGGCCACCGGCAGGTTGATAGGCCGCAAAACGCACTTGAAAAGGGACGTCCCGGCGACGAAGCGGTTGACTCAGGTGCCGGCGTCAGGGTAAATTAAAGGGAAACAGGCAACCCCACGAACCCAACCCAGAGAGGAACCCCATGAATGTCCAGGAGAAAAGAGACGAACTGATCCGCTTTTTCAGGGAGAAGCTTCGCGACCAGACGGAAGAGATCAAGGCGGTCGATGAAAGCCAGAAGGAACTGCTGGAGCTGGAGATGCAGAAAACGACCTTTTCCCTGCTGCTCCTGGAAGATGGCAGCACCGTCTTCAACGACCAGAAAATAGACCTCAGTGACACCAAAATCGAGTTGATGTACCGCAACTACATCGAACATCCCATGTAACCAGCCGTCATAACGGCACTTTCCGATTCCTATCCCCTCAAATGGGGTATCTCCTGCCAGTCAAACCCCAGCAGGGCGGCCCCCCGGCGATCCACCGCCAGGGGATCGAATCCCGCCAGAATCCGGTTGAGCGGCGGTGAACAGGGATCTCCCCCCAGGTGAAACTCCGCCAGCCCGATGGTGGCATCCATGACGGTCAAATCGGGCGTGATATACCGACAGAGATCGATGATGGACTGGTGCATCCGCTGGTGAAAGACCGCCTTTTTCCAGGTTCCGAACTGCCCGGCGTAGTATCGCGGTGGTGGAAACCCCATCATGTTCTTGAGCGTCCCGGTGATCGTGGCAAAGGAGTGGGCCTTGAGGACCGGTACGGAGATGATATAGTGGCTGAAGGCGATCTGCGGCAGCATCATCTCCGGAAACACCGGGCAGCGGGTGTCTGATTTCCTGACCAGCGGCGCATGGTTCAGGTCCAGCAGGTCGACACCGGTGCGCCGGGCAAGCTCTGTGTAACCGTGGATCTCGAAGACGTCATCCGTCTCCAGCATGCTGTCCCCACACCCTTCCGCGATGACAATCCGGGCGCTGGAACAGCCCTTGACATAACGGATGATGGCCTCGCAGCAGGCCGCCGGCGTCGTCACGGGGTGGGGCGAGGTGTTGATCAGGTTGGGCTTGATCAGCACCGCCCGTTGCCGGGACAGCTGTTTACCGGCCCCGATCTCATCCAGCGCCGCTTTCACGGACTGTTCATAGGAAATGAAGTCAACTTCCGCCAGCATCGTCTTCCAACCGTTTTTATTTTATCCGACCGGTTTCCAGCCGTTGATCTGGAGATAATACCGTTTTGATGGGTGGTCGGCAAGCTCGATGTGCCAGCGGATATCCACCAGGCCGTCGAGGAAATCCAGGTCGTGGCTGATCAGCAGCAGCGCGGCCGGGTAGTCGGCCAGGGCCGTTTTCAGTGCCTCGATGGAAAAGAGATCGAGGTGGTTGGTGGGCTCGTCCATGGCAATCAGGTGGGGCCGGCGGGAGACACCCAGGGCCAGCAGGATTTTCCGGATCTCCCCCGGGCTCGGTTCCCGGCTTTCCAGCAGCCTGGGGGGCCGGGTGCCCAGGCGGTTGACAATGGTCATCACCCTGCCCAGCTCCGCCCCGGGGAGGTTCTGCACCTCCTGCAGGATGGACCGGGCAGACTGCAGGTCGATCTCCTGGGGCAGGCAGGTGAGATGATCCGGGGCAATCTGCAGGGTGGCGATGATATGGGTCAGCAGCGTGCTTTTGCCGGTACCGTTCAGACCGGTGAGCGCGACCCGGTCGGCGGGTTTCATCTCCAGGGCGGGGAAATCCAGGGTAAATCCGTTCCCCAGCGGCAGGCGACCCGCGGGGAGGGCAAAGAGCCGGTCCCTGCGGGAGCGTTCCCCGGCCTGCCAGATTCCCAGCTCCCAGGTTTTTTTGATCCCCAGGGAGGCCAGGTCTTGCTCCGCCTGGTTCCGGCGCCCGGCCATCTGGTTCAGCAGACGACCGGCGGTCGCATCCTTGCCGGTCATCCGGGCGGCATCGATTCTGGAGCGCCCGTCATGATCCCCGGGCGCCAGGTTTCGCTTGGACCGTTTTCGGTCCGCGCGGCTCGCCTCTTCCCGTCTTCGGGCCATCTCCCGGTCCAGTTTTTTAAACGCCTGGTTTGCCAGCTGGTGTTTTCTCCGTGCCGTCTCCTCCTCGCTGCTGATCTGGTTCCAGACACTGCTGAAATTACCGCGACGCAGCTTGACATCCGGGGGATCAATATAGAGACAGGCCCGGCACAAGACATCCATCAGGCGCCGGTCATGGGTCACCAGCAGACCGATCCCCGTAAAGGCCTGCAGCGCCGACATCAACATTGCCCTGGCCTCGGCGTCCAGGTGGTTGCTGGGTTCATCAATGGCCAGCAGATCCGGCTCCTGCCAGAGCGCCGTGCCGATCTGGGCCCGTTTGCGTTCACCGTGACTCAGGGAACCCCAGCGTGTCGGCCAGTCTTCCCCAATCCCCAGCTTTCCCCGGATGACAAAAGCGTCATGGCTGTCGGATGTGACAAACCGGCTGAATTCAGCGGGTGGTTGATCCGTTCGCTGTCGGCAGTATATGGGGCGCGGGGGAATCATCACCTCCCCTTCTGTCCCGGTCAGAACGCCGGTCGCCAGTTTCAGAAAGGTGCTTTTGCCAACCCCGTTGCCGCCGATCACCCCGGTCCAGCCGTTGGTCAGCTGCAGGGAGAGATTCCGGATCAGGGGGGTGCTGAGACTGTTGTAGGAAAAGGAGACGTTCTTGAATTCAAGGCTGTTTTTTGCCATGGGTTGCCCTCCAGCTGTTTGCCGCCGGCCACCGGAATCGGGCAACCGTGCAAACCGATCTCTATGTGTCCTGTCCCGGATCGTAAGATTCAGGCGGAAATGATTTAAAGAGTCGTTAGCAGCGCATCCCGTTTTATGGCTGAGGGTGTTGGAGATGTATGTCCGGCCTGTCATCCGTTACCTGACTGTTATCCTGATCGATCTACCAGCCATTTGTCAAATCGAAACCGTCGACCTGATCATTGTCCAATACAAAAAATGATCTGACCCTGGTCGTAATCGATATCATGAGTTTCATAACGGGATCATTTCTCTGAAATAATCCGGCGGGGTCACTTGAAAATCAACCGGGAAAAAATCCAACCGACAAAATTCCCATTCAAACTTGAATTGACGGCAGATACCCCTGTTTTCGGGACTAAAAACCACCATTGCCGGCATGTGGCATCATCAAAACCGTTAAAGCCAAAAAAAAACAGCCATGACCAACCCAGTCCAGATCTCTGGCATAAAAACCGCCAGTTGCCGACATTTCTTCATCTCAGGGGGCGTTATTTAGGTTCAATAAAGTATAAAATTCATATAATTGATTGCCTCTGCCCACTTTATATGCGACTTATCTTTGTAGTTAAACCTGTGGCTTATACCCGTCCAACAGTGCTTTATCCGAATTGACAAAAAGAAAGAGCTAATTTCAAAAATATGGATAGGAATCAGTTCGGCTATTGCAGGAAATCAAGGAGTCAATACGTATAAAAACTATACGATATTGATGCCAAATCCAATTTCCTATCATCCATCTCATCTATCATCTCGCTTAGTCCAGAACTGGCACGATGCAGGCTGTCAGTATGACGCCGGCATCTCAGCCTCACAGCCTTTGGAGCCTTGCTGGCAGCGGGGTTGGGACTGGGATTGATCGGGGTGTGTCCGGATTATCTCTTTCCATTACTCTGGGTGGCCCCCCTTATTATACTGCTCGCCCTGAAAATCCGCTTTAAAGACAGACACCTGCTGAACCCGGAGAGGGGGGCCGCAACGGGTCATCGCTGCCATGCTGGCCGCCGTTATTTGCGGCTTTTTATGGGAGATGTGAAACTATTGGACCTGGTTAAGTGGCATTATGTTATCCCGTTTGTGGACCGCTTTCACCTGTTTGAGATGCCAATTCTGGGATATGCAGGTTATCTGCTCTTTGGGCTGGAGTATGCAGTGGTCGGTGAGTCCGTGCGGGGGTGGCATATCCGGTTCTCCGCTGACCGGCAGAACCCTTTATTGTCGGGCCGTTAAACGGCCACGACCGCTTCTCCCAGTTCTTTCCGCCGTCATGCGCATCATGGTGGATAATACCGCTCCGCCTGCACCCTTTTTCGATCTATTTTGATTTTACATATTCCCATAAAGCCTCTATGATTCCGGGAAAAACGTTGTGGGGAATTGGTTCCGGCGGTTCGAGCCCGAAATTTTCATGTTCTGGCACGGATTGAACGACGGCGAATGTTAAGGTCAATATCCGCTACGGATTCATATCCACCGGGCTTTTCACCGCGCAGGCACCTTTTTTCATAACATGGGTATAGATCATGGTTGTGCTGATGTCTTCGTGACCGAGAAGCTCCTGGATCGTGCGAATATCGTATCCGGTGTCAAGGAGTTGGGTTGCGAAACTGTGCCTGAAACTGTGGGAGCTTCCTTTTTTGTTGATTCCCGAGCGGAACACGGCTGTGCGAATGCTTTTCTGGACGCTGTCCAGATGGATGTGGTGACGCTGCCGGCGGTTTGAACGTGGATCCCGGGAGATGGATCTGGAGGGAAAAAGGTATTGCCAGATGATCGACCTGCTGGCACCCGGGTACTTACGTTCGAGGGCATGGGGAAGATAAACACTGCCGTAGCCCTGTTCCAGGTCGAAACGATGGATGGCGGTAACCCTTTCGATCTGCTGTTGCAGGTGATCTCTCAAGGCCTGGGGAAGAATGGTGGCCCGGTCCTTTTGTCCCTTGGCATTACGGACAATGATCTGACCATAGTCAAAATCGATATCCTGGATTCGCAAAGAAATGCATTCGTTCAACCGTAAACCGGAGCCATACATCAGGTTGGCGATGAGCCAGTAGTTGCCTTGCAAGTGCGCCATGACCTGCCGGATTTCAGCCGGGGAAAAAACGACCGGCAGTTTTCGAGGCCGTTTGGCCCACATGATATCGTCAATCCGATCAACTTTTTTTTTCAGGACATGCTTATAGAGAAACAAAAGAGCACAAAGCGCCTGGTTCTGAGTCGATGCCGCCACTTTGCGGTCGTTGGATAACCAGTTGAGAAACCGTTTGATCTCAGGTTCGCCCATCTCTTCCGGATGTTTCTTGTTATAAAAGAATATGAATTGTTTAACCCAATCAAGATAAGCTTTCTCAGTTCGAATACTGTAATGTCGAAATCGTATCTCATTTCGCATCTGATCTAAAAGTTTCATGTGTTATCCTCCAGAGTCTGTTTTTTGAAGGTTGGATATTAAAAACCAGTGGTTCAGAAATCTGAA
Organism: bacterium; assembly: GCA_018830885.1. Taxonomy (GTDB): domain Bacteria; phylum SAR324; class SAR324; order XYD2-FULL-50-16; family XYD2-FULL-50-16; genus JAHJRI01. The sequence continues at coordinate 1,357 of JAHJRI010000212.1, read as the reverse complement.
AAGAAAACAGGATACATATGTTCACTTTTAAAATACTTTTTTACGCCAGTCAAGGAAAATAATCAGTAAAAAATCTGAGTTTTTCCGATTGAGACCGAAATACCTAGAATTTTTACTGAATAAAACGGACTGTTCTAAACAGGTAAATTTAATATTTCAACGGGTTTGAATTTGTCCTGAAAAAAACAGCTATTTTCCATGTTAGAAAAATTGCAATATCAGAAAGATAGCTCATTAGCCGATAAGCATCGAAATCGGTTTTATTAAGTATTTTTTCTAAAGATTTCAGCTTAAACAGGAAAAACGAAGAGAAAACTCGCACTAATAATTGTTAGCATAATTTGGAGGTTCCCATGAAAAAAGAGACAATATCAATATTTCTGATTTTTCTCTCTTTATTTTTGTTAGGTTGTGCTCCTATCGTTAGAGTGAATAAATTTGAAGATAATTTAAGACCGGCGAATCAAGGCAATATTCAAATTTACACACATACTGAAAGTATACCATATAAATACAAAGAAATTGCTTTAATAACCGTGGATGATGAAGGTTGGGAAAGAAGTGAACAAGAGCTCCTAGATATAGCAGTTATAAAAGCAAAAGAACTTGGAGCAGACGGTCTACTTATTCTGAGTCAAGATAAACAGCATGACGGATATGTCGCTGTCAGCAATACTTTGGTGGCAGTTAATAGACGAGTGGTACGAGCTACTGCAATTGTTAAAATAGGTGAGAAATTGAGTAAATATGAAAATGATATGTCATCAGAAAATTTCTCAATCGCTGATGAACTGAGAAAATTGAAACAATTGCTTGATGATGAAGTGATAACAAGAGAAGAATTTAATCAACAAAAAAGAAAGCTATTGAGTCAATAATGGAAGAATCCTCTAAAAACTTATGCTAACGAATTTCTAGAGGCGACGGCACCCGCCCTCGATGGGTTCAATTATTGAGGTTATGGTAAAATCACTGTTAATTCAAATTCAGCGTAGCCGCGCCTCAGAATGGTGTTAAGTGGCGAATAGAGAAATATCATGATTGAACTTTTAGACGAATATCTTACTTTTACAATTGAAAAAGTAAGCGAATTTCATTTCAATAATAGATCAAAGGTAGCTTGTTACACTATTGGGATCTTTTGCTCAATTATTGAACTTGCAAATTCGTATAAAGTATTGGTAACGAACTCATCACAAACCGGATCGATATCTATTTATAAAGGGTGTTGAGAAAAAACCGGCAAACGCTTATTATTCCTTGCTTTAAACGGAAGAACCTCTATAATGGTATTATGATACCCATAAATATCATATAATTAACACAAAAATAGAGGTTCCCCATGCATCATAAGAAT
>JAHJRI010000211.1 GCA_018830885.1 bacterium | reverse complement strand
GCGATCATTGGTTCTGACAGGGAAACTGAAACCTGCGTGCAATAAGGCGCTCGGTGTTGTTAAGGAGATGCTCGCCAATGATACCCTGGATGACTTGAGTGTAGCGGCTTAACCGCTACAACTTTTTTGTGTTGCACCCTACCCAGATAAAAGCCGACTGGCAGGGCCAGAACAATCAACGGATTGTAGCTGAACGGTACCTGGATGCGGGTCAGATGGTTTCAGCCAACACCCCGCTCTTAAAAATCATTGAACAGAATCCCATTAAAGCCGTCTTTTTTGTTACCGAGCGGGACTATGCCCATCTCAGTCCCGGGCAGGTTGCTTCTCTGACCACCGATGTCTACCCGGGAATACGGTTTTCAGGCAAAATTCAAAGAATTTCGCCGATATTTCGGGAAAGCACCCGCCAGGCCCGGGTTGAACTGAGCGCAGAGAATCCTGAAATGCGTCTGAAACCCGGTATGTTTATCCGCATTTCCGTGGTCCTGAAACGAGTCAAGAATGCCATCATGATTCCAGAACAGGCGATCACCGTTCGGGATGGACAGAAAGGCGTTTTTGAAGTTAATCCGGAAGACATGACTGTCAAGTGGCGGGCCATCAGTACCGGTATCAGCCAGGACGGGAATGTCGAGATTATCTCTCCTCCCCTGAGTGGGCAGGTCGTGACACTGGGTCAACAGCTGCTGGATGATAATTCCCGCATCATGTTTCAGAATGGCCAAAGGGAGAGGAAACCATGAACCTCCCCAGGGGAAGTGTCAACAGACCTGTTTTTACCATTATGGTCACTTTGATGGTTCTGGTGCTTGGCGGGGTGGCGTTCAGTCGACTGCAGATTGACCTGCTGCCCAGTATCGAGCTGCCGACCATCACCGTTCGCACCGAATATGAGGGGGCCAATCCGGTTGTTATGGAAAGCCTGGTCACCCAGATTGTTGAGGAAATCCTGGGAACCGTTCCAGGGGTGGAGGATCTCAGCTCCCAATCCTATGAGGGAAACAGCAGAGTCCGGGTGACATTCAGCTGGGGCACCGATATCGATGCGGCCGCTGCGGATGTTCAGGCGACCCTGCAGGATGAGATCAGCGAACTTCCTGATGATATTGTAGGGCCCCGTGTCAGTAAATTTGATGTGGACAGTTTTCCAGTGGTTATTCTGGGGATATCCAGCAAACTCGATCCGGTAGAAGTCACGCAGCTGGTCGAAAATCAAATTCGCTACCGTTTCACCCGCATTCCCGGTGTCGCCCAGGTTGACCCCTGGGGCGGGTATAACAGAGAGGTCCGGGTTGAGCTGGATCCGGATAAGATCAATGCCCTGGCGCTGCCGATGAACAATATCCTGGAGGCAATTAAAAACGCCAACCTGAATCTGCCTGCCGGCAAGATTGAGCAGGGTCGCTACCAGGTCAATTTGCTGGCCCCGGCAGAATATACAGGACTCAATCAAATCCGTGACACGGTGATTGCCCAGCGAGATGGTTCCGTTGTGACCCTGGGCCAGATTTCCACCATCAGGGATACCTACGAAAAACCCACCCGAATCATTCGCGTCAATGGTGAATCGGGGTTGCGGGTTGCAATCCGCAAACAGGCGGGTGCCAATACCGTGGAGGTTTCCAAAAAAGTCCTGGAAGTGATTGAGGATATCAACCATGATTTCCCTCAGCTGAAGATCATTCCCGTTATCAACCAGGGAAACTTTATTGAACGCTCCATTTCCAATGTGGCACTGTCAGTGCTTTATGGAGGATCGCTGGCAGTGTTGGTGCTCTTTCTCTTTTTAAGAAATCTGCAAAGCACCCTGATCATTTCCCTGGCAATCCCCATCTCCATCATTGCGACCTTTGCCCTGATCTATTTTGGCGGCTTCACCTTGAATCTGATGACGCTGGGAGGTCTGGCACTTGGCGTGGGAATGATGGTGGACAGTTCCGTCGTCGTCCTGGAAAACATATTCCGACACTACCGGGAACTGGACACCCCACCCGCTGAGTCAGCGGTCACAGGTGCGAATGAAGTGGCCACCGCGGTGATGGCCGGCACGATCACCACGCTGGTGGTTTTTCTGCCCTTATCCATGGCCAGGGGGATCGCGGGTGTCCTTTTTAAGGAACTGGCCTATGTGATCATTTTCGCCTTGATCTGTGCCCTGCTGGTCTCCCTCAGTCTGATACCGATGCTCGCTTCCAGGCTGTTGAAGCATGATCCTGCCGAAGGCCGCCGGAACAGATTCAATACTGCCCTGGAATCGTTTTTCAGATCACTGGACGATGGCTATCAGGATTTCCTGCGAAGAATTCTCGACCGTCGCTGGCTGACCGTTACCATGGCTCTGCTGGTACTTGGCGCAAGCCTGTTTCTCGTCCCCTATATCGGGACTGAATTTCTGCCGCCCAGCGATGAAGGTGAAGTCCGGATCGAAGGGGAAATGGAAGTCGGTACCCGACTGGACTTGATCGATAAACAGACCGCGTTGATGGAAAAACTGATTTATCCGGCCGTTCCGGAGATCATCTCATCGGTGACCAGTATCACCACCTCCGGTACCAGAGGCAGTTCCAAGGCAATGGGACAGGTCCAGTTATCGCTGTCGCCGGCCAGTCAGCGATCCCGTTCCAACAAAGAAATTGCAGATGATTTACGCCAACTGCTGGATGGAAAAATACCCGGCATGAAAATCCGTACACGGGCGCCCCAGGGCCAATTTCTTCTGGAAAGACTCCTGGCCTTTGTTGACGGTGTCACCGTGGAAATCAGGGGATACAATCTCGATACACTGGCGGCATTGTCCAGTCTGGTTGCTCAAAGGCTGGCAGATGTACCTGGTATCAGTGATGTTGAGCTGAGTCGGGAAGCGGGTATTCCCCAACAGGAAATTCATGTCAACCGGGATAAAATTGCAGATCTGGGTCTGAGTGTGCGAGATGTGACAGAGGTCATTGAAACCGCCATGGCAGGTTCCAAGGCAGGGGAATATCGCGTCGAAGGCAACTCCTACCGGATTTTTGTTCAACTGGCGGATGCTGAAAAGCGCTCCCTCGACGAAATCCTCGATCTGACACTCAGCAATCCGAGGGGAGATCAAATCGCCCTGCGCAATATCATTGACACCCAATCCAGTCATGGCCCGGTCACCATCGAGCGTAAAGACCAGCAACGCATTGTGACGGTAACCGCCAACGTGACGGATCGGGACCTGGGAGCTGTGGCCGCCGACATTCAGCAACGGTTGGATAATATTCCCAGACCCGCCGGATATGACATGATGATCGCGGGTAATTTTGAGGAGCAACAGAAGGCCTTCCGTGAACTGATGGTTGCACTGCTGTTGGCTCTGGCCCTGGTTTACATGGTTCTGGCTTCTCAGTACGAATCATTTCTTGATCCGCTCGTCGTCATGTTATCGGTGCCTGTCTCCGTCATCGGGGTTCTGCTGGTTCTGTTCATCACGAAAACCACCTTGAACCTGCAGTCAGCCACCGGCTGTATCATTCTGGGAGGGATTGTGGTCAATAACGCCATCCTCCTGGTCGACCAGACCGGCAAACTCAGAAAAACCGGTCTTAAAACGAATCAAGCGATCGTAGAAGCGGGTCGTCGAAGACTGAGACCCATTCTCATGACCTCATTGACCACGATGCTTGCTCTTCTGCCTCTGGCCATCGGGATTGGAGAAGGCGCGGACGCACAAGCCCCCCTGGCCCGTGTTGTCGTCGGCGGGTTGGCCGGATCGTCCCTGATTACGCTGTTCCTGGTTCCAGCGGTATACTCACTGTTTCATCGTGAAAAGGGAAAAAAGCTGCGGAAATGAGTGGTTAAAGCCGACCTGTTATAGGGGTCACTGGATTGACGAAACCTGTTTCAAAGGCCCCGGGACTTTAGGGATTTTCAGTTCCTGAAATTACGCCAGGAAATTACGGATGCTTCGGAATTGGTATTATAAGGAACCACGTAACAATGCACCACTTTTTTCACGGGAACTGGAACCTGTATGGGATTGAACGGGTTGGGAGTGGTTAAACCCGGCTATGAGACGCGAGACTCGCAGCCTCGAACAGGCCGGGTCAACAATCATCCCCGGAAGATGACCCTGTTCGAAGCTGCAAGCTTCGCTTCTCACCTGTCGAGAATGAGTTCAATGACATACTGGTCGGCCCGCGGCGGCTCCTTTTTCGCCATATATTTTCCAGTTCGTCTTTTCAAGCGCTACCCGTATTTGTTGCTTTTCATCTGCCAGGTCTCTGTTTTTTATCAGGACATTTTCCCTGACTCGTACATCTACCGCTTTTTCCTGTATTACTTACACTGAGCAGCGGGAAAATAAGGCAGAAAGGACCGCAGAAATCCGGTAGACTGTTCTTTTCTTTCACCCGGAATAGGTACGACAGCGACAGGTACCTGTGATCTTTGCATGACTCTTTTGGAGAGGGTTGTCGTAAAGGTGAACCGAGGTTTCTCGTGCGCTCCCATGACTATGAAGTCGCAGTTCGAGTTGATTGACTGTTTTAAAATCTGTTCTTCGATATTGCCGAACACGACTTTATTTTCAATTGTTAATTCGAGTTGTTCAGGATACAGTCCTTCCTCTGTGCCGATCTGCTGACAAATAAAAGCCTGGCGATTTCTACGCGCCATCTCTTCGAGTGATTTTTTGGTTTCCTGGTGAACTACTTTCTGCTTGTCCTCTTTGGTCAGGTAATACCCGGCAAAATTCATGGATGGTTTATGCGAAAATATATCTACCACGTGTAAACAGACGATTTCGGCGTTAAACTGCTTTGCGAGAAAGAGTACATATTGGTACACCTTTGGTGCGGATTTTGTTAAGTCTGTTGCGTAAAGAATCCTTTTGATCCGGTTTCTGATGGTCAACGTGTCTTGAGTGCTATTGTTCTGGTTCATGAAATTTCTCCTTGCTTTTAATGGGTTGGTAGATGGGTTCAGTTATTTCTATTACAGCAAGGGGCGTACCAGAATTAAAAGGCAAGTATATACAGTACTTTGCGAGTTAGACGGCTTACAGAGGGGAATGCGTTTATGCAGAATAAATGCAATATTGCATAGTATTACAGTTTTCTGGAGAGAGTCGATTGATGGACCCCTAAAATTTTTGCAGCTTCGACCTGACTCCCGCTCTCCTCTATTGTTTTTTCGATAACATCTTTTTCGAACTGGGAAACCCGCTGGCTGAGCGTACCCTGATAGTGTGACAACCCGTTTGGAGAGTCTTCCGTTGTCGTGGTGGCCCACTTGTCGACGTGCTCCACGGTGATTTCACCTCCTCCGGTTACAATGAGTAAACGCTGAATAAGGTGGGATAGCTCCCGCACATTGCCCTTGAAAGGGAGTTGTTCAAGTTTGTCCAGGGCCTCGGGAGAAAGAGAAGCTTTTATCCCAAATCTGGTTGAGTACTGTTCGAGAAAAAAAAGCGCCAGGGATGGTATTTCTTCTGCACGCTTTCGCAGGGGCGGGAGTTCTATCGGGACACCGTTGAGGCGGAAATAGAGATCGTCTCGAAATAGTTTATTGGTTATCATGGATGCCAGATTTCTGTTTGTGGCGGCAATAACAGTGCAGTCGACATGAATCGGATCTGTCCCCCCCACAGGGTAAATCTGGCTTGTCTCAAGAAACTGGAGGAGTTTGACCTGGAGAATGTATGGAAGTTCACTGATTTCATCAAGGAATAACGTCCCTCCATCTGCAGCCCGTATGCGGCCTTTTTTCCCGCCGGCTGTGGCGCCGGTAAAGGCTCCCCCTGTATGTCCAAAAAGCTCTGACTCCACAAGCTGGTCCGGGATAGCCCCGCAGTTGATAGCAATAAATGGTCCTTTTCTTCTCGGAGACTTATCATGAATAAAGCGGGCAAACATTGTTTTTCCAACCCCTGATTCTCCGGTAAGAAGCACAGGCACAGGAAATTTTGCAACCTGCAGGGCGAGGTTGAGCTGCTCTTTCATAATACGACTTTTTACAACGATCTCATTTAATGTGTACTGCTGAGTTTCCGCAACGTTGTGTTCGGCTTTTGCGTCAGCGTTAATGGCCAGTTCAACGGACTTGTTGGAGTCGTCTTCAAGAAGAACCGATTGCAGTGACATATCCCTGTCATTAAAGAGTACATAGATAAGCTTACCTGCATCGTCAAAAATCGGTGTCCCTGTTGCGAGGACTGAGCTGCCGCTTCGGGTGGTCTGTATGATAGAGAGGGTTTTTTTCTTTTGGAGTATACGCTGAAAGAGGTTGGGTGACCATGCTCCCTGCCTGGAAAGTTCCAATACATTGGCCCCAAGCACTTCAGAGGCTGGGATTTGAAAAAGGTTACTGAACCTCTTGTTTATCGCAATAACACGGCCTGTGGAGTCAGTGAGTAATATTCCATCAGTGCTGTAGTTTAATATGAGATTTGCGAAATCGGCGATATCGATATCATGTAATATATTCTTTAGTGGCATCTGGAATCTGTATGGTATGTAGGTTGGTTGAAATTTCCCCGTAGAGTGCTCGGACCTTTTCATTTTGTCAAACAGACGAACCATTCACAAACGGTCCGATAAACTGAACTTATTGAAATAATGTATAAAGCGGTATATTCCGGGTTGTTGCTTAAAACCGGTTCATGGTATGTTTTACCCATATTCGTTTTATCATAATAGTCTTATCGGGCAAACCACATAAGTGCTGGCAGCTTTAAATTCCTGCCGACATCATTTCGGCCGATTTTTTAAAATGTCCAGGCTCACGTAAATTGATTTACCAGGGACGGATGAAAAAAGGGGAAAGACAACTCAAAATGTCTTCATTCTTCCAAATCTTGCCTCATTTTTCAAGTTGAGCACGAAAGAACAGTCTGAACCAACCAGGTTTAAAAAAGCGATTTCCTATCAACTTATACAGTAACCCCGTTTGACAGCGCCATGCATTGCAGCAAGGCTGATTTCCAGCAAGACGCTGATCCAAACCCATAAGCGGATCCAGATTTTCGGGTAGCATCCTTTCATCAGCTTGGTTTTTAAGGTGCGGCCTACCCAGAAGGAGTTCATGTACCTGGCAGCTATTATTGACTGGCATAACCGCTGAATCTGAGTTTGGAATCATTGAAGAGAATTGAAAATATGCATATATTTGCTTTTTTGGAAAGTTAGTTTCTGTTATTATCGGGACATGTGAAACTGGGATCGACACAAATCAGACAAACCCAACATATCAAGGGATTCAGTATGGAACAGATAGATATATCTCTTTCTGAGCTTTCGTTTGGCCAAAAACTCAATTTGATGGAATTGATATGGGATGAATTCACAAAAGAGGAAAAAAAACTTATGTCTCCTGATTGGCATAAAGATATCCTCGAAGACAGGGAACAAGCATTAGCTTCTGGAAGGGCTAAAGTAAGTGATTGGGAAGAAGCAAAAGAAAGGATTAGAAAGAACACAAGATGAAAGTGACGATCCTTGATGCTGCTGAAGGAGATATCGAGGATGGATATCGTTTTTATGAACGGCAATCACCCGGCCTAGGCTCATACTTTCTTGATTCTCTTTTTTCAGACATCGATTCTTTGAGATATTTTGAAGGTATTCACCTGAAAGTATTTGGATACCACCGACTTCTCTCAAAACGATTTCCATTCGCAATATAATATAGGGTTTCCGAAAACGAGGTTTTGGTTGCAGCTGTTCTCGATTGCAGAAGGAATCCCAGTTGGATTCGCAAGAAATTGATGGATACCTGATGAGTATAGGCTCAGGTTTTCATGCTGACATCAAAAACCGGGATGAATTTTGTCTGATGGTCAAAAGGGAAATTCCTGTTATTTTTTCAACCGGATTTGCAGCGTTTCGCTTAAGGGCACCTTGATTAAATGAAACTCCGTCAGCAGCAAAGGGTTATTGAAATCTCCCCGCTGCACTACGAACCGTCCCGGTGATGCTGATCTGCCAGTACAAATCGGATCTCACCGTAAGAAAAGCCATCACCGAGCTGCTCTTTGACGTTACTCAGGGAGTCTGTTGTTTCAAGATCGAGCTGTCTGGCAATGGCCGCCTGTTTTTCCTTGGAAATGAGCCGATCGATGCTGAGCTGACCTGATTCGACAAAGGTGCAGAGGTGGGATTCGATGGTGGATGGCACCAGGCCGCGCTGTTTGCTGATTTCCTCAATCGTCAGCCCTTGCTCGAAGAGATTGAAACTGATATTGCGCGTATCGGAAACGGTATTCTGCTTCTGACCGGTTTTTTCAGTAGTAATCTTAAACTCCTGGCGGTAGGCCGATACCATGGCGACAATCTCTTTTCCACTCTGCGCCAGCGTCTGCTTTCCAACTCCTTTGACCCGTTTCAGGTCCTTCCAGTTGTCAGGAAGCATTCGCACAATCTCCAGCATGGCGGAACGACGAAGGAGCTGATGTGCAGAAACGTCCAAACGCCGGGCCTTTTCAGCCCGCCAGATCTTAAGCCGTGCAAACAGTTCGGCGTGTTCAAGTTTCTGTTCAGCCCTGGTCAGTATCGGCGCGTCCGCGTTCGAGGGGGTTGGCTCTTTCCGGGTCACGGCCAGGTAGACCTGTCGCTGGTATTCGGAAGGAACGAATCCGGACGCCAGCGACCGGATGCCTGCCCGTTTGACATCGATCTCCCGCCGCAGCTGCCGCAGTGTCTCGTTAAGCATCGCCTTGAGGATCGAATTATCCGTCTCGACACGCACTTCCTGCAACGGGTTAAAAACCGATGTTGTCAGCTGATCCGTAAACCAGACGGATGCTTTCTGCAACCGTTCCAGAATCTGCGGATCGTTTTCCGGCAGGTTCCCCTCCTGAAACAACCGCGTCAATTGCTGTGTAAACTTAGCCGCTACCGAGAACAGATCCTGATCGGTTTGCTGGCTGGCACGCTGCAACTCCTCCAACCCGAGAACAGCCACCGACCCCTTGTGGTCCATAACCAGTTTGAGAAATCGGTTCAGCATATATTGAAGCTTGCTGAAATCGAAACACGCTGTCAGCATCTTCTGCTGATAACGGATTTTGGCCTGCCCGAGCTGCTCTGTGGTGGGCGGGTTATTGCGGATATGCCGGTCGAAACTCAAAAGCGCTCGGTCCGGCTCTATTCCATAGGCTGACAACGGCGAACTGAGCACCACACCATCCAGGGAGCGACATCGACTCAAGGCCACGTAGGCCTGGCCATGGACAAAGGCATCTTCCGCGTCGATAATCGCCCGCTCGAAGGTCAACCCCTGGCTTTTATGAATCGTGATCGCCCAGGCCAGTTTCAACGGATACTGTTTGAAAGTGCCGATGATCTCCTCCTCCACTTTCTGTTTCTCGGGATGCAGACGATAGCGGATGTTCTCCCACTCAACCGGCTGAACCCTGATGGCTTCCGTCTCACCCGGACAGATTACGTCGATCCCGTCGGGTGACAATCGCTCGACCAACCCGATTTTGCCGTTGAAATAGCTTCGGTCCAGGGAGGTTTCATTGCGTAAGAACATCACCTGCGCCCCTTTCTTCAAATCAAGGGAGCTGGGGGCCGGATAGATATTTTCGGGGAATTCCCCCCGGATCTCGGCGCTGTAACTGCGTGCATCACCATCCAACGCTTTCAATTGGGAGATATTCAGCCGCGTTGCACCCGCATTGTGGGTTGTCAACGTGATAAACCCCTGGCCCGCCTTCGGTGTAAACCCCTTGAGATATCGATTCCCCAGCGACTCCATTGATTGTTCATCGAGCCGGTTGTCCCGCAGCTGGTTGAGAATACGGATAAATCCGGGATCCGATTGCCGGTAGATCCGCTTGAGTTCGATGGTGGTGAAACCGGTCTGTCGCAGGGCCAGACTGCTGAAAAAGTAGGCTGTATCGTAAAATGGCCGTAACAGATCCCAGTCCACCGGCTTCACTACCGGCGGCAACTGGTGCAGATCGCCAATCATTAACAACTGGATCCCTCCAAAGGGCGCATCGATACCCCGATAGCGACGGAGTACCGCATCAACGGCATCCAGGATATCGGCCCGAACCATACTGATCTCGTCGATAACCAACAGGTCGAGACGGTTCACGATCTCCCGCTTCTGCCTGCTGAACCGGAACTTGCTGCGACCGCCCGGATCGTGAACCTCACCGCCGGGAACATAAGGCCCCAGGGGAAGCTGAAAGAAGGAATGCAGGGTGACACCACCGGCATTGATGGCCGCGACACCGGTCGGTGCCGTGACAATCATGTTTTTCGCCGATTTCAGCTGGAGGTTTTTCAGAAAGGTGGTCTTGCCGGTACCCGCCTTCCCTGTCAGGAAAAGATGGCTGGCCGTCTGCTCCACAAACTGCTCGGCCAGCTGTAGTTCGGGGTTGATTTCCGTTGATGCGGTTTCTTCCATGGAGACAGTATTCTGCTGGTCGGAGAGATGCTCAAGGCAATGCTCTGATTCGTTTTCACAAGACCAGCATAGCCAAACACAATCATTATATCACGCAGTTATTTGTGTTTTTCCTTCCCAGATAAATCAAGCGCAAGCGGTGCGGTGGGTGAGATCTGTTTCGTGATGAATTCAGCACCGGGGAATGATGCATTCTCTTTGACGAAATCGCTGATGGCGGACCAGTAATCGGTGACCAGGTGGATGCTGTTGTGGTCTGCGTTCTGAATGGTAATCACATTAACAGATCCCCCCCAGGATTTCGCCAGTGCTTTTGAATGCCTGTTGGGAACAATACGATCGGCCGATCCCATCAGGATCAGGGCCGGGGCTTTGATTTTCGGGGCCAGTTGAGCAGACTCAAATCGATGTCTGATGGCCAGTCCGACAGGAAAGATGGGATAGTGGGACCTCGCCACCTCGACCAGGCTGTCAAAGGGGGTGACCAGGATCAGCCCGCCGACGGTTCTTTGAGCCGCAACCTGAACCGCAACACCGGATCCCAGGCTTCGCCCCATCAACAGCACCTGCCTGGGATCGATGCCCTCCTTTCTGACTATTTCGTCAAACACAAATATGGCATCGGATACCAGGTTGTCCTCAGACGGCTTACCGGTACTTTTTCCGTAACCGCGATAGTTCATCAGCAGCAGGGAAGCGGGGGGAAACCGCTCCAGATCCAGGAGGTTTCCGGAAACCTCCTCTGCATTGCCACCGTAATAAATGATCAGCGGGGACTGCGCATGGCTGCCCTTCCTGATCAGCCATCCATGCAGGAAAATACCATCGTGGTCAAACCGTATCTCATCATCTGAAAACCGGGAGACGAATGGATTGCTGATCGGCTGGGCAAAGAAGATCAACCGGTCCTGAAACAGATAAAGAAGCGTCAGGAGAATCAGGTAAACCACTACCAGGATTTTGATGATATTCAGGAAAGTAGACATTTTATCCTCTCTAAAACCAATCTCATGATAGATCAGTCGACTGGATTAGTAACCATAAGAACGTCACGGGACTTCAGCCGGAACCCTTTCACAACTGTCCTGCACCCAGATAACTGGGCAGATTTTATGAGATCAGATATTCCTGAAACAGATTAATGTAACGACCATTATCGGACTCAAAAAAAACGGTCACAGATTCAATTGGTGAAGGTGCTTGACACATCAAAATATGATTTTTAATTCATACCTTAAGGTTATTTCAGCCTGGAGTGAATCAGTGGGGAGTTAAAAAGCGAATAATCTTTTGACCAAGTCGATTAACTGCTTAGTTTTTCGAGTGAATCTATTCTTTCCAGTTTTAAATCACGCCAACGACTCATATGCTTTTTATCAAATGAGGCGATATATTTTATATCGTTTTTAATAGCATCAGTTGCGATTACAGCATCAGTAAAATCGACATTTCTCTCAAGAAAGGCTGTCAAGGCCCCAGGGATTGTACTGCCGTTAATAACATGAATACCAGGGGTTTGATAAAGATGGTGTATCTTTTCGGTAATTGTATTTCTATCCAGCTCGTAGTAAGAATCCATAACCCAAACCATTTCGCAAATCACAACAAGGTCAGTTACGAGTTCAATGCTTCCATTGATGGCAGCCTCTATCATGTTCTTCGCTTTATCGGCTTGAAGTGGAATATCATTCAAATAATACCGTAACAGAAAATTGGTATCAAAAAAGACTCTCTGCATCTTAAGACCTATTTTCTGCAATTTTGGTTCGGACAGCTTTTCGAACAACCTCAATATCGGTCTCTTTTAATGCAAGATTTTTCATGAAACCGAAATCATCCAATATGTTTTTTTGGGCTGGTTTCATCAAAATACCTCCCGATGACTTTTCGTAAATGACCTTATCACCGGGTTTTAAGTTAAGTTCGTCTCGAAGCGACACAGGTATTGTTACCTGGCCTTTTTGAGTAATAGCGTATGCTTTCATTTACAACCTCCAAACTAATGAATTATTACCTATTCAAATAATAGTAAGAATTTTAACATCTGTCAATACACGCTTACGATACATCAAATTCAAAATCGGTTGTATGGCTAAAGGTTTCTGGAAGCCCTGCCAATAAAGACTTTGAAAGCGCAATCAAACAGGCTTTAGCATACACCCTGTTTGATTGGGAATGGCCGAACATAAAGCTCTTTTACTGCATTAAATTGGGAGTAAAATACTCATCACCTCCACCATCTAACCCCATTTTCAGGCATATCAGTCGTCACATCCGTATTTTATCCCCGTAAAATCAACGGGTAATCAATTGCCGTAATGGTCATCCGAATGATCTCTTCGAGTCCGGCGCGTTTCACAACTTCATAGTATCTATCACTTCACTTATCACTATCACTTATTCGAGGAGTTCAGGCCACTTATTGACAAGCAAGCCAAAATCAGGTAAGAGTAATACTAAACGTTGATAAGAATATTACGGGAGAACCAGATGAAAGTGACAACGAAAGGTCAAGTAACAATACCCTTACATATTAGGGAAAGCTTCGGAATTTTGCCGAATACCGAAGTCGATTTTAAGGTTGAGAAGCAGAGAGTTTATATTGAAAAATCAAGTGGATCTCTAAGCAAGCAAAATAGCTACAAGCGACTTAGAGGTGTAGGTACGGTAAAAATGACGACTGATGAAATAATGAAGCTTACCAGAGAGAGTAAATGAATCAAATTATCGTGGATTCAAATGTCATTCTGGATTTGTTCTTAGATGATCAAGACTGGGCTGATTGGTCGGAATCGATACTCAGTCGGTACAGTCAGACACATCATCTTTGTATTAATCCGATAATATATTCAGAAGTATCAGTGGGATTCAAGAAGATTGAGGAATTGGAATCTGCTCTTACGGCAGGAAGATTTAGGTTTCTTCAACTGTCTAAGGAAGCTTTGTTTTTGGCAGGCAAGGCATTTTTGAAATACAGAAGTAGAATGGGCACAAAAACATCAACCCTGCCGGACTTTTTCATCGGTGCGCACGCAGCAGTACTCCAAATCGATCTAATCACGAGGGATGTATCTCGTTTCCGTTCATATTTCCCGACTATAAATCTAATTACACCCAGATCTTCATAGATTTATCACTTGTCTAATATCGCATTGGATTAAAGTCCAATCTACTACCAACCCTACCCGCTATGTCCCGTAAATATTGAAAAGGCATCTCCTCTATGATCAACGCTTTTACTTCCGTCCAATATCAGCGGGATGAATCCCGACACCTGCAACGGATATAGTCAGGCCATTTTTTCTTGCTGCTTATTTGCTTCCTGTAGATTCTTTGCTTTTTCTTCATTTTAGATTCAGATTT
>JAHJRI010000210.1 GCA_018830885.1 bacterium | reverse complement strand
GAAGATCGACGAGGTCCAGGTCAAAACCGGGCTGCCGGTTCCGGGGATCGAAATCCGGGTCGCGGACAGGGAGGGTCAACCGGTACCCCCGGACAGCACATCCATTGGTGAAATCATGGTCCGTGGCCCGTGGGTCATGGAGCGGTACTATAAAAACCCGGGAAAAACCGCCGAGGTGTGGCGGGATGGCTGGTTTCACACCGGGGATGTGGCAACGGTGGATGAAAACGGGTATATCATCATTGCCGACCGCATGTCCGACGTGATACGGAGTGGATCGGAGATGGTTCCCACCGTCCTGCTGGAGAATCTGATCTCTTTGTCCGATTTTGTGATGGAAGCGACGGTCGTCGGGGTTCCCGACACTGTCTGGGGTGAGATCCCCATGGCCATTGTCAAGCTGGTACCACTGGCCAGTCAGACCGAATGGGACATTATCGATTTTCTCAAGAAACACGGGGTCGACAAGGGGCGCATTACCAGCTGGATGCTCCCCAAACTGATCGCCATCACCGACACCATTCCCAAGACCAGCGTGGGAAAGTACAACAAGCTGGAGATCCGTGAGAACCTGGATGCATATGTCCGCCGGGCAACGGATATGACGGACAGGTCCCGGCGGGACTGAGCGCAGTCGCTGCCCGCAGAAGACCCGGCGGTTCGGCGGATAATCAGCAGCTCGCTGCTGTTGGCGACCAACAACACCTGAGACAATATTTTTCATACCAATAACGCATCAGACTTTGGAGTCACCTATGATAACATTTGATTTGACAAAAGAGCAGGAATTGATTCTGAAAACCGCCAGGGAGTTCGCTGGTGGTGAGTTGAAGGATATCGCCCGGGACTGTGATGAAGAGGCCAGTGTCCCCAGAAAACTCCTGGACAAGGCCTGGGAGATGGGTCTGGCCAATGCGGCCGTTCCCGAGGCCTATGACGGTATCGGTATGGAGCGCTCCGCTGTCACCAGTGCCCTGGTTTACGAGGAACTGGGATATGGCTGCGCCTCATTGACGTCCGCCATCATGGCCCCGACTGCTTTTATCCAGCCGCTGATCGATTTCGGGACGGAGGCCCAGAAAACGAAGTACCTGCCCCTGTATGGCGGTGAGAAGTTCGAACCTGCCGGGCTGGCGCTGCACGAACCCCATTTTACCTTCGATCCCACCGACATGAAAACCGTGGCAGCGAAAAAAGGCGACGGCTGGGTTATCAACGGGCTGAAACGACTGGTGCCCTTCGGCAGCACCGCCCACTATTTTCTGGTTCTGGCAAACAACGGTTCCGGACCGGGACTGTCCAGCATCGAAGCCTTTATTGTGCCCAGTGACCGGGATGGACTGACGGTCAGCGCCGAAAACGAACAGACCATGGGTCTGCGGGCCCTGCCCATGTCACAGCTGAAACTGGAGAATGTTCAGGTATCCGCCGACGAAAGGCTGGGGGGTGAAAACGGGATCAGCGGGCAGCGACTGATTAATTCGATTCGGATCGCTAACAGCGCTATCTGCGTGGGGTTGAGCCGGGCAGTCATGGACATGTCCATCCCCTATGCAAAGGACCGGATCGCTTTCGGACAACCCATCGCCAAAAAACAGGCCATCGCCTTCATGCTGGCCGATATGCGGACAGAAGTGGAATCCATGCGCTGGCTGGTCTGGAAAGCAGCCAGCCAGATGGACCAGGGCACCAATGCCTGCAAGGCCACCATCCTGGCCCAGAACTATGTCAGAAAACAGACCCTTAAAATTGCAGACAACGGTGTTCAGGTATTTGGCGGACACGGTTACATCCGGGATTTCCCCCTGGAGATGTGGCTGCGTCACGCCGCCTCATTGACGCTCATGGAGGGCGTCGTCTCTGCCTGAGGCAACACCGGCACAACAACCGGATTCAAATACCCGAAACAACCGCAGCAACTACCAACAGGAGAATAAAATGGTTGATTTTACACTCAATGAAAAAGAACAGACCATCATCGATGAGATCCTCAGGGAGGGTCTCGTCTGCCGGAAATACGCCCGCTACTACGACAAACACGAAACCGAAGTCCTGCCGGATGAACTGCCCGAAGCCAAGGATTTTGACCACATCCCGGCCATGTTCCTCGACCGGGGCGAAGACGGCAGTGGACCCACCGTCTTTGGACTGCTGGCAACCATGTACCGCAACTGGGGCGATCACCTCTCCCTGCGACGCCCCCCCCGGGGACTGGGAAACGCCTCCCTGACAGCAGCCGGCACCGAAGCGCAGAAAGAGAAATGGGGAAAAACCGTCCTGGCCATGGCCAATACCGAGCCGGGCTGCGGATCCGATTCCAAAGCCATTGAGACCACAGCCGTGCTCGATGGGGAGGAGTGGGTGCTCAACGGGGAGAAGATCTTTGTCACCACCGGTATCCGGGCTGAAGGGGTCGTTGTCTGGGCGACCATCGATAAATCAGCCGGTCGTGGGGGCATCAAGGCCTTCGTCGTCATGAAGGGCACCCCCGGTTTCGAACTCTCCAAGAAGGAGAAGAAAATGGGGATCCGTGTCAGCGATACCGCAGCCTTTGTCCTGAAAAACTGCCGTATTCCCCGGGAAAATCTCCTCGGACTGAACGAAGAGGTCAAGAAAAAAGGGGGTGGCGGGTTCAAGGGACTGATGAAGACCTTCAACCTCAGCCGACCGGCCACCGCGGCCATTGGCCTGGGAAATGTGATGGCGGCCAGGGATTTCGTTACCGAGGCACTGGAAAAAGAGGGCATCGCAGTGGATTGGGAAGCCGGGCTGCACAAGCGCAGTGCGGTCCAGCAGAAACTGATCGATCTGGAAGCGGAACTGGAGGTGGCCATCCTGACCACCCTGCGCTCAGCCTGGCTGGGAGATCAGGGCAAGCCCAACAACCTGGAATCCTCCATCTCCAAATCCAAGGGGGGTGATGCCTGTCGGCTCAGTGTCAAACTGGCCCTGGAAGTCCTCGGCGCCATGGGAATGACGGAGGATCAGCTGGTGGAAAAATGGTTCCGTGATGCCCGGATTACAGACATCTATGAGGGAACCGGCGAGATACAGAAACTGATCATCGCCCGTCAGATTCTGGGATACACATCCGCCGATCTGCAATAAAAGAGATGCAGAAGGCGTTGCCCCGGTTTCATTAATTAGTGCTCGATCCGGGCTCCGGAATTGGTTCTGCCGGAGCCCGGATCGCGTCTGGGATAGCGCATGTCCTTGGCCCCGGGGAAGAAACGCCCGCAGTGATGAAACACTGGAGGGAAATCTGCCCCGGTTTATTTTTTCAATTCCCGGTTCAGGACTTTCTCAACGCTTTTGATTTTTCCCTGCAACCTGTCTTCCCTGCCTTTGCGGGCATCAATCTTGATGCTGCAACTGACACGGTCGGAAACTTCGCTCAATTTTCGATAGCAGTCGGTCACGACCTGCAGTACTTCATCCCATTCACCTTCCAGGATGGTTCCCATCGGATTGAGCCGATAGGAAACACCGGATCGGTCAATGACATCCAGGGTCTGGGCCACATACTGGCTGAAGCTGTCCCCCTTGTCCATCGGAACCATGGAAAACTCAAGTAATACAGACATATATATCTCCTCTAAGGAATATTCGGTCAAATCGGGTACCCTGGCCAACCGGGTCTGTAACCCCTGCAAGATGTCGCTACCGGCATGCTGCCCGTCACCCCCTTGCATTTCAGCAGGCGACTGGCAGGGGGTCCCCGGGTAGAGCGGCGGGTCGTGAAAAGAGAATGATCATCCCGCCGATAAATGGCATCATCCCCACAATGGTAAAGGCCAGCTGGTAGGACCCGGTGGTATCAAACAGATACCCTGCCGTTACCGGACCGATGGCACCGGCCAGCATCACAACCGGAGACATAAAACCCTGAATGCGCCCCAGATAGGCTCTGCCGAAATACTCAGCCCGGATCGCTGCCATCAGGGGAATGGTCGCTCCAAAACCGATCCCGAACAGGGCAATAAAGAGATAGACCCCCGGCATCGTCTCCGCAAATGCCAGGACCAGCACCCCTGATCCCAGCATCACATGGGCTGTCGCCAGCAGGTACCGCTTGTCAATATAATCCCCGAGAGATCCCAGGACAATCCGGCCAATCAGGCTGACCAGGGTCAGCAGGCCGATCACCAGCGCCGCCTTTTCATAGTTGATCCCCTTGTCCGTCAGGGATATCACCCCGTGCACAAAAACCACGTTGTGGGCCATCGATTGAAAAAAGAAGGTGACGGACAGGATCCAGAAGGTGTGGGTTCGAAAGGCCTGCTTGAGGGTGCAATCCGGATGCACCGCTTTTTTCTTTCTTACCGGCGTTATACCGTCGGCTTCCAGGGTGGCAGTCTCTTCATCCGGCTCTTCCGGTGGGTCGTTATCCCGGCGCAGCCCGATATCTTCCGGGTTGTTCTTGATTACAAAGGAGAGCGGAATCACCACGACCCAGATGGCCATCCCGATAAACAGAAAGGCGGACCGCCAACCGAAATTGGATATCAGCAGCGCGGCCACAGGGGTGCAGATAAAACCGCCGATACCTGCGCCGATGGCCAGAATCGACACCGCAAAGGAGAGTTTTCTGGAAAACCAGCGGGCGATCACAACAAAGGCAGGAATATAGAGCATGGCACTCATGCCGATGGAGATCAGGATCCCGTAGATCAGGTAAAACGCCAGCAGCGAATTGACCGTGGCCATGGCCATGAAACCCAGCCCGGAGATCACCGCACCGCCCCGGATCACATTGCGGGCGCCGAATTTATCCACCAGCCAGCCCACCACCGGGCCGGCGATACCACCTTCCACACTCCTGAATGAAGCTGCGCCGGAGGTTTGTGCCCGTGACCAGCCGAACTCCAGGGTCATCGGCTCGAAGAAGGCCCCGAAGGCATAGAGCCAGGTACCGAATCCCAGCATGCAGATGATATTGGTAGCAAAAACAATCCACCATCCATAGAAGATTCTGGCTTTTTTCATCGGTTTTCCCTTCCCTGATACTGCTGCCTTTACCCAGCACCCCGCGCGTGTTGCGCGTTGCAGCGCAACCAAAAACCGGAACCCGGGCCTCCGGCTTCCGGGGACGACTTAATGCATCGCTTCGATGATGGTGCTGATTCCCTGGCCGGCTCCGATACACTGGGTCGCAAGACCGTAGCGCTTCCCGCTGCGCCGCAGCTCCTTGGCGACGGTCATGACCAGCCGGGCGCCGGTTGCACCCAGGGGATGGCCAATACCCAGCGTTCCGCCATTGACGTTGACAATATCGGCCGAAATACCCAGCTCCTTAATGGAGGGGATCACCTGAGCGGCGAAGGCTTCGTTAAACTCCACCCGATCCAGTTGATCCGCCGTGATCTCTGCATGTTTGAGGGCTCTGAGGGTGGCAGGGATGGGGCCCAGTCCCATGATCTGGCCCTTGACACCACCAACCCCGATCCCGATAATGCGAGCCAGGGGTTCCAGACCCAGCTTGATCGCCAGCTCCTCGCTCATGAGCAGCAGGGCTGATGCCCCGCTGTTGGTTGGACAGGAATTACCCGCAGTGACCCGGACATCATTATTGCAGAAACTGACCAATCCCTTGATGGGTCCCAGTTTTGCCATGACTTCCATGGAACTGTTGGGCCGGATGCACTCATCCCGATCAAACAGGACCATTTCGCCCTTTTCCTCAGGCACCCACTGTTTGTTCTCATCGAACACCGGTTTTTCCACTTCCAGGGGCAGGACCTCGTCCTTGTATAGGCCGGCTTCATAGGCAGCAAACAGCTTTTTGTGGCTCTTGACGGTAAATTCGTCCATCTCCTCGCGGGTCAGGCCGTACATATCCACCACGTTCTGGGCGGTCTGGGGCATCGGTTGCAGGGGAGGGGAATCCAGAATCGCATCCGGGATGGGAACGGAGAAACAGGTGTCATGGTCCCACGCCAGATCCCGCTGTAGTTTGGTTTTTTCCATCACGCGCTTGTTCGGTTCGGAAACCCGGCTGGTTTCAATCATCGGTCTGCCCCCCGTAATGGAACGTTGCATCCGTTCCACACCCAGAGCGATCCCACACTCGGTTGCACCCACCATAATGGCCATGGCAATGCGCTGCATGGTCTCCATGGAAGAACCGCACTGACGGTTGGTGACAAAATTGGTGGTTTCCGCCGGGAGACCTGCCAGACGGGGAATCGCACTGAGCATCCCCAGATCGGGTTGTCCGGCGACATGTCCGGTTCCAACCTCCTCGATCATTGTCGGCTTCACCTTCGCATTTCTTTCCAGCAGCGTCCGAACCACCGTAGCGGCTACTTCGTCCATCCGGGTGGCTTCGAACATGCCCCGTCCGGCCCATGAAAATGGAGAGCGGAGGCCATCAACAATCACTGCATTTCTCAGTTTCATCTTTTTTCCTTCTCTAGAATGTTGGTTTCTGCTTTGTTACTGAATGAATAAATCTGATTGGGTCCCTGTTCGCAGTCAACGTTTCGCTGCTAATGAAAGCTGTCCTCCATGGTCGGTTCCATCTGAACCCCCAATGTGTTCAGCGCCATGGAGACCAGGTTGTAATTGCCTATGGTGAAGACAATATCCATCAATTGCGCTTCGGTATAGTTTTTTGCCAGCTCTGACCAGGTTTCATCCGAGACAAACGCGTCGTTGAACAGCTCGTCGGTGGCCCGCAGCAGAAGCTTGTCCAGGCTCGACCACTGGTCGTTATCGGCCCCCTCCTTGATCCGCTCGGTATCCGCCTTTGACAACCCGCAATGCCCGGCGATTTCCACGTGCTGGTTCCATTCATAGCCGGAACGGCACAGCCATCCGATTCTCAGGATAATCAGTTCCCTCTCCCTGGGCGGCAGGGAGGATTTGCCCAGGATGTGATTGGCAAACACCAGCCACCGCTTCAACAGCTTGGGGTAACGAACCAGGGTTTTAAAAATATTCTTGGGTTCCTCATCTCCGGCAAACCGCTGCAGAATCTCCTGCTGCTCCGGATTCCATTCGCCCTGCTCCAACGGCTTGATTCTTGGCTTGGACAATCTCATCGTTCGTCTCCTTTTAGTTTGTATGAAAAAAACTCACCACAGAGACACGGAGATCACGGAGTAAAATAAGCTCAGCTGAGTGACTGTCTTAAAGCTGTTTCAATTGCTTGGAGAGTTTCTTAGTTGATCTTGACGAAAATAAGCGACAGAAACCCCGCCTGTCTGAGCGAAGCGAGTTGGGGTTTCAGCGAATTGAGTCATAGATCATCTTGAAACGAATCCGCAATTGAAAGGGCTTTATGACAGGCACGGGAAAGCATCGCTATTTTTCATCCTTCGTTGTGACCTGCTGGTCATGGGTGTTTGTATGAGAATATCACTTCACAATCCTGACAGAGATTTGTACCAGACACGGATGGTTACAGAGAACTATTCTCATGTTTCATTGTGCCAGTTACAGACCTGGTGTTATCCTGGCTGTAACCCCACCATCCGGTCCATGACCGTCCTGTCACCGATTCAATTGGCTGATCCCCCGGGGATGTTACCGGCGGAATGCCGGATACGGGCATATTTTACCAGAGCTGCCATGGCACGACTGCAATCCTCCGGACTGTCATAGATCGGGATTCTGGCAGCTTTCAAGACCTCCCGGATGTTGAGATTGGTGATTCCCTTGGATTGCAGCGTCACCACCGGTTTCCCGGTTTCGGCCGGAATCCGGGCAAAGTGTTCGGCACCCTCGATGGACCCCCGCATATAATCACCAACGGATTTTCCACCGGTCAAATGCATGGGGACATTGGTAATCAAGCCGTCAATATAGTCCAGCGAGGCCAGAATATGGGCCACCTCGGCCTCCTTCATGGCTGTACGGGTGCCGCCTGCAAAATCAACCGGATTGGTGGGAACCGGTGCATGGGCGGGCAGAACCGCCTTCAATGCCGCCTTTGACAGATCATCAAAATCAGGGACTTCCAGCCCATGCGTCGCCAGGGCGTCCGTCGTCACAACCCCCTGTCCACCGCTGCCCACCACCGCAATGCGGTTTCCCCGTGGCAATGGCTGGCAGATCAATGCTTCGGCCATGATAAACAGGTGCTCTATTTCCGTAACGCGGATAATGCCCACCTGTCGGCACATGGCATCAAAAATGCGATCCTCGCCAGCGATGGACGCCGCATGAGAAACAGTTGCCCGGGCTCCCTGGGGACTGCTCCCGCCCTTGAAAACCAGGATCGGCTTTATCTGGACCACCCTCCGGGCAGTCTCGAAGAACTTGCGGCCATCCTTGAGCCCTTCCAGGTACAGGGCAATCACTTTGGTGTCAGGATCCTGGGCCAGGTATTCCAGGTATTCAGAGACCAGCAGATCGGCCTGGTTCCCGAAACTGATGAATTTGCTCAGGCCGAACCCCTTGTCATCCGCAATACGCGCCAGGGTGATACCGTAGGTGCCGCTCTGGGAAATGAACGCCAGATGCCCGGAAATCGGCTTTCTGGGTAACGCCAGGTTCAACCCCACCGCTGAAGACCAGATACCCATGCAGTTGGGACCGATAAACCTGAGCCCTCCCTGCCGGGCAATGGCGACCGCCTCCATTTCCAGGGCCTTCCCCGCCTCCCCGGTTTCAGCGAAATCCGCCGTGATAATCACCGCTCCCTTGACCCCTTTTTGGATACACTCTTTCAACAGTCCCGGAATCTTGACCGCCGGCAGGCAGAGAATCGCCAGGTCGATACTGCCCTCAATATCCCCCAGCCGGGCAAACGACTTGATACCGAAGATATCCGCATGTTTTGGATTGACGGGATAGATCCGCCCCCGGTAATCCGATTCCAGCAGCCGGGTGAACAGGCGCCCGCCCCACTTCGCCAGACTGGTGCCGGCACCGACAACAGCCACGGAAGCCGGTTTAAAGATCCCGTCGAGTTGGGCTACTAATTCCGTTGACACAAGATACCTGTATGGATGGTTAAACCGGGGATTACCATCATCCCCATGGAACTGATGAGGTGTGAAGGGACCGGTCAGCAGGTTAAGATTGTATACCAAATGGCCAGGTTCACCCAAAAAAAACGAATCTTGCTGCCGACTCCGTTTTCAACTGGATACCCGACCACCGGATCCTCCGGCATCGTCCGGAACACCGCGATCCTGATCCTCTCAAGTTTGTCAGAGGGATTTCCGGTTTGTCGACCGTTCTGTCTGGCTCCCTCCTTTATATATAAACAACGCTGAAAACGTCTACCGTTAATTCAGGAAAATGACCCCAAACAGACCTCTTTTTCCCTGTTTTGGCTAGGATTGTATCCAATCATGGAAATATCGACCTGGATACCCCCACCAGAGCTTGCCGGATCGTGATGGATGAGGTGGTCCCGAATCAATAAAACCCGGCACCGCAGGCTGAACATCAGTCAGGGGGTTGAGCGCCCTGACCTGGAAGCGGGAAGGGATGTGCGGAGGGGGCCCCTCAAACAGTCTGAAACATACCGATGGGAACGTTTTTCTGAATGTGGCGCACCAGGCGGTCCACCACATTCAGTATATGCTGCTCCATGGCGATTCTCGCTTTCTCACCGTTCTGTTCGGACAATGCCTCGATCACCTTCTCATGGGCCCGGATACCGCTGTCAAAATCGGTATCCGCCAGTGTGAGAAACCAGTAACTGGTAAAGCGGGTGTAACGGTCGATCAGTTTAATGATCTCCTCATTACGGGAATTGAGGTTGATGACTTTATGAAAGTCATGATTCAGGGATTGCCAGGATTTTGTATCCCCTTCTTTGACCTGTTTCTGTTTTTCCAGGATCTTCCTGAGCTTGCGGATATCCTTTTCCTGGATATGGGCCGCCGCCAGTTTGACTGCGAAGCCCTCCAGGGCGGCCACAACATCGTAGGTACTGACAATCCGGTCGATGGTGACCGCCTTGACGGTCGCTCCCTTGAACGGTTCGATATTGATCAGGCCCTCCATCGCCAGATGACTAAGCACCTGGCGAATGGTCATGCGGCTGACAGAAAATGTTGCTGCCAGGGAAGATTCAGTCAGATGGGCGGTGGGCTGTCTTTTTCCGGAGTAGATTTCCTTGCGCAGAATACTGGTAATTCTCGCCACTTCGGTTTGAAAGGAGTCCATCCCGTCAGTTTTTTCAACCATGATCCGTAGATTGTCGCGGTTCAAAGCAAGGGGGTCTACAAAATGATTCTCAAATAATATGAGTATATTAAATACCAGAAAACCCGAAGGGTAACTATATCGCAATCAAAACGGTTTGTAAAACCCACATTCCATTTTTCACGATTTTTTCTGATTTGGTATACTATTTTAGACACCCACCACCTGAACAATCGGGACGGATCGGAAGGGTTATTGCGGGTTACCCCGCAGCAAGCTGCGGGGCGGGGTATTTGCAGCAGCCCGCTAGATCAGGTTATACCGGGCCAGGGCTGAATCCACGATGTGATCCAGCAGGTTGCGATAGTCTGCCATTTCGCCATCAGGGGACGGGTGGTACAGGGTATAGATCTGGGGACTCCAACTCTTGACGGGTTTAAGTCCCGGAATCCCGTTGACTTCGATGACCTTGAGTCGGCCCTGGCCATCCACCCGCATATCGACCCTGACATGATCCCAGCACTTGAGGACATCCGTGGCCTGCCGACAAAGGGCGACGGCTTCTTCAATCCGGGTGGTCGGTAGACGCATTTTTGTGATCCCGACCCCTCTCAGATCACTGCGCAGGATGGGATACTTCTTATAGTGGTGTGCGTCCACATGCACCGTGCAGGTCAGGAACTCCTGGCGATCCCCATTCCCCAGCATCAGGACCGTGTACTCCTCCCCGGGGAGGTACTCCTCCACCAGTGCCGGCTGCTCCAGCTCGGTCTGAACATATCGGACTCTTTTTTCCAGTTCGGCCGGCGTATTGGCCACGCTTTCATCGGAGATGCCGATCGATCTCGATTCGGTGCTGGGTTTGATAAATGCGGGAAAGGTAACATCCGGAAGGGGATCGTTCACATCGACCAGATAGTGATAGGGAACAGCCACGTTGTGTTCCCTGAGGATCTGATGGGTCCAGAATTTCTGGATCAGCTGTTTCATGGTCAGTGCATTGGGACCGATATAGGGAATCTGCCGGGCATCAAAATAGTCCGCCAGCCATGAATCCCCGTCTTTGCTGACACCGATGAATTCAGACCTGGATGAGATATAATAGAGAGCACTCCAGATAATGTCATAGGATTTTTCAGTCATCGCTTTCTTGAAGTCATCCATGGTTTCGACATAAGCGATCTCTGCGAGCTTGCCCTTGGCATTGATTGCCTCGCACATCGTTTCGGTCACTTTCAAATCCCCCCATCCCTGGGCATCTCCAGCGGGGCCTGTGATAATCAATACTTTTTTCATTTCCATATCCAGCTCAGGTTTCAGTTCCGGGGTTAAACATCTTCAGATTCTCATGCAACAGGCCTTAAGGGACAGATCTCTGATCCGCCACTCTCTTTTATCGGTGCAACCGGCATCGTGCCATGGTTCGTTCAACGTCAAACCGCAAACAGGTCGGGATCCGGTCGGTAGTTTCTCAACGCCTCCGCCGTAGGAGGCGACATGGCCAGCAGGCTGGCAGCAATGGCATTGACCATCTCATCCCGCCAGATAATCCTGGACACCACCCTGACCTGCACATCCGTTTCCGCCACCACGCCCGACCTGTATTGGTCAAGCAGGTGATGGCTCATGGCCGTATTGGGATTGATGATACGGATCTGCTCACCGATGTGGCGCTTGAGCGATGCTTCAAAAAGTCCCCGGCTGTAGCCATAATGGGTGCAGCCGAAAACGGCGAACACGGGGGTAGCCTGTGGACGCACCTTTCCAGCCGCTTCCCTGATAAAACGGTCGATCATCTGGCTGACGACCGCACTCTCCGGACCGCTTTCGATCTTTGTCGCCAGTTGATCGCAGGGCTGGCCGATAATGCGTTCCGAGGCAATTCCCTTGTTGATCAAGGCGATTGCATGGGTCCGGGTTTCGACCGTGGTCAGGGTCCCCAGGATAATGGCCTGGCTTTCCGGATAGCGCTGCAGCTGCTCGTAAACCATCTCAACCCCGAAATCGATAATCCCCATGACCGGCACACGGGCTGCAGCGGCAAAAGGGGTCTGCGGGTATAGGATAGACAGGGTGTTACAGGCAATCAGAATAATGTCCGGGGCCAAGCCCTCGATGGCCAGCAGGGCCGAATTAAACACGCGGATGCGATCCGCCATCCCGGGCAGGGCATTGTATCCCCGGTTCTGCTCAGGCCAGGCATTGAAATAGGTCAGGACAACCTGCCGGAAACTGCGTTTTTCAGACAACCCGCTGGCAATCTCCGCACAGATCGACAATCCACCCATACCTGAATCGACGATCACGATGGCAAGGGTCTCTGGTTGTCCCGGTTGTGTTTTCAATATTTGCCTGTAAAAAGAGTGTTTACCGTTTTTGGGTCATCCACTGCTCGAGCAGTGAGAGGGCCCAGTCAGGGGCCTGGTCGATGGTCCCGGTGATAATCCGGTTCAGGGTATCAACCCAGTGCTGCTGATGCTGCCGGGTTGTAATCCGGTTTCTGAACATGGCCGCCCCTTTTTCCGGTTCGGCATCCAGTCGTGCCATCAGCATGCTGATTTCATCCTGAAACCCCCTCTTTCCGTACCGGCAGAGGAAACCATGCCATGCGTCCACTACTCCAGCCGGTTCTGCCAGAGGACGGGAGACCTGCTGCAAAGATTCAAAAAACCAGTCTCTTTTTTCTTTCTGCAACAGGGCGAGGCGGTCTGCCTGGATGTCATAGGGAATCAGCTCAATTTCCGTGACCCCTTTTTTCGACACGCCTGCCCGCACCATGTAACCGGTTTTTCGATAGACAAGGTCTGTCTCCTGGTAAAAGACGAAATTGCCGAGACTGTAGCAGATGGGGACGCCCTGGTAGATCTGGACACCCTGGGGAACATGGGGGTGATGCCCGATCACCAGATCCGCACCGGCATCGGCCAGTGCCTGAAACGCCTGCACCACATATGGGGGTGGAAACGGAATATACTCGACACCGCAGTGGCTGATCACGATCACCACATCCACGCTGGACCGCAGCTTCCGGACCGATTCCCGGGCACTCTCGAGTTCCCAGCCAAACACACCGGGTTCGCCGGCCGTGGCAGCCGTCTGGTCTTCACCTTCGCTGAAGTTGACGATTCCGATCCGAATCCCCTTCCGTTCCACCCGCAGGGGCTCTCTCGCTTCCTGCAGTGACCGGCCTGAGCCCACCGCACGGATTCCGTTTTCCGCCAGCAGACGGTGGGTTTCCAGAAAACCCGCCTGGCCGTAGTCAAAAACATGGTTGTTGGCCGTTGTCACCACGTCGAAGGGAACTGTCGTCAACCCGTGAATATGGGAGGGGAGACCCTTGAACATGGAACCGCTTTTCCAGACCTGGGTTTCTCCGGCGGTCAAGGGACACTCCAGATTGACGATCCGCAGATCACTCTGCCGCAGCTCCGGTAGCAGGTCCCCGTAGATCGATTCCGGATGCCGGGCAATAATGGGTTCAAAGGCACGGATGGGGGCCCAGTCCGCCGTAATCATGATTTCTGCGGCCGTCTTCCCACCCCCGGCAGAGTCCCACCGGCCACTGGCCCAATCGAATGCGTTCAATATCTGGCTGGTTGTCATATTGTTTTGTGACTATTCACTCAATGTCGTTACCTTAAGACTGTTCCGCACCATAGGGATCTTATTTCAAGAAACGCATAAATCCATCCTGGAGCTCCGGGAAGCCATCCATGGCTTCCAAGGTTCTTGCAACAACACCCCTATGGTGCTCTGACAATTGAGAAAAGCCCTTTAAGTTAACGACATTGACGATTCACTGCTGATTCTGAGCAGCAGCTGAGACCTGTGTGTGATTAAATTCACGAGACTCGCAACGAAGAACGGCGAGAATGAGTTCAATGACATACAGGGCTTCTCGTCCCTGAAACGGAACAGGACGGGGGTTTTCCGGACTGTTTCATCTCTGCCTGTGCTCCTCGGCATATGATCATTTTCAGGTCTGGTACCGTCTTTCCACACGGGCGGTAATGGCCGAAACAACCTCGTAATTGATCGTTTGCAACAGACCGGCGATCTCATCGGCCGGAATCTCGTCATCACCCTGTTTTCCAAGCATAACCACCTCATCACCGGTCTCAACCCCTTTCACCCGACCCACATCGATCATGGTGAGGTCCATACAGACCCGCCCC
The DNA here is from genome assembly GCA_018830885.1 of bacterium. Taxonomy (GTDB): domain Bacteria; phylum SAR324; class SAR324; order XYD2-FULL-50-16; family XYD2-FULL-50-16; genus JAHJRI01. The sequence continues at coordinate 18,285 of JAHJRI010000210.1, read as the reverse complement.
ACAATGGGGGCCCTGACACCGCGGACCAGCATGGTGCCGCGGGAAGACAACCCCCGGTCATAGCCGTCGGCGTAGCCAACCGGTATGGTGGCGATCCGTGTCGGCTGCACTGTTTCGAAGGTACTGCCATAACTGACCTTAAACCCTGCTGGAACTTCCTTCAGCTGGATAATCCGGGCCTTCAGCGACATGACCGGTTGGAGGTGAATCCGCCCGCGATCGGTTTCGCCAGAAGGCCAGAGACCATACTGGGCAATGCCGGGTCGGACAAGGTCAAGATGGGACTCCGGGAGTTCGATGATCGCAGCGCTGTTGGCCGCATGGCGCAGCGGAACTTCGAGCCCGTGTTTTTTCAGTTCCGCCAGCAGCTGCAGGAACAGCTCCAGTTGTCTGCGGGCTGAGCGTTTATCGGCACTGTCGGCACTGGCGAAATGGGTATATATCCCCTCCATTTCCAGGTGTGGCAGTTTCGAAATATCCAGAATGGACCTGACAGCACGGCTCATTCCCGTTTTGGGGGTATCCTGGACCAGCAGCGGATCCGTGACGACCCCCAGCCGCCCCATACCGGTATCCACCTTGAGATGAACCTTCAACCGCACACCCCGCCGGCCGGCTTCCTCTGACAGGGACCGGGCTGAAGCCCCGGAATTGACGGATGCCCGGGTATCATTGTCGACCATCCAGGCCACATATTCAGGACAGCAGAGCCCGAACAGCAGCAGTGGGGCGCTGATCCCCCCCTGTCTCAGCAGCACAGCTTCATTGATACGGGCCACCGCCAACCGGTCCGCCCCGTTTTCAAGAGCGATTTCCGAAACCCTGACCGCACCATGCCCGTATCCATCCGCCTTGACCACAGCCATTATTGCAGCAGACGGCGCCGTGATCCGACGCAGCTCCCGGTAGTTATGGGCCAGCGCAACCAGATCAATGTCGGCTCTCATCAGTGGTGGGAAACCCCGGGGTTCCTTCATTTTACACGTTTCCCTGGCCGTAGGCCGTTGTATGGTCCCCGAACAGTTTCATCAGCCGGCGTGTTTTCGGTCCCGGTTTTCCATCGCCAACAGACCGGTCGTCAACGGCGATAACAGGCACCACCTCCTTGTTGGAAGCCGTGATAAATATCTCCTCTGCGGCGGACAACTCGCTCTTGTCAATATCCCTGACGTCGACATCAAATTGATCCGCCGCCAGTTCGAGTATCACGCTGCGTGTCACCCCCGGCAGGATATTGCTCCCGGATGTGATCAGCCTGTTTCCCTGGAGCATGAAGATATTGGTCGTGGTGCCTTCCAGCAACCGGTTGTCCCGATCGATATAGATCGATTCCACCGCATTCTGTTTCCTGGCGAGACCCAGTGCGTAAACGGCTGACAGATAGTTGGTACTTTTCGCCCCGGGAATGAAACGCTCGATATCCACCGTGATAATCTTGACCCCGTCCGTATACCACCAAGCCGGCAGGTGGTGCCTGGGGGTGACCATGACCATCAGGGTGCCGTTCCCTTCCGGGGTGACCCCATCGGAACTGATACCACCGGTATAAACGAGGCGGATATTGGATTCGTCATGGTGGCTGTTGCGTTTGACCGTCTCTTCTGCGATCGCGCAGATCTCATCGGTTGAGAGCCTGATCTCCAGCCCGATATGCCGGGCTGAATTCTGCAGACGCTCAACGTGCTGTTTTAACCGAAACGGTCTTTTGTTGTAGGTAATCAGGAAATCGAACACGCCGTATCCCCTTAAAACCACAATGTCCTTGACGGAAATCACGGCCTTGTCTTCCTCGACAAACGCTCCGTCAATATAATAGATATCCATCGAAATCCCCTTGTAAGCTTCGGGGGTTGTCACCATCCCCTGGATTGGTCTCTTCAACCGCCGCGTTGCACTTGAATGGTTCCGCCTGACTCATGTATAAAAGAATAAAACTACCTGGAAAGCCGCCTTAAATATGAATTTATCAATTTTTGTACCTATTTTTGCATATTTATTAATATTTTTACAATATTTTGACTAATTCATAGTTTTTAGTCAAGCTGTAAGTCGCCCCCATCAACCGCTTGCCCGACCGGTCAGGAAACCCCATGCATCCGGGTTACCGAAAAGCGTCGTCCTCATCGCACCCGGTCTGTTCCACTTTACCGCAAATCACACCCGTTCACAAACCGATTTCAAGACCCCGGAAAATAGACAGGCAGGGGAATACCCGCGGTCATCATCAGCCCAGCCGTGTACCCCCATCCAGAGGGATAATCGCTCCGGTGATGAAGGCAGCGGCAGGTGATGCCAGAAATATGGAAAGCCCGGCGATATCGGCTTCCTGTCCCCAGCGGCGCAATGGTATCGCTGCCACTTCGGCATTATACCGATCCCTGTCGGACATGACAGGTGCCGTCATCTTGGAAGGGAACCGTCCGGGTGCAATGGCATTGACCGTGATGTGACGGGGTCCAAATTCCCTGGCAAGTGTTTTTGTCAGCCAGTGAACGGCGGACTTGCTGGCACCATAGGAATAGAGTTCCATACTGTTATACCCCTCGGCTGCGATCGATCCGATGTTGATCACCCGGGATGGATTCTCATGGCTCCCGGCCGCTTCTAACTGCGGCAGCAACTCACGGGTCAGTTTAAACACCGCCTTGACATTGATATTCATGACGGCATCCCAGCCGATATCCGGAAAGGTCTCCAGGGGGGCCTCCCAGCCTTTGCCGGCGTTATTGATCAGGACGTCCAGTTTCGCTTCTTTCTCTGCCAGCTGCTGTGCCAGATGGGTCACCCCTTCTTCCGTGGTGATATCCGCTGGCAGAGCAATACAGGTTCCCTCTGCAGACAGGGTGTCTGCCTCCCGGCCACAGACCTCCGCATTTCTGGATGAGATATAGACCCTGGCACCTGCCTGGACGTATCCCCTGGCCATCATCAACCCGATACCCCTTGATCCTCCGGTAATCAATACCGTTTTTCCGTCAATGGAAAACCGTTCATTCATCTTCTCTCCTGTTTTATATGAGAAACAGTGTTCACTTTTTGTTTTTATACCCTAATCTTCAGATGATGCAAAAAACAATCAAAATGGGGGGACATGATTATTCGTGTCCCCTGTTTTCCGACCAGAATCGCCGACTCATTCTCATCCCTGGTTGTGACCTGCTGGTCATGGGTGTTTTTGTATGAAAATGACTCACCACAGAGACACGGAGATCACAAAGGAAAGCAAGCTGGGCTGATTGACTGTCAGAGAGCTGTTTCAATTGCCTGGAGCAGTTTCTTAGATGATCCTGGCGACATGGAGCGATAGAAACCCCGCCTGTCTGAGCCAAGCAAGTTGGGGTGAGAAGCGAAACTTGCAGCTTCGAAGAGCTACATGAGCCTTAGATCATCTTAAAATAAGTCTCCCAACTGAAAGGGGTTCATATCAGTCGCGGGTCAACACCGCGATATCATTCTCATGTTTCGTTGTGCCCCCCGGGGGCATGATGGTTTGTATGAGAAAGCACCCTAAAGCGTCTGGTATGAATCCGCTTCGTTGTGCCCCACCCCGGGGCATGGTGAAAACTGCCGTTGTCGCTCTCGATATGATTCCGGAAGCTTAAATAAGATACCAAAGTACCGTCAAGGAGAAATTTTCCATAGGATAGGCTTCGAAATTAAATTTCAGATTTCTTTTTCCAAAAAACTTGGTTAAGATAGGGCAATAGGAGGGGTGCTGGGTCATCCCGGTCACTCCGATTCAATGGACGCTTTGTCTCTGCCACACTGTAAAGGTCAAGCGTCATCCGCTCCCATACCTAAATTAATTGGAGTTTTTAAACATGGTATCGGCGAACAGACTTCTACTCAGCAAAGCCGCACTGAAGAAAATCGTTCTCTGTTCCTATATCATGTCCGGCATTGACGGGTATATGGACGAGCGAGAATTTGAAGTTATTGCTGCGTTTACAGATAAAAACTGGCTTGAATCCTTTGGGGACCTGGATGATTTCTACAAGGAGATCGACAGTGAGATTCTGGATTTCTTTATACCGGCACGGGGAAAATTCCAACTCAACCAGGAGGGTGTCATCAGCATCATCAGCGATCTGACTGTTGAAGAGGAGACGATACTACTGCAACTGATGACCGATGTCATGGAAGCGGACGGGATAATCGATCCGGCTGAGGTGTCACTCATGAAAGTCATCCGGCAGCATATCACCTCGCGGTCTACCGCTTAATCCCACACCCAGACCGACTCCCCATCGTTCATCGTCCCCGGCAGACTCACATGCGACGGGTATTATGCCAGTCAATCACCCGGCACATGGCCCGGGCCAGATCCCCCATGGCGTGGAAGACTGGCAGCTCGTTTTCGACAAACACCTCCTGGGCCGTCAGAAATTCCTGCATCCCTGCCAATGTCTGGGGGGGGCGCATTGCGATCAATAATGTCTTCCCGCTGCTGCCAAGACCCGTCCGCATGGCATCAACAATCTGCTGAATTCGTTCCCTCGCGGCAAAGAAACCCATACCCCATTTGCTGATGGGGTGAAAGCCCAGGTGATAGACAATCATATCGATATCAGCGGCATTCGCCAAGACACCGAGCCCGGCCTGGATAGCCTCCGGAGAGGCCATGTTCGGGGTGTCCAGGGGGTTGCTCAGAATACTGCCCGCCACAGGCAACACCTGTTTCAACCGGTCCTGCAGCGCTGCGGAAAAGGGTGGCATTTTCAACCCCTCCTGCTCCATCTCGTCTCCTGCCAGCACGCTGGGTCCACCACCGGCACCCACCAGGGCAACCTGTTTCCCGGTCGGGATTGTCTTGATAAACCGCAGGGCCACGATCACATCGATTAACTCCTCCATGCCCCGGACCAGAATCACGTTGCGCTGTTTACAGACCGCGTCAAAGACATCCACCGAGCTGGTCATACTGGCGGTATGTCCGTGTGCTGCCCGCATGCCGGCTTCCGTTCGCCCACCCTTGTATATGATCACCGGTTTCGCTGCTGAGGCCTTTTTCAGGGCAGCGGCAAACCGATGCCCGTCTCGGACCCCCTCAATGTAGGCAGCAATGACGTTTGTCTCTTCATCCCGGGTAAAATATTCCAGTAATTCGATTTCATCCATATCCAGGGCATTTCCATAGCTGACCACCTTGCTGAAACGCAGACCGCGATTGGCACTGAAACCCGGCAGGTTCTGGGCGTGCCCGCCGCTCTGGGAGAGGAAGCCTACCGGTCCCGGCTCCATGGGGTTTCCGAAATCATTGACCAGCCGGGCGCGGGGGACGAACAGACCGATACAGTTGGGACCGATAATCCGAAAGCCCCCGGTACGGGCCTTTTTCAGCATCGCCTGCTCCAGCTCGGCATTTTCCTTGATTCCACTCTCCCCAAAACCGGCGGTAAAGAAGTGAACCGACCGCACCCCTTTGGTGGCGCAGTCATCCAGCAACTGCAGGGCCAGTTCAGCACGGATATTGACCACGACATGATCCACGGGACCAGGTATATCGGTCAGTCTCGCGTAGCACCGCAGGCCCATGATTTCCGTGTATTTGGGATTTACCGGGTAAATCGCCGGAAATTCAGCCTGTTGCAGGGAGTGGAGCACCATTTCCGCAAAGGCCATTCTGTTGGCGGAAACACCCACGACAGCAACCCCCCGGGGGGCGAACACGTCATCCAATGAAATTTTTTGACTCTCCATACGATCGCCTGTGAAATTGAACTGTTATGCGCTCTGGCAACGCCAAACCATCTCCCCCGGATCACAATCCGGTCATGTTTTTCAATCCTGTCTGCCTGATTTCTGTCGCCCATCATAGGTAATATTTCCGTTTTTAGCAAATGGGAGGTATCCCCAAACGGCGCTATCATCTGGAGCAGTGAGATAGCCCGCAATGTCATTAACTTATGCGAATGGTTCCGCACCAACCGTTCCGATTTTCAAGAAACGCATTCATCCTTCCTGGAGCTCCGGGAAGCCATCCCTGGCTTCCAAGGTTCTTGAAAACCGGAACTGTTGGCGCTTCGCAAGAATAGGTTGTTTAGGTTAACGGCATTGAGATAGCACTTGAAATGGGGATCTCTATTTGCTAGATTTTTCAGAAACTTCCCGTCCTTGATGGTCTGGCATTGCATCAGTCAACCCACATGGAGATACCCCATGGCAACATCCGCTTCCCTGGCAGCGCTCGATGGTCTGCGTGACCTGTCGACAATCAAATGGTACGTGATCCCGATGCTGGCCTATACTTTTTTGATCTACGCCAGAGAGATCAAAGGTGCCCGGCAAACCGGGGACTGGAACGCTGTTTTCGCCGGTCTGACCATTTTCGGGATGGACTTTTTCAATGAGACCTGGAACGGACTGGTGTTCCATTTCACCCGGCACTCGGCTGTCTGGACAACACCCGGGGAAACCGCGCTGCGCACCATGGTCGGCTGGAATATTGAGATCATGTTCATGTTTATCATCCTGGGGATCATCTATTATCACTCGCTGCTGGACAACAAAGAGGACCGGATCCTGGGCATCCCCAACCGCTGGGCCATTGCCATCGGCTATGCTGCGTTCTGCGTCTTCATCGAATGCCTGTTGAATGCCGGTGGTCACCTGGTTTGGGAATACCCCTGGTGGTATCGCTCCTTTGCCGGCATCTGGCTGATCTTCTTTTTTGGGTACTTCCACTTCTTCGTCGCAGCCCTGCTGGTGATCGGCATGAAAACCAATCGAAATAAAATCATCACCATCTCGATTATCTATACCGTTCCCGTCGTCACCAATATTGTCTGCCTCGGCATTCTCGGTTTCAGGTATTAAATGGACCGTTCGCCAGCTTCAGCAGCGGTGGCGGATATCGGGGCACGTCAGAAGAGAAGGCACACTTGACAATTCGATTGATGGCGATATGCTGTGGACAGGTCAGACGCATCCATTGAATGGTCCGAAAAATCAGGAGTCAACCATGATCCACACCCAGCCCTTCCCCAACCTCACCCTGTTCGATCTGGAGCAGGGAATGACCGGATTTCGCCGGTTTATCAGTACCTGGCTCTACAGCGACGATCAGCTGACCTTCCTGGTCGATCCAGGGCCGAAACACTCTGTGGAAGCACTGCTGGCAACACTCAAAAAACTGGATGTGACCCGAATCGACTATATCCTGCTCACCCATATCCATATTGATCATGCCGGCGGAACAGGCCGGCTGCTGGAAGTATATCCCGACGCCACCGTCATCTGCCATCCCAAAGGCATTGAGCATATGATCGACCCGGAAAAGCTGTGGCAGGGCAGCCGCAAGGTGCTGGGTGAGATCGCCGACGGTTATGGAGAGATCCTGCCGATTCCCAGGGATCGCATCCGGTTCCAGACCGAGATTGAGACCGGCGCTCAACCGATCCGGGTCACGGAAACACCCGGTCATGCGGTTCATCACCTCAGTTACACATTCGGGGAGTTCCTGTTCGCAGGCGAAGTGGCCGGGGTCAGCTATAGCAGTGGAGAAAAAACCTACGCCAGACCGGCCACCCCGCCCCGGTTTAATCTGGAGATTTCACTGGCCTCGCTGGACAAAGTTATCATGCTGGAACCCGGTATCATCTGCTTTGGTCATTTCGGATACCGAAAGGATGCCATGGCTGCCATGCACAGTGCCAGAGACCAGCTTATTCTCTGGACGGAAACAGTCCGCGAAGAGATGGCCAAAGGCGATGACAACCTTGAGACCCGTGTCATCTCTGCGCTGAAAATCAGGGACCCTGCCTTTGCCAACCTGGCCTGGCTGGAGCCCGATATCCGTATCCGGGAGGATTATTTCGTGGGTAACAGCATCCGGGGTATCCGGGAATACGTTGACCACCAGGCAGTCGTTAATCAACAATAAATGGAACGGCACCACACCGACTCTGTATGGGAAAAAAGACCAGACTTATTATCGTCCTGTTACTGATTTTGATCGGCGTCGGCTTTGGTGCCCGCCAGTATTTTCTGAATGATGCTGCAGCACCCCAGCGCTATCGCTTCGCCAAGGTCAGCCAGGGAGAGATCAAGCGGCTTGTCTCTTCGACCGGGACCATTAACCCGCTCAACACGGTCAATGTCGGCAGCCAGATCTCCGGTATCATCAAGGAGATCTTTGTGGACTTCAACTCGCCGGTCAAAAAAAACCAGGTCATTGCCCTCATCGATGATTCTGTCTATGCCGCCCAGGTGGAACAGGCCCGGGCAAAAGTCCTGATCGCCGAATCCCAGCTCAGGGAGCAGGAAAAAGCTGTCATTGTAGCCGATGCCGGGATGCACAGCGCCGAAGCCAACCTGTTTTCAGCCAGGGCCGCCCTGAAACTGGCCAAATCCCAGCATAGACGTCAGAAAAACCTGCTGGCCCTCAAGGTGACCACCCAGGCCGACCTGGATGCGGCTGAAGCCTACCTGAACAAAGCACGGGGCGACCTGAACGTAGCAACCGCCGCTATCCAGTCCAGCAAGGCCCAATACCAGCGGGCCATCAGCCAGGTCAACGGGGCCGCAGCCAATATCGTCGACCGCAAAGCGGCCCTGGAACTGGAAAAAATCAAGTTGAACTACTGCACAATCATCTCCCCCATTAACGGCATTGTCATCCACCGGGACGTGGATGTGGGGCAGACCGTGGCCGCCACCCTGCAGTCACCGACCCTGTTCACGATCGCGGAGGATCTCTCCCGGATGCAGCTGGAGGTGGATGTGAGTGAGTCGGATGTGGGGTTGATTCAACAGGATCAGCAGGTCTCTTTTACGGTGGATGCCTTTCCGGAAAAAAAATTCAAGGCCGTGGTTCTGCAGATCCGCAATACCCCGACCAGTGTCCAGAATGTCGTGACCTACAAGATCATCGCTTCCGTCAAGAATGAAGCACTGCTTCTCAGACCGGGCATGACCGCCAATGTCTCCATCGAGGTGGCCCGGGTGGAAAACGTATTGAAGGTGCCCAATGCGGCACTGCGCTTCAAGCCCCCGGAGGAGACGGTGAAGAAACAGACCGGGGACGATGGTGGCGGGAAAAACCAGCTGGCCAAGCGCCTCACCGAAGCGCTGACGCTGACGGAAACCCAGACAGCCGGTCTGAAAGAGATCATCCGCAACGAAGGCAAGAAACTCCAGGCGACGGCAAAAACGGCTGAAAATGACGACAGTAAAAAAAAGGCCTACCATGACTTCATGAAGGCGGTGATCACCCAGCTTTATCCTCTGCTGACGCCGGAACAGACACCCAAAATGAACACCCTGATTGCCCAGTGGCGTAAAGCTGCAGCCGATAAAAGCGGTGAGAACAAACCGGCCACTGTCTATATCGTGGATGACCAGGGCGAGCCCCTGATGGTTAAGGTTTTATCCGGAATCAGCAACGAAATCGAAACCCAGATTCTGACCCGCCGTCTCAAAGCGGGGGATGATGTGATTGTCGGAATCGACTTTGAGAACCGCGCCGAGCGATCAGCCACCTCATCCAATCCCTTCATGCCCGGTCGGGGACGACGATGAGCAAACCGTCACCCATCATCCAGCTGGAGGGCATCCGCAAAATATTTCCCATGGGCGGCGAAACGGTGGAAGCCCTCAAGGGGATCGACCTGATCATCCATGACGGTGAATTTGTCGCCATTATGGGAACTTCCGGATCCGGCAAGTCCACCCTGATGCACATTCTGGGTCTTCTGGACAGCCTGAGCAAGGGCCGTTATCGTCTGGAACAGGAGGATGTCTCTTCCATCTCACGGGACAAACGGGCAGAAATTCGAAACCGCAAGATCGGGTTTATCTTCCAGAGTTTCAACCTCCTGCATCGTTCATCCGCCCTGGAGAATGTGGAACTGCCGATGCTTTACCGCCGACCGGCGATTCCCGATCGGCGGGAGATTGCCCTCAAAGCCTTGAAAATGGTCGGTCTGGAGGACCGAGCCGATCACGAACCCCGTCAACTATCCGGAGGACAGCAGCAGCGGGTAGCCATTGCCCGGGCCCTGGTGAACAATCCCCCCATCATCCTGGCGGACGAGCCGACCGGAAACCTTGACAGCCGGACAGGCCAGGATATCATGAACCTGCTGGTCAGGCTTAATCAACAGGGAATTACGGTCATCCTGGTCACCCATGATCCCGAAATCGGGCAGAACGCCAGAAGACGCATTATTCTCAGGGACGGCATCATCGAAAGCGACGAGAGCCACTGACATGAATTTTTACCTGACCGCATTCCAGCAGGCCATCAGCGCACTCTGGGCCTATAAGGGAAGGACACTGCTCACGATGCTGGGAATTGTCATCGGCATCGGCACGATCATCGTGATGGTCAGTATCGGCCAGGGTGCCAATCAGGCAATACAGGACCAGATTAATCGCATGGGGACCAACCTGCTCTACGCCATCTCCGGTTCCAGCAAAAAAGGGGGTGTCCGGGGCGGGCAGGGATCACAGCCCACCCTGCGTCTGAAGGATGTCCAGGCAATCAGCCGGTTGTGCCCGTCCGTCAAGGAGATCTCCTATCAGATCAATGGGGTTGTACAGGCCATCGCCGAAAACAAAAATTGGGGTACCACCCTCCAGGGAGCGGTGCCCACCTATGCCGCCATCACGAACTGGACACTCCAGGAGGGGGAGTTTCTCAGCGAACAGCATCTGCGAAGAGCAGCCAATGTAGCGGTGCTGGGTTCAGTGGTGGCGGAAAACCTGTTTGACCCGGGGACAGATGTCATCGGGCGCAGGATCCGACTGAGAAAGGTTCCTTTCACCGTCATCGGGGTCCTGACCAGCAAGGGACGAACTCCCGACGGACGGGACGCCGACGATGTGATCATCATCCCCTACACCACGGCCGTCAGCAAACTGATGGGACGGGAACTCCCGGGCATGGTCCATTTCATCATGGCTTCCGCTCGTTCCAAGGAACTGGTCCCCCGTGCCAAGTGGGAGATGGAGACGGCCCTGCGTCAGAGCCATCGTATACCCGCAGGGGACGACGATGACTTTATTGTCGGCACCCTGGACGAATTTGCGGAGGCAGCGGCTGAATCCACAGCGATCATGCGGTTGCTGTTGATCGCCGTCGCATCCATCAGCCTGGTGGTGGGAGGCATCGGAATCATGAATATCATGCTGGTGACCGTCACCGAGCGAACCCGGGAGATCGGGGTACGGATGGCCATTGGCGCCAAGCAGCGGGATATCCTGACCCAGTTTCTGGTGGAGTCCATCACCATGAGTATTGCCGGCGGTATCGCGGGGACAGCCCTGGGGATTGCCGCCTCGCGGTTTATATCGGCCATCGCCGGCTGGCCGACCATTATATCCCCGGAATCGATTGTGGTTGCCACTTTTTTTTCGGCCCTGATCGGGATATTTTTTGGTTACTATCCAGCCCGCAAGGCATCCCGGCTGGATCCCATCGAAGCGTTGCGCCATGAATAGCGGGATTATGCTGACATGAACATCCTGATTACGGCATTGAGGCTGGCCATCCAGGCCCTGCTGGCATATAAAATCAGAACGTTTCTAACCATGCTGGGCATGATCATCGGCATCGCCTCGGTTATTGTGATGATGAGCATCGGCAAAGGGGCAAACCAGCGGGTGCAGGAGCAGTTTGACAATATGGGCTCCAATATCATTTTCGTCTTCTCCGGTTCCACAACCAGAGGCGGCGTCCGGGGCGGATTCGGATCCCAGTTCACACTGAGGATCAATGATGCCACCGCAATCGCTGGTGAAGCCACGGCCATCGAATCCGTCAGCTATATTCTCAGTACCCAGGCCCAACTGGTGCTCGGGAACAAAAACTGGCGAACCCGTGTTTCCGGAACCACCCCTGTTTACCAGCACATCCGCAAACTCTCCCTGAGCGAAGGACGTTTCATTAGCGACCAGGATATCAGATCCGCCGCCAGCGTGGTGGTACTGGGCAATACGGTAGTCGAGAGTCTCTTTGCGCCGGGCGAACCGGTCATTGACCAAACCATCCGTATCGGCAACGTTCCGTTCCGGGTTGTGGGGATCCTGGAAAAAAAGGGGACCTCCCCCGGCGGACGGGATCAGGACGATACGGTCATCATTCCCTTTTCCAGTCTGAACCGGCGTCTGATTCACAACCGGATCCCGGGACTGGTTCATGTCATCATGGTATCCGCCCGCTCCAGGGAGCAGATTCAGCAGGCCAAACTGGAGATTGAATCAATTCTGCGACGACGTCACCAGATTCTCCCCGGGCAGGCAGACGATTTTTCAGCGCGCACCCTGGAGGAATTCGCAACCCGGGCGGAAGAAGCCAACAAAACCATGTCTTTCTTTTTCATCGCGGTGGCCACCATCAGCCTGATGGTGGGCGGGATCGGCATCATGAATATCATGCTGGTCTCCGTGACGGAACGTACCCGGGAGATCGGTATCCGAATTGCCATTGGGGCAAGGGAACGGGATATTCTGGTTCAGTTTCTGGTTGAAGCCATCACCATCAGTTTTTTCGGCGGTGTCATCGGCACGCTGCTGGGGATCGGGATTGCCAACCTGATTTCCTTCCTGGCCCAGTGGCCGACCATCATCACCCTGAATTCCATCCTGATTGCCACCCTGTTTTCAGCTTCGGTAGGGATCTTTTTCGGATTCTATCCCGCCCGCAAGGCTTCCCGCATGGACCCCATTCAGGCGCTCAGTTTCGATTGACCTGCCACTGGTATTGATGTAGGTTCAGTGCTGAATGCGGGATAGGCCCGGGTGCGGGTCTTCCCTGAAGCCGATTCGATTCAGCAAAGCCCCGAGACCGAGGATTTCCCCATGAAGAGACTTCTCAACCGTATCTCCACTTTCTGGTTTTTCGCGCTGCCGATTACCGTTACATTGCTCCTGCTCCTGATGATCCAGATCCGCTTCGTAGCCTCCAATACCACCCGGGTGATGGAACGGGAGATGAATCGTTCCCTGCTCGAAGTCACCCGGCATGTCGAAACCACCCTGCGCGTCCTGATGATTAACAATCCACGGGAAATCAAGGAGTTCCACCAGATGCTGGACAGCCTGCGGGGAGACCGGACTACCATCGATATTCAAAACCGGGCCCGACGGGAACAGATCGCGCAGTTGGAAAAGGCCCTGCACCTGATCTCGGGGGCAGCAGGATACCAGGTCGCCGGAAACGATACGGTCAACCAGCTGCGGGCGAAATATCACCGACAAATGCAGGATATTGCCCCGCTGCCGGCCCGGCTCGATATCCGCACAACGATCATCCCGGCACCCGTTGTCAGGGAGGAGATGTTGCAGGCGGTACTTGACGATCATCCTGAAAGATACCCCCTGCCTGATGAGATTGAAACCCTGGTGATCGCAACGGGTAAGCAGTACCGGGGAAAAGGGATGGAAAAGCAACAGCCCTATTTACAGATCACCTCACCGGTCCTGGCCGGAGCGGCATGCATGCGGTGCCATCTCTCGGCAATCCGGGGGCAACCCATGGCAGCCCTGACCGTGCGGGCGGACCTGAAAAGCAGCATGTCGGGCATGACCCTGCTGGGTAACCGGATGGTTCTATTCAGTGCCATGATGATTCTCGTCGTTCTACTGATCCTGCTGTTGATTTCCCGTTACCTCACGACTTCCCTGAACGGTTTATATCATCAGGTCCGTCGTTTTGCCGACGGCGACTATCAAACCGGCATCCATCCGCAGGGAACCCGGGAAACGGCCAGATTAGCCGCAGTCATGGATAGCAGTCGCAGACAGGCACATGATATTATCTACACTATCCTGAATAACGTTCCCGCCCTGTTTTTAATCGTCGATAAAGCCGGCCGTGCCACCTCGATTTACTCCAGGCTGGTGTCGGTTCTTTTTGGTGATATCACAGGAAAAAACGTCAACGAAACCGTCTTTCAGCCCTGTGGAAAGGACCTTTCTTCCGTCCTCGAGATGGTTTTTGCAGAAAACGGTGCCATCTCCTTTGAAGAACTGACAGCACTCGCTCCCGGAGAGCTCGAGATCAGCGGCAGAGCGATCAGACTCACCTATCACCCCATCTACCGGGGAATCCCGCAAGAGCTGGTGCAGATCCTGGTCATCGGAGAGGATCTTTCCACCCTGCGACAGTCTGAAAAAGCCCGGGCAGCGGAACAGAAACAGTTCGAGATGATCCTGGAAATCGTCCGCCATCCACTCGACTATTTAGAATTCTACAAGAATAACAGTCTCCTGATAGCGTCGGGACAGCAGTCCATGCAACGGGATGACGGACTCCTGACGGATACAGAACTGATCGAGATATATCATCTTCTGCACACGCTCAAGGAGGAGGCAGCCATATTCCCGCTTGACCATCTGGTTACCCTTGCCCACACCTATGAGAGCCGGCTTTTCAAGATGAAGAACCGGTCCCGGGCCATTGGCCGGAAGGTGATCGATCCCATGCTCGTATCACTGAGTAAAGCGCTGGAAAAAACCCACGCCCTTTACTTGAAATACTTCGGAGAAGAAAAGGCAGGAGAGCTGATTCCCATTACCCAGGATGAGGTGGATCAGCTGCTGGCCCGTCATCCTGATCTGCAGCCTGAAATAGTCTCCTGGAAAGCGCCGTTGCAGCTTGAGTTCATCCGTCGCAAGGCCCGGATTATCGTCCGGGCAGCCGCCAGGGAACTGGGCAAGGAGGTTAAGGTGACAGTAACGGGTGAGGAGGGACGAATCTCCAGCCGGACAGCAGAAGTTATCCTTCTCGCACTGACCGGAATTCTCCGCATGACGGTGGGGCAGGCGATTGAAGACCCGATGATCCGGGAGGCAGTCGGTAAATGGCCCTGGGGAACAATCCGGATCCAGGTTGAGAACAAAGCGCAGAATATCCAGATCACCATCCAGGACGACGGCCAGGGATTTCATCCCGACAGCCTGGTCAACAGAGCCATAGAACTGGGCCTCATCAAACCCGGGACCAAAGTGGAACGCAAACAGGCCCTCAACCTGATCTTCAAACCGGGCTTCTCCACGGCCTTGTCAATCAGCAACCTTTCAGGACACAGTCCCGGTCTGGATACCGTCAAGAACGCCATCAACAGAAACCGGGGGATGATCACCGTCCGCTCCCAGTCCGGTTTCGGAACGGAGTATTTTATCATCATGCACCGCAACCCGGACCGAATCAGATCCGCTCATAGTACTGATTAATGGATGCCACCAGGGTCGAGGCGATTTGCTGGCGAAATTCCGGTTTGAGCAGAGCGGTTCGATCCTGAAGGTTATTCAGGTTGCCCACCTCAACCAGCACCGAAGTGGGGATCGTGCTGTAACGCAGAATCCCCGGCAGCGTTCGTTTTCCCTTGCGGTAGTAGTAGCCCCTGACGGCAAAGGAGCTGTGCGTTTCCATACCCGCTTTCTGAAAGCTTGCAATGACCTGTTTCCCAAATTCCGAACTGACCTTGGTGGAGCGGATATTTTCCCGGTCCCTGAATTTGAGTTCCCGCTGGTATTCTTTCCTTCGCTTGTAAACACGCTGGCTGAGTTTAAAGCTGGCCGTCCGCAGACGGTGATCCGGAAAGTATACCGTGACCCCCCTCAGCGAAGGGTGCAACGCATCACCGTGCAGACTCAGAAACAGGATGTTCTCCCGGGGCACATTCTGGGCAATGAGGCGTTTATAGATATCGCAAACCAGGTATATCCGCATATTGATGCCGATCCCGGCATTCCGAACCTGATATTCGGGTGATACCGGTATGTACTCATCCTCGTCCTTTACCGTCCCCAGAAGTTTGACCGGATCCTGCTGGTCGGGATCGACCAGGGTGGTATGGACGATATAGTGCTGCTTCTTCAGCAGCTCAGCCACCCTGAGGCTGATGTCATAGACGGTCTCATCCTCGAAAATCTGGAACCCTTTTCGCTTCGATCCAAAGACAGCCCCCGGATCGATACCGCCGTGACCGGGGTCCAGAATGATGTGAATCGGCTGGTCCTTTTTGGCCATGGTTTTTGGTTCAGGTGCTTCATCCGGCTCCGGGACCTTTTCCAGGGTCTGCTTCTGGATCAGATACTCCTCACTGATCCATTCAATGGGGATTTTGAGATTCTTACCGACCGGGATAAAATGTGCGTTCGGGATACGGTTCAATTTCAGGAGCTGA
Organism: bacterium; assembly: GCA_018830885.1. Lineage (GTDB taxonomy): Bacteria > SAR324 > SAR324 > XYD2-FULL-50-16 > XYD2-FULL-50-16 > JAHJRI01. The sequence goes on along the minus strand of JAHJRI010000210.1, from coordinate 2,152 downwards.
TCGGCCATCTCGTTGACGTCTTCCGCCAGGGTACGGCCGGTGAAACGGACAACAACGGACGAATACAGGCTTTCGCCCTTTTGCAGTCGATAATAGGCATACCGTTTATCATATTCCACTTCCCCCATGGTCAGGGGTTCACGCACCAGGATAGGCCTGAGATGGAGCGATTCCTTGACCCATTTCCAGGGGATCATGATGGTATCCCCTTTTTTGAGACGTCTCCCCTTATATTTCAGTTCATTATATTTTATAAGGGTTTCCGGGGGAATATCGTCGCGGGCGAAAACGCCGGCAATCAGGCTGATCGTCTCCCCTGAATAAACTACCCGATGCGCCCATCCATCCTCCTCGCTGGAATCGTTTTCGAAAACCGCCTGCAGCACCATACTCTGCATGTCCCCATTCAGCGCCTTGAACGGAAATTGGACATAATGGTGGACCAACAGGGGTCGATTCCGATTGTATTTCTTAATATCGTTAAATCGATTTTTCCAGTTGTCCAGTGTCCAGCTGGCAAACCGATAAATGCCGTCACCCGACCGGGGCTGAAACTGGGCAATAATCGTTCTGCCGTCAAACCCGGCTCTAAATTTCTGTTTTTTCCCGAATGTGTATTCCTTCAGAAAAGACTTATTTCTCTGGGCGGACCGAATTTCATCCGGACAGGCCATTGGAAACAGAAGGAACAGGACTGAGAAAAACAGGGCCCAGGTGGATAGACAAGTTGGTTTGAAACGCATCATGCGGATTCCGTTTTTGTGTCTCGATCGTTGCTATATCTGCAACAGAATCACAAAAACAGGTGTCCTGTCCAGTCAAGATTAGGCGCAGGTGCACCCAATATGTGTGGGTACCTGTAAGCGGAAAGAGGTTGTTTGTTCAGAAAACCTTGGAAGCCAGGGATGGATTTCAGGATCGCCAAGGATGGATTCATGCGTTTTTCTGAATAGATAACCTCTTGAAGCCGTTATGACCACAACCCCACATGTTTCTGGTGCACGCATAGGCGCAGCAGGTTATCAATTGGACTTTTGCAGCGGTTCATCAGCAGCGATGGCATCCGTTTCGTCCGCTTTCAGACTGAACCGCCAGGCACAATACCAGGTCGCGGGATGATCATCCGGGGGACAGCCGATACAGGTGGTCACAATACGGGCATCCACCGCCCTTGCAAAATAGGGATATTCAACCAGTCCGACCGATTTGCAGGGATAGTCATCGAGCCCTTTTCGTTTTCGAGCCACCTGGACCCTGCATTCATTCATCTGGAATACAAAACTGTCCGGGGTCTCCTCGGAAAATGACTGAGAATTGATCCGGCCGTAGAGCCGAAAATTCAGCGCTGCTTTCAGCCCTTCCAGCCCGGGATATTCCCCCAGCGCCAGGATTTTCTTAATTGATCTGGCTTCAAACGGAGAGAACTGGGCCCAGCATGAATCGTTGCAGCGTTTGGCATCATTCATCCCGTCAGCGAATTCAACAGTCTGAAACCAGATCCCGTCATTCGCCAGCCAGTTGGTGGCCAGACTGTCGAGCAGTTCAATCTGGGAAGTCCGCGGCATATCCAGCAAAACGGCCGGCACTCCATCCTTCATTTCAAAACCGAGGACCTTTGACAAGCGGTTCAGCTGCACCGCCAGGCTCTTCTCAAAAACCTGTTCCAGCGCAGTATGAGCTTTTTCCACCCCCATCTGATGAGATACTTCGGTATACCAGAGGGTGTGGTGCACAACCAGTCGATGCGCCATATCCAGGATCAGTTTTACCAATGTCCTGCCATCCAAATCTTCAGGTTTTTTTATACTGTTTGACATCGTTTTCCTGTTTCCGTGTTTGGGTTAAGTGAGAAAGAGACTTGAGAAACGGCCCGGAGGTTGTTCGGTTGTTCACCCGGACCGATTCCCAGTTGCCATGCAAAAAAACCGGATCGGTCTATATCACATATATCCTGGCTGAAAAACTGTCAATTCAGCAACACCCAAGGGTGCACCAAAAACATGTGGGGTTATGATCATAACCGCTTCAAGAGGTTATTTATTCAGAAAAACGCATGCATCCATCCTTGGCGCTCCTGGAATCCATCCCTGGCTTCCAAGGTTTTCTGAACAAACAACCTCTTTCCGCTTACAGGTACCCACACATATTGGGT
>JAHJRI010000209.1 GCA_018830885.1 bacterium | reverse complement strand
TTTTTAAGTCATTTACCAGGAATTATTCAAAATGTGACCGATTTGACAAAACATATACTTGATAAATACAGGTGTCTGGAATACGATTTAACAACAATATCAAACTAATCCAAAGATCCAACCGTCATTTGCCGGCATAGAAAGAAGCATTCATAAAACACGCAAAAGAAGCAGCAGCGGTGTTTAAAGAATACGGTGCTTTAAAACAGGTGGAATGCTGGGGGGATGATGTCCCTGATGGCGAAGTTACTTCATTTCCAATGGCGGTCAAGTGTAAATCAGATGAAACCGTGGCATTTTCCTGGATTGTGTGGCCATCCAAAGAGATAAGAAATGAAGGAATGAAAAAATCAATGGAAGATCCAAGACTGGCTCCAGATAAAAATCCTATGCCATTTGACGGTAAACGAATGATCTATGGCGGATTTGAAATGGTTGTTGAGGAATAGATAACACAAATATGTGTTTTTATATGGAGAACAATATGAAAAAAATGAACCCGGTTGTGCATTTTGAAATGCCTTACCAAGACAAAGAGCGAATGGTAAAATTCTATTCAACCGTTTTTGGCTGGGAGATGACAAAGCTCGGATCAGATATGATGGACTATGTGCTCGCAAAAACGGCATATGCAAATGAGAAACGCGATTCGATATTTAAGGACGTTGCGAGGGGTGCAATTGGAGGAGGCTTTTTCCCAAAGAAGCCTGACTGGCCGGCACAATATCCATCTGTAGTAATAGCGGTTGATGACATTAAAGAATCAATGGATCTTATCAACAAAAATGGTGGCAAAGTTTTAGGCGAACCCATGGACATTCCAGGTAGTGGCACATATGTTTCGTTTACGGATACTGAAGACAACCGTGTCAGTATCATCCAACCATTACCCATGACGTAATTTCAAGGTGAAGACCATGAGAAAAATTACTGTTATTGAATTTTTGACCCTCGATGGTGTCATGCAGGCGCCTGGTGGGAACGAGGAGGATATCTCGGGCGGTTTCAAGTATGGTGGGTGGACGGCTCCTTACATGGACGATTATTCCGGCAAGGAAATGGTGGAGCAGATGTCTTTAGAACGATCGGAGCTGCTTCTTGGTCGGAAGACATACGAAATTTTCGCAAGCTATTGGCCACATCACGCTGATAATTGGCCCGGTATAAATGAGGTGAAAAAATATGTCGCATCTCGCGACCCGTCGTTCAAGCCTGATTGGGAAAATTCGGTGCTTCTGACTGGGAACGCAGCTAATGAGATGAAGGAGCTTAAACATAAGAACGGTCCCGATCTGCACGTTTGGGGAAGTGGCAACCTGGTACAGACGCTCCTGAAGTACGATCTGGTTGATGAATTCTGGTTCAAGATTTTTCCGATAACCCTCGGCTCAGGTAAACGACTATTCGCCGAGGGTACGATTCCAGTAGCATTCGAGCTAACAGACAGTAAGATTTCGCCAAAGGGAGTGATCTTCGTTAATTTCAAGCGCTCAGGTGAGGTAAAAACTGGCTTTCCTGCATAAAGAACTGCCGCTGAAGAAAATGGAAATTTCAAAACTGAAACTCACCCCTAACCCAGCTTTCATCTTTCAAATAGAAAAATGATGTTTGGATTACAAACTGGAGTATATTGCCAAACCTTGATTTTCAAGGACAGTACTATGAAAATTACAATAGAAACAACAATTACAGCTGGTACTAGAGAAGTATGGGACTGCTATACTGATCCAGCACATATTACATCTTGGAATTTCGCATCAGAAGACTGGTGTTGTCCAAATGCAGAGAACGATTTGCAGGTTGGTGGAAAATATAAAGCAAGAATGGAGGCAAAAGATGGATCAATGGGATTCGACTTTGAAGCAACCTATGCTGAACTTGTATTTGGAGAACGATTTACATATACACTTGAAGATGGGAGAAAAGTGAGTGTATTTTTTGAAAACCTTGGCAATAAAACCAAAGTAACAACTACTTTTGATGCCGAAACAGAAAATTCAATAGAAATGCAAAAAAATGGATGGCAATCAATACTTGATAATTTTAAGCAATATGTTGAGAACAGATAATATAAAAAAGCCATTATCGTATGAATGCAAAAGTTGGATCCATGGGATTCGACTTTGAAGGAAGGTTCGTCTTGATCGAATTAAGGGAATATATTGAATTTTTGTAACTATTCATCTGTATACGCCCCAAAGGTATTGTGTTTCAAGAAACGCATGAATCCTCCTGGAGCTCCTGGAAGCCATCCATGGCTTCCAAGGTTCTTGAAACACAATACCTTCGGAGCTGAGCGGAAATTGAACTGAATAGATACGAATTTCTTCTGGACGATAATCGGAAAGTGAGAGAGGAGAGTCATGAGCAAGATATTCGTGAACATCGGACTTAGCCTTGACGGCTGCATGGCACCTGAAGGAATGACCATAGAGAATTGGGGTAGACCCGAGTACAAGGACTGGGGCGCGAAGTGGGGTGCGATGATGAGCTGGATTCTTAAACTGCAATACTTCCGCGAGAATCTCAAGTTCGGACCTGGCGGAGAGACTGGTCCGGTTAATGACATGCTTCGTTATACCATGGAGCGCAGCGGAGCCAACATCATGGGCAAGCGAATGTTCGAGCAGGGAGAGGTCTCATGGCCTGAGGAGGCGCCGTTTCACACTCCTGTATACGTTCTTACCCACGAGCAGCGCGAACCTTGGGTCCGGCCGGGCGGGACGACATTCTACTTCGTCAAGAACGGCCTGGAGAGCGCCCTTGAGCAGGCTAGAGAGTCTGCGGGCGATCGTGATATTCGCATCTCGGGCGGCGCGGACGTAATCCAGCAGTATTTAAATCTGGGTGTGATCGATGAGATGGAGATCGCTCTAGCACCAGTCATGTTTGGTCGAGGGCGACGCCTTTTCGATAACCTGCGCGAGCCGGTGCCCCAATTTCGAATTGACAGGGTACTTGATAGTCCTGCCGCTACCCACTTGCGGTATGTACGTGAGTAAGTCTGGCTTAACAAATAAGGATAGATTGTGCGTAGCCGTAATCTATCCTGTAGTTGAACAAGCGCAGTGTGCAATACACGTCATATAGGAAAATAAATTACTAAAGCGATCAGGAAAATGATGTTGTCTTCGGGCAGGTTTTACCAGCGAAGTCAGATTTTAACCCAGTCACTTCTCCACTTCGCTCAACCGCTTCTGCTGAAAATAGATATCCTGCTCTATCGTCAATCCAAATGGCCTCTGAATGCTCTCCAGTTCAGTTAAACTGGAATAACCCCACTCATCTGCCACCATTCCTGTCACAAAACAGAACGCAATCTTCTCAGCAGGATCATATTCTAATAGGAACAAGGTCGCAGAACCGCATGGATCAAATAGTATTGCGATCACTTTTGGATCTTCTTCATGTTCCTGTGAATAGAGCGGATATTCTTTGAACAGTTCTTCGAATTCAGGTTTGATTAGTTTCATTATTATTTCCAATAATGAGTCCGCTGCAAAAAGTGTTTTTTGAGACAAGCGGGATTGTTTAAGCGAGAAGGCAAAACATCGCATCCTCGCAGTTCGGTTTCAAAAATTTTTATTCAGGTTAGTCGGGTTCCATTTTTTCTCTCGACTCACACAT
>JAHJRI010000208.1 GCA_018830885.1 bacterium | reverse complement strand
TTTTAAGTCATTTACCAGGAATTATTCAAAATGTGACCGATTTGACAAAACATATACTTGATAAATACAGGTGTCTGGAATACGATTTAACAACAATATCAAACTAATCCAAAGATCCAACCGTCATTTGCCGGCATAGCCCTGATTGTTCCTGTTTGATTGACAAAAGTGGGTATCGCTGCACGCATAAGCCTGGCCGACACCTCCGGGTGCTGGAATTTCGTTCAGGTATGTGCTGCCGCTGCCGCAAAACACGCAGCGCTTGCCATCAAAGGTCTCGGTCCGAAACGCATAGTCGTCCAGTGAAAGTGGTTCAACCCTGGTATAGGGGGGTATGGCATAGATTTTCTTCTCTCTGCCCGCGCCGAAGAGAAACAGGTTTTCTGCATTGTCCAGTCTGGGAACGTCCCAGCGCGGGATGGGCGAGGTCGCCATGATGTGCCGATCAAAAACCAGCACCGGGTAATCGGATGACAGTGTGATTTCACCGTGATGAAGCACATCTTCGTAAAGCTGGACAAACATTTTTCCGTAGTCCTTTTCAGCATGCATCCGGACCGTTTCTTTTTCCCGGGGTTCCACTCTGCGCAACGGTTCCGGTATGGGGACCTGGAGGACCAGCACCTGGTCGGATCTGAGGGGATGTTCCGGGATACGGTGCCGTGTCTGCAGCAGTGTGGCCTCACCGGTCACACTGGTCACTGCGACACCGGTGGTCAGTTGCACGAGCCGTTTCAGGTTGACGGCGTTTACGCTGTCATCATCGCCCTGGTCAAAAATCTTCAGGATCTCTTCCCTGCCGATAAGGGACAGTGTAATCTGCAGGCCGCCGGTTCCCCAGCCAAAGAAAATGGGAAGTTCCCTTGACGCAAAAGGAACCTGAAAGCCCGGAATGGCAATGGCCTTCAACAGAGCTCTGCGAACCTCGCGTTTTGAGTTTTCATCCAGCAGGGCAAAATTATACATGGTCAACTCCGTCTGCCGTTTTTGCAGGACTAGATGTTTTTTTGCGGATACTGCGAATGCGGTCCAGCGTCGATTGGAATGAGACATAGTGAGGCAGTTTGAGATGGGAGATAAATCCCTGGGATTCCATGCTGTCGATATGAAACAGCACAAATTCCTGGTCCTCTATGGGAGATTGCGGGTCCTCCGAACAGAGTGCCCGATCGAGAATGGACATGGCGATGGCTTTACGGTCGTTGTGGCCGAAAATCAGACCATAACCCAAGGTAAAAGCGTACCTCTCCTCACCCGTTTCCTTGTCAACCGTTTTCTTGAAGCTGCAGATGGCTTCCACCTCAGTGACCATGACCCGGCCGATGGTCACTTCCGATTTCCAGTAGGGATGCCTTATTTTTACCGGCAGATATCCTACCCTGACCTCCGCCAGGGTAGGATGCACGCTGCCCCATCCCCTGAGGCTGGCATACCCCATTGCAAGCAGAGCGCCATCTTCACCCCGTGTCAGCCGCTGCAATCGGGCTGAGCGGTTCATGGGAAAAACCAGCGGCTGACGGGTAATGTCGTATGGCACCAGACCCGGTTTTTTGACGACCGGTTCCATTAACCCCTCTTTCCTCAGATAGTCAATCACCTTTTCCACGGGACCATCCAAACGGGTGAAATCCTTTTTTCTGGGCGGATCCACCTTGAACGTCTCTTCATGTTCCAGATCGAAACGGATCAGACGTTGAGAATAGTCGCGGGAGGGCCCCAGCACCTGCCCACCGGGAATGTCCTGAAACGAGGATGAGATTCGCCTCAGGCAGATCATTTCATCGCTGCTGGCGGGTATGGAAAAGACTGATCTGGGTACCGTTGAACGAAACGCCCGCACCAGGTATGCCGCTTCCATGGGATCCCCCTCTGTCTGTTTCAGGGCAATGGCGGCAACTGTCCGTGAATAGAGTGATCCCTCACTGATCACCTTGTCCACGAGCAGCCGCATCTGATTTTCGATCTGGCTGGCCTGCAGCGGAATCCCGCCATCCTTGCACCGGTAGTACTCAACCAGCTCCTCGGCATTGATAATTGCATCTTTGCCGCCTTTGACACCGACATATCCCATATTTACACCTCCTGCTCCTTAAAATTTGACTGCACGGGGAATCCCGATCAAATCGCCTGATCTGCTGGTCAGGTAAATATCAATCCCCAGAGGATAATCATTCTTCTGCTCGGCCCACGTTGATATTTCCATTTCATCCAGGCCGGAAATGAAGACATTCCGGGTCGTCCGTATTCCGGGACCTGCCAGCGATAATCGGGTGGAGCCCAAAAATTGGGCTTCTTCAATCCTGTCGACCAGATAAAAAACTGTGGCACTGTTGTCCGGTGAGGAAAGCCTACCCTTTTTCAGTTCAGGGAATCGATTATATAAGGATGTTCCCAGGCAAAGGATAAAATCTGCTTCCTGACAGGGTGCCAGCGGACAGTTTGTATTCAATTCGATATAGCGGGTGATCTCGTCCAGCATGCGTGGATCGTCAGCCACGATGGCGAAACTGGTTTCAAGGTCCAGCAACGTCAGAAACGGTTGCAGGACACAGTGGACTTCAGCAACGGAAAACGACAGCGGCAGTACCGGCAGATGAAAGATCTTACCGGGAAAGGCCAACGCCATCATTAGTGTTCTGAAGGTTTTCTGGCTGTCATGGACGAAATCGAACCGACTCTCTTTCAGTTCTGCTAGATTGATGTGCATGTTCCTCTTGAAAGTGAATTCATTCAACTTGGTTTTCGGTTTCAAATACGAGATGGGCAACCTTTATCATCCGTCTGGTTGAAAGGCTGACTCCTGCCATCCAGGACCCGGTTGCCATCCTTCTTTGAGGCGCTCTGCAGATTAAAGACCGGCCATGTTTCCGGGATCCGTGGTTCGGTGAGCCTGACAAAAGGCGCCACATCCTCAGGGACCGATATTGGTTCCTGCATGTGCACTGATGCTACACATAGTCTGCGCTGAACACCTTGGCGCCCTGTCTCCACGTAGAGGTGACCTGAAAATGATTGTCGATTTTGCGAATACTGACCAGATCAGCCACTTTGCCGACCGATATTTCCCCTCTGTCATTGAGGTTGACAGCCCTTGCCGGATTCAATGTCACCATATTAATTGCTTCAGGCAGCGGAATACAGACTTCTTCAGGCAGCATAAACACAGCGGATATCAGGGTCGAAGGGTAGTAGTCGGAACAGAGACAATCTGCCACCCGACCGGCTATCGCTTCCACGGCCCTGATCGAACCACTCTGGCTTTTGCCGCGCAGGGTGTTCGGCGCTCCAAAAACAGTTGTCACCCCCTGTTTTTTGGCTTCGCTTGCGGTTTCCATGTTGATTGGGAATTCGCTGATCGTCACACCTAATTCCATTAATTCAAAAACTCTTTGCGGGGTATCATCATCGTGACTGATCAAGCAGATGGACTGTTTTTTGGCATGATCACAGATTCGGGCGATACGCTCGGCCGAAGATCTGCGATTGTCGATCTTTATTTTCAGTTGATCGTAGATTTCGTCAGTCTCAAAGCCGATGTTCCTTCGCTGGTATTTGATGTAGTCAATCGTATCTTTAAACTGTCCCTGACCGGGGGTATGATCCATAAAGGATAGAAGGTCGATCTGGTTTTCATCAATCAGTTGGATCACACTCTCCAGTATCCTGGGTTCCGTTATTTCATAACGGCAGTGAATCCGGTTATCAACAAGCGTATTGCCCAGAGACTTGACTGCTTTTACTATCCTGGATGCCATTTTGGAGCCCCGGATACCGAAATCCCCATCGTGGAAGGAGATGGCGTTGTAAGCGGTCGTGATCCCAGCCGCAGCGTTAATCCGGTCCATCTGGGCAATACCAAAATCGATGGGGAAATAGACCTCAGCCCGGGGTTCAATGACCCTTTCGATGGCATCACAATGCAGATCTATCAGGCCGGGCAGCAGGTAAGCCCCTTTCAGGTCGTGGACACTTGTGTTCTCGGTGGATTCGGCTCCGATCGATTCGATATGGCCATCGCTGATGATGAGGGTTTCAGACTTTAATACCTGATCCTTCAGGACAATATCGGCGTTAATGATGCTCTGTTTCATAAGAGACCTTTTACAACAGGTTGTTTTTTATTAAATGAATAGAAGCCTTGCTTGTGCACAACATCCCGGGGAATATGGCCGCGTTCAGTTTGGATATCAGTCTCTTATCCCGGGCAAACATGTCTGGTCGTTCCTAAGCCGGCTTGAGCTGAGAGAAAGCCGGCTTAGCAGTACCTGGATGATGGTCAGTCGATAAGCCATAGATGGATGTAGAGGTGACCCCTTCGTTCAATTCTGCTGAGGCACCATAGATTTTGCGGACTGCTTCCGCAGTAAGCTTCGCCGGCAGGTCATCGAAAACAACACGGCCGTTCGACATGCCGATAACGCGGTCACAATAGGTCCTGGCTGTATCCAGTGTATGAAGGTTGCAGATCACGTTCAGTTGATCGCGATCCCGGATTTCGCGCAGGGCGTTCATGACAACTTCTGCACTCATGGGATCAAGCGAAGCAATAGGTTCGTCGGCCAGTACTGTTTTTGGCTGCTGCATCAGCGCGCGGGCGATGGCAACCCGCTGTTGCTGACCTCCGGATAATGTGTCAGCCCGCTGCAGGGCCTGGTCGGCGATCCCCAGGCGTGTGAGTGCCGACATGGCTTCGGAGACCAGTTGTCTGCCAAAAATACTGAAGATGCTTTTTAACGATCCGTGCCCATTCAATCTGCCCAGCAGGACATTGGTCACAACATCCAGGCGGGGGACCAGGTTGAATTGCTGGAAAATCATGGCGCAATCCTTCTGCCAGCGCCGTTTTTCCTTCCCTTTCAGCGAAAGGATCTCACGTCCGTCTACGACGATGCTGCCTTCGCTGGCCTCGGTCAGCCGATTGATCATGCGCAGCAGAGTCGACTTGCCCGCGCCGGAGGCTCCGATAATCCCGACCATTTGTGGTTGATCGACACGAAACGAAACACAGTTGACAGCGATGACCTTGCCGAATTTTTTGGTCAGATTGGAGACGATCACAGGCGTACCTCTGGATGTTTGTTAGAGAATCAGGACCGGTTCTGGACCTTTTTTGGTGCCAGCCCAGAACCGGCAGTATCGAAAACATTCGGAAACACGTGATTCAGGACTGGTCTCGGCCACCGTGGATCAAGCGATTCCTCAACTTGCTGGACAGGGCATCCATTACCATCACCAGGCAAATCGTCAGAATGATAATGTAAAGCGTGTTTTCCCAGTCGCGCTGTGTATTCATGGTCTCTACCAGCAGCAAACCTATCCCGCCGGCTCCCAATGCCCCGATGATGGTGGCTGAACGAACATTGGATTCCAGGTAGTAGAGACCTTGTGAAACAAATATGGGAATGATCTGGGGGATAACGCCGAATCGGTAAAACTGCAGTCGATTGGCTCCCGTTGCATTCACACCCTCCATCTGTTTGTTATCTGCACCTTCCAGAGCCTCGGAAAACAGTTTTCCGAGGGTTCCGGTATCGGTGAAGGCGATGGCCAGGGCTCCGGTCAATGGCCCCAGACCGAAAGCGCGGATAAAAATCAACGACCAGATCAGCATGTCAATTCCCCGGAGAAAATCAAACAACCTGCGCATGGCAAACCGTAGTGCCGGAAACGGGGTAAAATTAGTGGCTGCCAGAAAAGCCAGCGGAAGACCGACCAGGGCCGCGGTGAAAGTCCCCAGAACTGCCATGAGCAGTGTTTCCAGGAGTGCAATAAAGACATGCCGGTGCTGCCATTCCTGGTTATACCAGATTGTGCTGAAGATCAGTTTCAGGTTTGACATGTCCGGCTGCAGGCGGCGGTCTGAAAAGGCCAGCTTCAAGATGCCCCAACCGGAATAGGTACTGAGTTCAGAGCGAAACGGGAAAAAGAAGTTTTCCCACCCGAGAAAATAGCGGTGAACCTCGATACGACTTTTTGAAACCTGGACGCGACGCCCGATGGTGGGTCGTGCTTCGAATTTAACAGGTGAGAATCTAAGCCACGCCGGTATTTTTATACCTTCCGGCAACCGGGTTTCGACTCCCCTTGTGGTGACCATTACCCGTATCAAACCCACATCCGGAACGACCATTGTCAGGCTGTTTCCTTTTACTTCGACAGAATAGCCGTCTTCCAGGTCAACTGTTGTAACGTCACCGGATTGAACCACCCAATCCGGCGGGGTTTTGTAGGTGGCCGTCCGTTCCCCTTCTACGGCGATGGAGACATCGGTGTTACCCCTCAGGAATTTTGTCACATGAATCTTGTAGGCGAACGCATCGGTTGCCAGCAACAACGCCCGTTCCGGCCTGGATTTTTCGATTAATGCCCCGAAATTAAAAGAAAAAAAGATGTAAACCAAATAACCAACGACCAGCCCAGTTCCAGCCACAAACCGAAGACTGTTGCGGCGAACTGCGGTCAGGACGGACCGGTATTCAATAGGATTAATGGCAAAATCGACTGTCAGGGACGGTGTGCTCATGATTCCTTTTTTTACGCAGCCTGTTGGCCGGTAATTAAACGTCGGCGGATAGCCGATGATGTTTGATCGATTACAAAAATAGCCATAATCATCAATAGAAAGAGCGCTGCCGTCTCATCTCCGGCCCCTTTGCCCCAGCCGATGGTGCGTCGCAGTTCAATACCGACACCGCCTGCGCCGACAAACCCGAGAATAGCGGAGGCACGAACGTTGATTTCCAGGCGCAGCATGAAATAGCTTAAATAATTGGGAAGCACCTGGGGGATGACGCCGTATCGCATCCGCTGCAGCCAGTCTGCACCGCACGACTGAAGTCCTTCAACCGGCTCTACATAGATATTTTCGTTCACTTCCGAAAACAATTTTCCCAGGGCGCCGGCTGTGTGAAAAGAGACGGCGATCATTGCCGGGACTGGACTGGAACCCAGAACGTAGATCAAAAACAGGGCAATAATCAGCTCGGGAAAGGCCCGCATGCCGTCCATGATCCGCCGTACCATCGGTATGATGACCGGCGGTTTGACCCCTAAATTGCTGGACCCGAGAAAGGCCAAAACCACTGCGATCCCACAACCGATCAGAGATGCCGCTCCGGCGATGTTCAGAGTCTCCATGAGGGCCGGCAGAAACCGGACCAGCAGGCTGAGAAATCCTGTTCCGGAATCCCATGCTTCACGGACAATCTCCCAGGGATAGTCGAAGAATTGGGTCAATCCCTTGATGAAACTACCGGAATTCAGCTCGTTACTGATGCCGTATCCACCGATGAGCACTGCCAGAACTACAAAAATGACCAGTGCCGAGTACAACTGACGCTTTTTCTCCAGCGCGATAATTTCAGCTTTGAACTTCTGCTGCGGCATGGGGGGCCTTCCAGTCGGCGATCCGTGAAAAGTAAAGAGGGCAGCAGCTATCAAACACCGCTGCCGATTGAGATACCAGTGGTTTATTTATTTTGACTTCAGCTTGCGAGCCTCGATGATGCTGATGTAGTCCGTATGATCGATGGGAGCAATGGCCTTGATTTCACCGGCCATGAAACCGTAGGCACATTCGGGATCGATGGATGGCAGGCTTGCCAGCATTCCGGTGATCTTCAGTTTGACAGACTCCGGCAGGGATTTTCTGAGGACGATGGGCCCTTCAGGGATCAGCCTGGAACGCCAGATTTCGCGTATCTGGGTCATGTCCACCAGGCCTGCATCGGTTGCCTTGCGCAGGGCACCGCTGTTGAATCCGTCATTCCAGTTGCCAAGGCCATCCGCCCAGGTCACACCACCGTCGATGTCGCCATTGAATACAGCTACGATCGTTTGTTCATGTCCACCGGTGAATTTGACTTCCTTGAAATACACACCGGATTTCATGGGATAGCCACCCTGGGGAATTTCGATGGATGGGATCAGGTACCCCGAAGTGGAATTCGGATCTCCAAAGCCGAAGACTTTGCCTTTCATATCGGCGAGGCTTTTGATGCCTCTGTCAACCCGGGCGAAACCGATGGAGTAATACCCGAAGGATCCATCCTTGTTGATTTTTGTCAGGACTGGTTCAACCGCGTTGGGATTGGTCAGATAGATCTTTGCATATCCGGATGCACCCAGCCAGGCAGCGTCCAGGTTACCACCCAGCAATCCTTCAATCACGCCGTTATAGTCGGCAGGTGCGAAAATCTTGGTTGGTACACCCAGCAGCTTCTCGGCTCTTTCCCGGACACATTCATTGGATCGCAGACGATCAGAGGCATTTTCACCTCCCAGCACACCAATACGAAATTCACTGATTGACTCTGCAAAGGTCACGTTCCCGGCAATGAGTATGGCTGCCATCATTCCGATCAAAAATTTGTTAACGAATCTCATCGTATTCTCCTGTTTGGTTGCGATTGCTATCCTGTTTTTTAAAAGTCAAAAACCACTTGCACTTCGTGGCACTTACAAGAAGGACGTCTGCCTGGACTGAGAAACTGAAGTACATAAGCAGGCAAATTGCGTGTTTTTGTATGGGCAGTGTATACGGCCAATATTAGGAAAATGTGATCGAATCGTTATGAGTGTGTTCAGACTGACACTGAATCCGTGAGCGGTCCCCTATCGCAAGGCATCCGCCATATTGTGATCGGCAGTGGGGACAGCTTTGGTTTGCAGAAATTCTGAGGCGGAATGATTTGCGCTTTTAGGACTCTCTATGTATGATATCTCCACAAACAATTGCTGGGGCGGGGTCTAACCATGACAGGAGCCGTTTTTGAGGTGACTGGTGATGGGATCTACCAACCGTCTGTTTGGACGGGTGTGCTTCCACGCCCCGGGTCGGGCATACTGAAGGATGGACTGCGTTTCCGGGATACGGGAGACGTTTTGGAAGCAGTGAAGGGTATCAGTCTGATTGTAACCAAACCGGAATCTGATTGTAACCAGACCAGAAGAGGAGATGAGCATGGAAAAAGCAACCTATACCGTATACAAATACCGCTGGGTGGTACTTTTCTTTTACTCGATGATGCAGTGTGTCATGCAGATGCTCTGGATTACCTTCGCCCCCATCACCAGCGAGGCGACTGCCTTTTACGGGGTATCGGCACTGCAGATCGGATTTCTCTCCATGGTCTTCATGATCGTCTATCTGTTTGTTTCCATTCCAGCCTCCTGGGCCATCGACACGTTCGGTATTCACAAGGGGGTGGGCTTTGGTGTGGTGCTCACCGGAATTTTCGCGATGATGCGCGGGTTCAGCGGCAATAATTTCACCTGGGTGCTGGCCTCCATGATCGGGATTGCAGTGGCCCAGCCGTTTATTCTCAACTCCCTCACCGCGATGGCCGCCCGCTGGTTTCCCCTGGAAGAGCGGGCAACGGCCGCGGGGATCGCCTCACTGTTTCTCTTTATCGGCATCATGGCCGGTCTGGCACTCACACCCGTATTGACCATTGAGTATGGTATTCCGGGGATGCTGAAGATTTACGGTTTTTTCACCCTCTTCTTTGCCGTGACTTACCTGGTCTTTGTCCGGGAAAAACCCCCCACACCACCGGCTGCTGTGGATACTGAACGGACGCTGGTCTTTGACGGGCTGAAACATATCTTCAAGCAGCGGAACATGATTATCCTGCTGGTGATCTTCTTCTTCGGTCTGGGGATGTTCAACGCTGTTACCACCTGGATTGAGCAGATGATCGCTCCCCGGGGATTTTCCATAGTACAGGCGGGTACCCTGGGCGCACTCATCATGGTGGGTGGTATTGTCGGCTGTATTGTCATCCCGACCCTGTCTGACAGGATCCGGAAACGCAAGTTTTTTGTCATCCTGAGCACGGTCCTGACCCTGCCAACCCTGATCGGACTAACCTACGCCACCAGTTTCACGCTGCTGCTGATCTCCGGCTTTGTGTTCGGATTTTTCTTCCTCAGTGTCGGTCCCATTATTTACCAGTACAGTGCGGAGATCTGTTACCCGGCCCCGGAAGCCACCTCGCAGGGACTGCTGGTCCTGGCCGGTCAGATTTCAGGGATTCTCTTTATCTTCGGCATGGACATGTTCCGGGCTGAAGACGGTTCCATGACCCCCTTTTTACTGGTCATGATTGCCTTGACCGCACTGAATATTGTGTTTGCATCCAGACTGAAAGAGTCTCCAATGATCGTGGCGGGTGAAGGGAGTTAACATCCCGTCCGGGGGCATTTTTTTCCATTTTTTGATCGTATTGACTTCTGGGAGTAAGTTATGAAAATTTTACGTGTTGACATGAGCCGGCTTGAAATCACCGTCACCGATCTTCCTGCCGGTCAGGAAATCATGGGTGGTCGGGGAATGACCGCCAGAATTCTCAATGAGGAAGTCCCACCGGCAACCGATCCGTTGTCAAAAGCGGCCAAGATGGTCATTGCCACCGGTCCGCTGGCCGGCACCAACGCCTCTTCCCTGGGCCGGCTCTCCATCGGGGCCAAAAGCCCGCTGACGCTCGGTATCAAGGAGGCCAATGTGGGTGGTCCGGCCGGTCAGAAACTGGATCGGCTCGGGATCCGGGTGATTATCATTGAAGGGGAGCCCAGTGACGGCGGTCTCTACCTCCTGCATCTCAGCAAAGACAACTTCCAACTGGAGAGTGCCGACGTATACAAGGGGATGAAAACCTATGAGATTGCCGCCCGGCTGCATGAAAAAATCGATCCCAAAGCCACCATCGTCAGTATCGGCCTGGGTGGCGAGAGACGCTGGAAATCCGCCGCAATCGCGTTTACGGACAAGGATGGCCACTCCTCCCGTCACGCTGCCCGGGGGGGGCTCGGGTCCGTCATGGGAGCCAAGGGGTTGAAGGCGATCGTGATCGACGACCGCGGGACGTCCCCGGTAACACTTGTGGATAAGGAACTGTTCCGCAGGACCCAGAAACAGTTTACCGCGCTGGCCAAAACCGATGAGCAGATTGTTGGCATGAGCATGATGGGGACTCCCGGGGTCATCGGCCCGCTGCGTGAACTCGGATCCATGCCGGTGTTTAATTACGGCAGTGAGCCCCTGGCAGGAGTCGACCAGATCAGTGGCGAGGCCATCATGAAACTGGGGCAGGAGCGTGGCGGTGCCATGGATCCCTGTATGCCGGGGTGCGTGGTGGCCTGTTCGGTTGTCTTCAACGATGCACAGGGCAATCACGTCACCTCCAGTTATGAGTACGAAACCATTGCGCTGATGGGAACCAATCTGGGTATTGTGGATCCGGATGTGGTGGCCCGTTTCGATCGCATTGTCGACGAAATCGGGATCGATACCATCGAACTGGGCAGTGCCATGGGGGTGGCTGCCAGTGCCGGGAAGATGAAAATGGGAGACAGTGAAGGGGCCCTCCGGCTCCTGGAAGAGATCGAAAAGGGAACCGAATTCGGCAACGTGCTGGGCAATGGTGTGGTCGAAACCTGCAGGTACCTGGGGGTTGATCGGGTACCGGCATTCAAGGGCCAGTCCATGCCCGCCCATGACGCCCGTGCCACCAAGACCACCGGGGTTACCTATTTCACCAGCCCGATGGGGGCGGACCATACGGCCGGTCTCTCCTATGAGGACCCCCAGGGGGTTGTCGGGCAGGTGGACCGGTCCCTGAAGATGCAGATTTTCTGTGCCATGGCCGACTCCCTGGGATTGTGCATCCTGGCTGCCCCGAGCGATCCGACCCGTCTCCTGATCTATCTGCGGGGGCTCTTGAAGGGTCGTTACGGTCTCGAAATCAGTGCCAACGAGCTGTTTGCGATCGGCAAGGAAA
>JAHJRI010000207.1 GCA_018830885.1 bacterium | reverse complement strand
ATTGGTCCCCTGCCTGCGGCCGTGGTGGTCTTTGAGGCTCTATTGAACGGCACAGCCATGTTTAATCATGGCAACATCCATATTCCTAAGAGTGTCGATCGTATCATCCGATGGCTGTTGGTGACGCCGGACATGCACCGGGTACATCATTCCGTAATTCCGGTCGAAACCAACAGCAATTACGGCTTTAACCTGAGCTGGTGGGACCGGTTGTTTGGAACCTACCGGGCCCAACCCAAAGAGGGACATGCCGGGATGACTATCGGGCTTGATGTTTTCCGCGAATCGAAATATCTGCATCCGCATTGGCTTCTGGTTCAACCGTTCCTGAACACAAAACCTGACAACAAGCGATCAACCAAAAAAGGTTAGATATGGATCGGAAAATTCTTATTCGCATTGGAGTTATCCTGGTGCTGTGTACCGCCATCGTTTTCAGTATCATATTTCGAGATCAGCTTCAGGTTTCAAAGTTGACTGCTTATATGAAGGGATTTGGCGTTTGGTCGGGAGCTGTGTTTATCGGGTTTTATGCCATCGCCACGGTGCTGGTTGTCCCCGGTTCCATCCTGACCATAGCCGGGGGACTTCTTTTCGGACCTTGGTGGGGAGCTTTGTATAATCTTACCGGGGCAACTCTGGGAGCGACCATATCGTTTCTGATTTCCAGATATATATCCTCAGGGTGGGCCAGGAGAAAAACCGGTCCCAGGCTGACAAGGATTATCAATGGAATTGAAGAAGAAGGATGGCGATTTGTAGCCTTTTTGCGCCTGGTACCGGTTTTTCCGTTTAATATAACCAACTATGCATTAGGATTAACAAGGATACCGCTATTCCAGTATGTTTTTGTTTCCTTCCTTTGCATGATTCCCGGGGCATTTGCCTACACGTATCTCGGTGCTGTCGCCCAGGGAGTTCTTGATGGTGATTCCAGTATTCGCACCTTGATGGAAAAAGGGATGATGGCCGTTGGACTTCTGGCATTCGTACTTTTCCTGCCGAGGATTGTCAAACGATTCAGAAAAACCGAACAATACGCGACTGCTGAGGAACCATCCGATCAGTAAATCTTAATCATAACCCAATGTCGTTAACTTCAAACCCGTGCCTGCTGTGAAGCCGTTTCAATAGCAGATACGTTTCAAGATGATTTAAAACTCGCTATGCTGAAAGCCCAAAACTCGCTTCGCTCAAACAATTGGGCTCTCGGCCGCTTCGCTTCGTTAAAATCATCTACGAAACTTCTCCAAGCAATTGAAACGGCTTCACAGCAGTCACTTAGTGCAGTATCAAGCCTTGAGTTAACGGCATTGAATCATAACCTTTGGGGGAAATATGAACAAAACCGTTCAGACCATCACTGCTTTCATTGCGGTCCTTATCACCACGGGGATTCTATGGTTTGTGAACCGGCCGGTGATTGTAAAGAAAGCCATGATGGCGGATGTGATCCGTGAAGCACGGTCCGGGAATTATAAGCTGATCGACCTGGATACGTTATGGCAGCGTTACAGGCAGTTCCCGGAAGATACACTTCTGGTTGATACCCGACAGGAATGGGAATACCGTTCCGGTCACATCAAAGGTTCGATCAATTTTCCCATGGAGCCCACCTGGTGGTCCAGATGGTATAAAAAATCCGAGTTAAAGGAATTCCTGGGGCCCGATAAATCCCAATTTATTGTTTTTCTCTGAGCGGGGCTGTCGTGAGTACGGAGCGACAGTGCAGCCAGTGTGGCTGCAGATCTCGGTTATGAGAAGGTATACCGTTACCCGATCGGATACCCGGAGTGGCAGGAAAAGGGATTACCGGTAGCCAGTCTGCCGTTTGAACCGGCGGAAAAAACCCGGACTGGAGGCTTGAGTTCGCTCTCAGGGCTGATGATGATCTGGACGCTGCTGGGGGTTTTTCTGAGCGGGATGGCATTAAACCTAACGCCCTGCGTTTATCCCCTGATTCCCATAACCGTTTCCTATTTCGGCGGTAGAAGCGGCACAGGAAAAGGAAAACTGATCCTACATGGGATTTTCTATACCGGTGGACTCGCTATCGTCAACTCCCTGCTGGGGGTTACGGCTGCCTTGAGCGGCAGCCTGGTTGGTTCACTCCTTCAAAATCCGTTGGTACTGACTCTGATTGCGGGGGTGCTGCTGGTATTTGCCAGCAGCCTGTTCGGGTTCTGGGAAATGAGGTTACCTTCAGCTCTGACGCAAACTGCTTCAAAAAGTCATTCCGGGTAATTCGGCAGTCTATTCATGGGGTTGACACTTGGTGTTATAGCCGCGCCCTGCATTGGCCCCTTCATCCTGGGATTACTCACATGGGTGGCAAGTGCAGGTGATCCACTGTTGGGGTTCCTGGTGTTTTTCATCCTGAGTCTGGGATTGGGTTTACCGTTGCTGATACTGGCTCTTTTCTCCGGTCACCTGAACAGACTTCCCCGCTCCGGAGACTGGATGCTGTGGGTCAGGAAATTACTGGGGTGGGTTCTGGTGGGTATGGCGGCATACTTTATCCGTCCTGTGCTGCCAAAAGTTTTTGGTGTTCTGGTATTTGCCTCTGTTCCCCTGGTTGCAGCCATCCATTTGGGCTGGATGCAAAATGTCACATCATCCTCCCGGTTTTTCAATTGGATGAAAACCATAACTGCCATCGCCGGGGTGACAGCCGCTGCTATCCTCATCGGAGGTTGGACGATGCGGGGACCTGATGCAAATTGGCAGTCTTATTCCGATCCACTGTTATCAGAGGCGCAACAATCGGGTAAACCGGTGGTTATCGATTTTTCAGCAAGCTGGTGCGCCCCCTGCCGGGAGCTGGATGAGATAACCTTCCGGGATTCCGATGTGGTGGCCATGTCGGAAAACAGGGTCGTGATGATCAAAATTGACCTGACCCGCAAGGGAGAGGCTTTAAATGAACGATTGGTTCAGCGGTATGATGTAAGAGGGGTACCCACAGTGGTGTTCCTCGATCGTTATGGCAAGGAACGGTCCGACTTGCGTCTTTTGGATTTCATTCCGCTGGATCAGTTTCTAATTCGATTGGCTGAGTTGGTTAAGATCAGTTCATAGACCGACATCTGTAAACACAAAAATGGAGATCCTCATGTTAAAAGTTACATTTTTTCTTAACGAGCCCAGGGGAAAACCCTGAAAACATTTTCTGAAGATGGCCCCCAGGTTGGAGGCTGAGTATGGGCTGGAGATAGAAATCATTTCGAAGCCAAAGGCTGAATATGATTCCGATGAGTATTTCGCGCTGGATCTTCCTTTCGCCCCCGCCATCCGGGTTGGTGAAAAGCTTGTGACAGAGGGGAACGATATTGCCGAAGAAAAGCTGGAAGCTGTGATAAAGGAACAATTGGGATTATGAAATAACGGTCGTTAACCAGGTTAGATAATCAGACAAAGGAGACAAGATGCTGAAAGTAACATTTTATCTGAATGAACCCAATGGTAAGACCTGAGGGCATTTCAACGAAATGATACCCAGGTTGGGTAAAAAATATGATATTGAAATCGAGACCGTGGCCAAACCCCAGGAAGCGTTTAAGTCCGCTGAGTACCTCAAATCGGGGCAACCGATTGCACCAGCCATCAAAGTGGGTGAGGAGCTGGTGGTAGAAAAAGCCGATATTTCGGAAGATAAACTGGAAGCCATTATCTGCCGGCATTTGGGGCTGCCCCAGCCCAAACCGGGCAAAAAAGGTTTTTTCGGTAGGGTTTTTGGCTGAAACCAGAGAGGGGTCTTTGCAATTTTTCACTGATAAAAACCATTGACAGATGAAGGACTGCTTAATCCAATTAAAAAGGGTAAAATGAATTTTTTAAATGGAACGAAACACAGATTATTATTGATTTTTGGAGCGGTTGTGATTGTCCTGATCGGCGGATCAATGATGCAGAGTGGGATAGCGGACCCAATTAAATCCGACTTGAGTTTGCCCGGTATACTGGGGGAAACGGCAGCCATGACGCCTACCGGAACCGGCAAAGGTGAGATTGATATCAATGCCGCCAAAGGGTTTGCGGGTATCCCCGGTGCGCCGAAGATAAATCCCGTGGTTGCTTTTTTTTGGGCTCTCTGGGTGGGTTGGATATTCTCCACGGTTGGCGCTTTTGGGGGCGTCATGGCCGGAGTCGGTCATTTGACGTTGTTTGCCCTGGGCAATTATGCGGGCAGCTTCCAAACAACAAACCCTGCGTTAAACGCATTGCTGACCGATACCATCCGGGCTTCCAATCAATACCTGGTTGGATTGGCAGCCCTGATATCGGTCTACAGCTTTTTGCGGATGAAACGGCTGGTCGTTCCCCTGGGGGTCTCTCTTGGAATAGGCAGTGTAGCGGGCGGCCTGTTGATCCCCTGGTTTACCGCCGGGAAAATCAGCCTTCACGCTTATGTCGGTTATTTCGGGCTTATTGTCCTGGTTATCGGAGGGGTTATCTTTTATAATACCTTAAAAAAGGGACAATCCGTCAAACCACATGCCGGCGGGAAAGACCCGACATCCAAGGGGGTTCAGATTATCCACCTGGGATGGCGTAGAATGACGATTGAGTTTCAGGGAACCGAGTACGGATTTAGCCCTGTTTTGGCCATGCTCGGAGGATTGGTCATCGCTTCGATCTCTTCCTTTATCGGTGTTGGTGGCGGATTTCTCTATGTCCCGTTTTTAACCAGCGTGCTTGGTCTTCCCATGTACATCGTCGCGGGAACGTCTGCACTGGCCGTCTTGCTGAGCATGATATCCAGCATCTTCTCCTACGTGGTTTTGAAAGGAACTTTTATCAGCTGGTGGCTGGTGGGTATTGAGATGGCAGGCGTGTTTGCCGGTGCATTGATCGGGCCGAGGACACAAAGGTACATCCCGGAAATCTGGTTGAAACGAATCTTTGTGGTTCTGGCGGTTTACGTGGGTATCCGGTATCTCAGCAAAGGCTTTTTCGGACAGAGCTGGCTGCCTCCCTTTTAGTGTCTCCTCTGTGGATGGCTCAAACTCCTCGCCTTCAGGTGAAGCATTATCAGCGCAATGGTCATGGACCTCACACAAATTGGGATATTTTAATGTTTGCGAGGCAAGCTCTATTACGCTGCCTGCTTCCATCCAAGGGTTTTCTCTGGCCATCAGACAATTCAAATCACGAATATCCTTCTTTAATCTCTTTCTGCCTGGTTTTTTGTGCATGATATCTTGTTGCAATGTTCACTGAACCGTCCCTTCAGCTAATCGATAACAGTTTGGGGCACCACGATAAGGTGATAAAGATTGCCGCCATGGTCTGTTTCTATTTGACAGTATAAATTTATACGGTTTATATTTAACTGCAGGAAAGCACAAATCTTTGTCCGACTCTGGAAGAATTGATCCAGACATTCTTGTCATACAATATATCATGTCGGGTAACCATGAAACTGATCTACGATCCATGGAAATTCAGTGAATTATACGAGACTGAGATCGGACAGGCTTTATGGGAGTTCCTGTGTCTCCCGGATAACATCGTTCGAGCCGAGACCGCGGTGGATCTGAGACGGACATGCGTCGAAGCCTTGGAAAGACCCTTGAATGAAAGATTCGGAGATCAACTCCTGAAAATAATGGAAAAAGATGCGTCTAAAGGAGAGAATAAATTCCTACGATTGAAACAGATGATCGGTCACATGGTCGGACAAATCATGTTATCCAGGGGATTTGTCAAGGATAAGGAGGGGGTGATTCTGCCTCAGAGCAGGGAGGTCAGGGATCATGTTTTGTTTTTTAAAAAGGCGATTCGATTCAAAAAAGAATGAATCATGATCGCCGATCATGTGTACAGTGAGAAACGATCCGGTTTTTTGAGCGTGATGACACAGCGTGTCACTCTTTAAGGGTTATTCAAGCTGCGAAACCAGTGAAACAGGGTTTTAATGATGTTCAAGCGTTATCGGTTTAACCGCATGGAGGTGGCTGGTTCCCTGGGGGATTTAGGGACGCTGCTTCCCATCGCGATAGCGATGGTCCTGATAAACGGGCTGAATCCAGTCGGCTTGTTTTTCAGCATTGGCGTTTTTTATATTTTGACTGGACTTTATTTTGGAATAACGGTTCCGGTGCAGCCAATGAAAGTGATTGGCGCATATGCCATCGCCACCGTGATGAGCCCGTCACAGATTCTCGCCTCATCGCTTCTGATGGGAGCATCTCTTTTAGTCGTCGGCTTGACCGGAGCGATAGAGCTGATACGGAAATACACCCCAAAATCGGTTATTCGGGGAGTGCAGTTGTCAACAGGGGCGTTGCTGATTTCCAGTGGCGTGAAGTTTATGATAGGAACCTCATCTTTTCAAGTACTTCAAAAGATGGCGGAACCTTATCTCAAGATTCAGTCGATAGGTCCAATTCAAGTTGGAATTGTCATTGGTCTGCTTGGAGGTTTTTTAACGTTGCTGCTCTTGGAAAACAAGCGGTTTCCAGCCGGTCTGATCATCATTTTAGCTGGTCTGGCGGCGGGTATCGTTCTGGGCGCAAGAATAGACTTCGGATTTCGGGACGTTGGCATCAGCCTTCCGAAAATTATGCCGTTTCCATTTCCAGAAAAGCTTGACTTCACATTCGCGCTGTTCGCCCTCGTATTACCACAGCTTCCCATGACACTTGGCAACGCAGTATTAGCTTACACGGATCTGTCCAGAGAGTACTTCGATCAGCAAGCGGCGAAAGTTACCAATCGAAAAGTCTGCGTTAGCATGGCCCTGGCTAATTTTTTCAGTTTTCTCATTGGAGGGATGCCGTTGTGCCATGGCTCGGGAGGGCTGGCAGCGCATTATCGTTTCGGCGCGAGGACTGCAGGCTCCAATTTAGTGATTGGATTCGCTTTTGCGTTTCTAGCGCTGATACTGGGGAATAATATTATCGGCTTTTTCAACCTTATCCCGATGGCCATCTTAGGCGTGCTTTTAATCTTCGCGGGTTCTCAACTGGCATTGACCGTCATAGACTTAACAGACCGCAAAGATTTGTTTGTTGTCGTGATCATTCTGGGCATTACCCTGGCATCAAACCTTGCGGTGGGATTTATTGTTGGGATCGCTCTCGGCCATTTGATCAAGTGGGATAAACTATCGGTGTAATTCCAGCACAGACCTTTGAACCGCGATTGACACGCATGGCTTTGCTGTCACAACGAAAGATGATAATTCAGGGGATCTGAACTTCGTTTCGGCCTCTGAATCTGGAATCCCCAATTTACCCGGATCGATAATGCCGGATCAGGCCCGACATGGTGGGGGAGAACGTCAGAGTGTCAAGTCTGGATTATTCCGGTTTTTTTAGATAATCAAAAAGGATATTGACGATAACAGATTATCGGTATTATCTTATATTTAGTTAATTAGCTAAGCATACAACAAACGAATAACCCATCATGAACGGGATTATCACAGTCTTTAAAGCGCTTTCTGACAGGAATCGCTTTCGAGTGGTTTTGGCTTTGACCCGGCACAGCGAGCTTTGTGCCTGTCAAATCACTGAGTTCTTGCAGGTGACCGGAGCCACGGCTTCCCGCCATATGGGGTTGCTGATCTCCTGCGGGCTGGTCATCAGCCGGAAGGAGGGGCGGTGGGTCTATTACCGCCTGGCTAGAGACAAACCATCATTCAAGGTATTGATTGAATGGGTGAAACAACAGACAGCAGGCACTCCTGATGCGATTGAGGATTCAACCAGACTTGCGCCGATCTTGTCCTGCGAACCGGAAGTCCTGTGCCGAAATCAGCGAGGAGAATCATGGCGTCCAAAAAAGTAAGGTAAATTGAACCCGAGTGAATTATGGACAAAAAGCTGAGAATACTGTTCCTATGTACTGGAAACTCATGCCGAAGTCAGATGGCTGAGGGGTGGGTACGTCATCTTAAAGGGGATGTGATTGATGTCTTTTCAGCCGGAATAGAGACTCATGGACTCAATCCCAACGCTGTTAAGGTGATGTCGGAAGTCGGTGCCGATATATCCGGTCAGAAATCCAAACATCTTGATGAGTTCATTGATCAGGAGTTTGATGCTGTCATTACGGTTTGTGATCACGCCAATGAAACCTGCCCCTTCTTTCCGGGAGCGAAGAAAAGATTTCATGTCGGTTTTGAGGACCCACCGAAAAAGGCT
>JAHJRI010000206.1 GCA_018830885.1 bacterium | reverse complement strand
GCTTTCCATACCCCGGGGTATATACTGGTTTGCAGCACTGGCATTGAGACAGATCAGCAATTGCTGGGTCGACATTTCATTGAAATTCATTGGACTTTTTTTCAATTCATGTCGGGCGCTGTCCAGAATGCGGGATTTTTCAGCGGCAGT
Organism: bacterium; assembly: GCA_018830885.1. Taxonomy (GTDB): domain Bacteria; phylum SAR324; class SAR324; order XYD2-FULL-50-16; family XYD2-FULL-50-16; genus JAHJRI01. The sequence goes on along the minus strand of JAHJRI010000206.1, from coordinate 55,617 downwards.
CAGAGTCGTCGATTGGTCGAAAAAGTGCTTCATAGTGGGATGCTTTTTAAAGGGGTGTGCTTCGGTTCTGCCTAAAATGGGTTGCCATATTTATCAAACCTTTCTTCCCTGATGATATTGCCATCCTGATCGTATGTAATAACCCCCTTGAAGTAGCTTTTGGCGTTCTGGCTGCTTTGCAGATAGAACCGTTCCTCTTTTAGTTTATGACCGGTGTGGTCGTGGAACACGATGGTTTTGTAGTAGCCCAGTTCTTTCGCCTTGCTGCTGGTGAAATGTCCTTCCTGTTTTATCTCATCACCATTGCTGTCATAGTAAAAAACGACTTTAGTGATCTGCTCAGCGGAAATATAGGCGTCTGTCATCCACCAGGTAACGCTTCTTTTCGGACCTGTTGGATCGTAGGAGATGGTTGATTTGAAAACCCCCTGCTGGTCAGCTTTATTCTTCGTGTGGTACAGGTTTTCATGGGTTTTGCGCCCATCGACATTGTAGAAGAACTCAATTTTATAGTAACCGGACTGTTCTGCGCTATCCGGGGCATAAACCAGTTCAACCCTTTCCTTTAACCCATTTGGACGCAGAAAAAAAACGGATTGTCGTACTCCCGGGTCTTTGAGATTGTCTGGGGTATACTCCGTTTCAATTCGGGTCAGAAGGCCGTTTCTATCTAGAAATCGGGTCCGTCTCAGGATTCCGTCCTTTTTGGCTGCCTCTGGTGTGAACAGCTCTTCTGTTTGAACAATCCTCCCATATTTATCAAAAGTTGTCACAGATTTATAAATTCCATTTCTCTGCGCCTCCGCTATACTGAAATTCCTGATTTCTTTGGTAACATATGTCTCTTCATCATAGTAGGTGACTTTTGTATTGGGTTTGTCGATTTCCTGGCAATCGTTATCAGGTGCGAATATGCAAAGGCATACGATCAAGAAACCTAACATAAACATCTGTTTCATAATGTTACCTGATTTGAAAGGAGAGCTTCGGTTATGGATGAAGAGGATGATAAGGGGTTGTACTTTGGTTGCCCTTGACATGAGGTTACTGAAGTATCGCTCTTTGTCAAGGGGAGGAGGGGTTTTATTAGCCGGGCAGGAATACGCTCGAGCGGGGGTGCCTATTTGACGAATTTTTCATAGAACCCGTCAACCAAGACTTGCCATGCATCATATTTTTTCAGCAAGGCGTCTCTGGTACCATTCTCATACAGGTAACTTTTACATTGCACTCCCATTTCTTCGGCAGCCAGCACAAGTTTCAGCAATTCATCGTTCAACCGATCCCGGTCCATACCGTCCAGTCTGTCCAATACTTTTTCTAGCATATGTTTCCTTTTTTTTTTGTGCCGATGGCGGCATATGTTGTTGTTCAGAAAATCAGAATCAATCCTGGCTGGCTTTTTTCCGCTTGTTGATGGCAGCAGAAAACCAGGAAAATACCATTTCCAACGGGATCTGCATCACGCCGGCTTCATTCAGATAAGGATCCAGTTTGTTTTTTGAGGTGAGATAATCTCTGATATCATTTATCATCTCATCCATGGTACCCATTTCCTCCTCCTCAAGGACCTCTTCCATCCGTGACATGAGTTCGTCCTGTTTGTCCGCCAGGGCGCCACTGGTAATATCACGCATCAGTGAATCAAACTTCATTTTCTCGGCCATCACCTATTCCTGCATTTTAGTATTTACTTGAGCCATTAATCAATTTTTCAGTCATATCCAGCGTTTTTGAACCGGAACTCCCTTTGTCCGCCAGGGGTTGGCGTAATAGGAGGTCTTTTGTATACTGACACTGAAGTCCAAAAAATGTTCCGAAGGTACGCCAGATCTGTGATCCTGGAATTCCAATGGAAATAAGGTCAACGACGGTACTGATCAAAAACATAGTTTAGCGGAACCGGTACCCACCTGTGAATGATAAACGTCAAAACTATGCTGAAGAGCTGCTTCCGGGTTGGGTGGTAAAAGGCGATTTAATGCCTTGGAGCAAGGGCTGCAAGAGTTTTTGATTGTCAGCATGGAATAATAAGGATAAAAAGAAGATTAAGCTTTTTGCCTGTCACCGAATTGTCCGAGATAAACTGCAAAACCTGCAACAACCTCAGTCGGCCGGGAAAACCGATGTTTATATCTTGCTGTCAGTTTTGATTGTCCAGATGCAGCCCGGGCTTCTTGTCCGTTTAATCAGCGTCGACAGCAGAACGTTCAAAAGAGATAATTCAACCCGATTTCCTTAAACCAGGACATCTGTTGTTGCAGGTACGGAACTTCCAAACACACTCTATGGGCTCCTAAGCCATGAATCTATTCGAGCAGCCAATCCATGTACTGCACCAGAAGCGGTTATCCGGTGAAATTACGACTGTTGACATTGTACAATCGATATTAAAACGATTGGCGGAAGTAGAAGCGAAACTGCACTCGTTTATCACCCTGTCGGAAGAAAAATTTCTTGATCGGGCTGCAGAGGTTGATAGCAAAATCCAACAAAAACAGTCAATCCACACATTGGAAGGAATGCCGATTGCTGTGAAAGATATCTTTTCAACCAAGGGTATCAGAACCACCTGTGCATCCCGATTTCTGGAAAACTATATTCCGCCCTTCGAATCAACCGTGACCCAGAAGTTGCAGGCAGCAGGTTCTCTCATGACAGGGAAGACCAATATGGATGAATTTGCCATGGGTTCCTCCACAGAGAATTCAGCCTTTGGGGTGACGCGCAATCCATGGGACCTTGACCGGGTTCCCGGGGGTTCTTCAGGCGGCTCTGCAAGTGCCGTTTCATCCGGGCAGTCTTTGGCTGCCCTGGGAACGGATACTGGCGGCTCGATCAGACAACCGGCTTCTTTCACGGGGATTGTCGGGTTAAAACCAACCTATGGAAGGGTGAGTCGCTGGGGTATGGTCGCCTTCGCCAGTTCATTTGATCAGGCAGGCCCCATGACACGGGATGTTGAGGATGCCGCACTGGTCCTGCAGACAATCGCCGGTTTTGACAAAAAGGATGCCACTTCCCTGAAGGTTGATGTCCCAGATTATGCCTCGTTTTTGCATCAGTCGATCAAAGGGATGAAAATTGGTATCATCAAGGAGCTGGATCTTTCAAGCTGTGATGACCCGGTTGTCAGCATCTTTCAGGACAACATCGCGGTATTAAGCGATGCGGGTGCTGAAATCGTTGAAATCAGTATGCCCAATATTGCAGATGCTGTTGCGACCTATTACGTCATTGCCCCATGTGAGGCGAGTTCCAACCTGGGCCGTTATGATGGCGTGAGATACGGACGACGGGCACAGGATGCGTCAGGTCTGCTGGACATGTATGAAAGATCCCGTGACGAAGGATTTGGGAATGAAGTCAAAATGCGGATTTTGATTGGCACGTTTGCCCTGTCGGCAGGGTACTATGATGCATATTACCTCAAAGCTCAAAAAGTACAGAATCTTATCCGATCCCAATATTATCAGGCGTTTGACCAGGTGGATGCCATTGCATCGCCCGTGGCCCCGACGGCAGCCTATAAAATAGGGGAAATGATCGATGACCCGCTAAAGATGTATCTGGGTGATGCATTCACGATTCCTGCAAACCTTGCAGGACTTCCCGGGATATCGGTTCCGGGAGGCTTTACCGAAAACAATCTGCCGGTCGGATTACAACTGCTGGCCAGTCATCTGGAAGAGGGCAAGCTGTTGAAGATCGCACACTGTTTTGAGAAGCGTCTGAATTTAACAAAACCGAAAATGGCAATATAAGCGTATGAGTAAAAACTTCGAAAATGTGGAACTCTCATTCAGGGAAAGACTGCAGAAAATATCCAATGTTAAGGAGCTGGAGGAGATCAAGGTCCAGTTTCTGGGGAAAAAGGGAGAGCTCGCGCAATTCATGAAACAGCTGAAAGAGCTGTCCAATGAAAAAAAGGCGGAAATCGGGAAGAGTGTCAATCGACTGAAGGAGCTTTTTCAGGAAAAGATCGAACACCGCAGGGAGGAGTTGAAACAGGGAGAGTATGAACACCGCATGCAGCAGGAGTGGATCGATATCACGACGGATCCGTTCCACACAGAACCCGGGAGTCTGCACCCTGTGACGGTTGTGCAGCAGAAGCTGGAAGACGCTTTTATGGCCATGGGGTTTCAGGTGCTTGATGGTCCTCATATTGAAACTGAGTACTACAATTTCGAGGCGCTGAACATCGCTGAACATCATCCAGCCCGGGATATGCAGGATACTTTCTATTTCGAAGATGGACACCTGTTGAGGACACATACATCTCCCATCCAGATTCGGGGCATGGAACGGCTCAAACCGCCCCTGAGAATTGTCGGTCCGGGTAAGGTCTTTCGCTGTGAAAGGACGGACGCCTCTCATGATTCCTGTTTTCACCAGTTTGAAGGGATGATGATTGATAGGGATATATCCGTCGCGCATTTGATCTATTTTATGAAGACCATGCTGGGTGAAGTGTTTGACAGCGAGGTTGAGGTTCGTTTAAGACCCGGTTACTTCCCATTTGTGGAACCGGGATTTGAGTTGGATATGAGGTGCCTGTTATGCCAGGGGGCCGGTTGCAAGTTCTGTAAACGGGTTGGATGGATCGAATTGATTGGTTGTGGGATGGTACACCCCAATGTGTTGCGGTCTGGGAATATTGACCCTTTGGTATATTCCGGTTTTGCATTTGGGATCGGTATTGATCGTCTGGCCATGATGAAATATGACATCACAGATATTCGGCCTTTGCATGGAGGGAACCTGAATTTCACCCGCTGTTTTACGGTTCTCTGACCCGTTTTTCAATCTGGCGGCAATTGCTCGATCACTCATCAACCGATTTATTCTAAACGCACATACCCACATGAAGATTTCATTAAACTGGATCAAAGATTTTATCCATCTTGAGGAAAAAATTGCCAGCCAGGAACTGGTTGAGAAAATCACCCTTTCGATCTGCGAGGTCGAGGGATTTGAAGAAACGGGTCAGCATCTGTCCCATGTGATCGTATCTGAAGTACTGGCTCTAAAGCCTCATCCGAACGCTGAAAAATTAAGTCTGGTGACGGTCGAAACCGGAAGCGGCGAAAAGACGGTTGTTTGTGGTGCATCCAACTTTCAACCCGGGGATAAAGTGCCATTTGCAGGCGTGGGGACCCGATTACCGGGAAATTTCCTGATAAAAAAGACAAAAATCCGTGGCATCGAAAGTGACGGAATGCTGTGTGCCGAAGATGAGTTGGGATTTTCCGAGGACCACATCGGGTTGATGATACTGCAGGGGGATCCCCGTGTGGGTGATACCCTGGCAAATATTTTCCCGGATCAGGTCGATGTCATCATGGAAATCGACAACAAATCGATTACGCATCGACCCGATTTGTGGGGACATTATGGTTTTGCGAGAGAATTGGGGGCGGTTTTCAGGTTGCCGGTCATTCCGTTGGTTGTAAGGCCGGAGATTCTTGCAGGTAAGGGTTCCCGTCTGATTGAAGTGGAAGTTCTGGCAGGGGATCTGGTACCCCGGTTTACCGGGATCTCAGTCGATAACGTGAGTATCTCACCCAGTCCCTTATGGATACAGCACCGGTTGACACGGGTCGGACTCAGACCGATCAACAATATGGTTGATTTGACCAACTATGTCATGCTGGAGGTGGGACAACCCATGCATGCTTTTGATGCCAATCAGATTGCCGGTAAAAAACTGACCGTGCGTCTGGCTGAGGAAGGGACAAGGGTGATGACACTTTATCAGAAAGAGGTGACACTCGGTGAAAACGACATGACAATCTGTGACGCCAATGGGCCTTCTGTTGTAGCTGGTGTTGTGGGTGGTCTGAATACGGGTGTGATCGACAGCACCGTATCGGTGTTTCTGGAAGCAGCCAATTGGGACCCAACCAGCATCAGAAAAACGTCGACGCGGATCGGCCTGCGCACAGATGCCTGCCAGCGATTTGAAAAGTCGCTTGATCCGGAGATGACGGTTCTGGCTGTGCAGCGGGCGGTGGAGATTATGAAATTGACGAATCCGGATCTGCATGTGGCCGGTGAACTGGTGGATATCCAGAATAAAATGAATGGTCCAGTTCGGATCGGGACAACGACAGAATTCATTTGTCGACGCCTTGGAAAGGATATTCCCGAGCGCGAGATAAGGGAAATCTTGACCTATCTGGGATTTACCGTGAGCGGGTTGGATTCGGATTTGATCGTTGATGTCCCTTCCTATCGGCGCACAAAGGATGTTTCAATGGCAGAGGATCTTGTCGAAGAGATTGGGCGTATTCACGGTTTTAACAATATTACTCCCCAGGCACCTTCCTTTCCGATACAACGGCCGGTTTTCAATCAGGAGCATCTGTTTGAACGGAAAATAAAGACGGTCTTGAGTGAAAATGAGTATCACGAGGTATACAACTATCCATTAACCAATCAGAAAATAGAGGATAAATTCGGGATTAACCCGGAATCCGCCATGCGTTTGATCAACCCGGTCGCAGAAAACCAGGACCAGATGAGACGCTCCCTGTTGCCCCATTTTATGCAGACACTGCTTGAAAACCAGAAAACGACACTGTCTTTCAAAATGTTTGAAACGGGTCGGATCTATTATAAGTCCGAAGCGGGCGAAATATTCGAAAGGATGAGGCTGGTGACTGGTGTATCAGCGAAAAAGGAGGTATTGGGGAATTCGTTTTTCCGGTTGAAAAGCGATCTCCTGAAACTGTTTTCCAGATTGCAGATTCCTGACATCCGGTGGGTTCCGTTTCCCGGGGGAAAAAATAAGTTTTATCAGCATTTGAAAATGTCAGCGATTATTTATTCCGGTGAAAAGAAACTGGGCGACCTGTTTACCATCGCTCCTGACTTTATGGACCGGCAGGAATTGAAAGGGGATGTCTGCATCGCGGACTTGGATTTTGATGAATTGTATTCGATTGAAAAGAAAGAATATGTTTATCAGGAACAACCGAAATACCCGGCTGTCAACTTCGAGGTTTCGCTGCTAATGCCGGAACAGACATATTTTCAGGAGATCAAGGACATCATTATAGGATCAAGTCCCCTCGTCCGGAAGGTTGGGTTCCTGGATGTATTTTCACCGAAGGAACATTTCGGAAAGAAATCTCTATCGGTATCAATCGAGTTTCGCTCCAGGGAAAAAACCCTGAAACCGGAAGATATTACCTCTCTTCAGGACCAGATTGTCGGTGCTCTTGCAGACGCCGGATATCATCTTCGTGAGACCAGGGAAAAGGCATAGCATTGAAGGCGGATAATATGGCAGATAAGGAAATCTATACGATCACGATCGTCCGGAATATCGGAATTCCAATATCGCTGACTGTCAAACGGAGTAAAGCGGTATTCTTAATGGGTGTATTTATTGTCTTTTTATCCGTTCTCAGCTACGCTTCGATCAGCTATCTACTCCTGTACGCAAATACAAAAAGTCTGAACCAGGAACTCGAGCGCTCTCGGAAAGAGGTTCAGGTTCTATCCGAACAGATTGCCAAACTCGATCATGATCGATATTGGGGAAGTGAGACGTCGAAAGCAGAAGAGTTCTCTCAAGTAAAATCGTCTATTCTAAATCAGCCTGATTTCTCAACTGAGGGGATCTGGGTGACTGAAAAAAGTACCTTTTCTGAAGAGGATTTTTTGGAAGGGACATCGGCAGAGATCGAGGGATTTGACGCTTCTGTAAAAGGTGACGATCTGAATATTCGTTTGAAACTGCTGAATACGTCGAACCCCATCCAGAATTTGGGTGGGTATATCTGTATTACCCTTAAGAATGGGGATCACTCGCCGCCGCTGTTCAAATCCTTGTCAAAAGGGGACATCGGTGAAAACGGATATCCGGCAAGCTATAAAACCGGACAGCAGTATCTCATCAAGCGGCGCTCCAGCACAAAACACTTTAAATTCACCCTCACGGAGGTGAATGAATACTATACAGAAGCTATTGTCTTCCTGTACTCTTACAAAGGAAGGCTACTGGGAAAACAGGTAATTGAATTGAAAAAAGATATATTTCTTGAATAGGTGGAGACAGATCCTGGATGAAAAAAGAAAAAAAACATGAGATATCCGGACTGCTGGGCGTTGGCAGTCGTTTTGAAGGGGAGATCCGCTTTGACGGTACCATCAGGATTGACGGAGATGTCACAGGCCAGATCATCTGCAGGAGCGCAAAGCCCAGTACCGTCATTATTACTGAAATGGCCGCTGTTGAGGCCGATATCGTTGCGGATACTGTGATTATCTCTGGAACGGTTTCCGGCAATATCAAGGCTATTGAAAAACTGGAGCTCTATGCTCCCGGTAGACTCGAAGGACTGGTATATACAAGCGATTTTAGTATTGAAGACGGGGCTTTGTTTCAGGGTGAGTGTATCATGATCCGTCATCTGAGTTTCGAGGATAAAAACGCACTCAAAATGGAAGCCTTCTACACCGTCCATCACCACCGGTTGCTGGATCAGGGTCACCAAAGCATAGGACATGCTTTGACCGATATACCACTGGTCGAGTATTGACAGGCGATGGGCATTGTTCTATGCAGTTTATCAGCATCTGATATTCCCGCTTCTGGGACCGTATATTTCCAGCCTGTGAATCCGTTTTTCCTCTGACAACTCTCCAGAAATTGTCTTTTTTGAGATTATTACCCGTAACCAGCTCAGTTTTCCACTGATAGGCAGGAGTTTTGCTTATCCGTTGGTAGGGAAAATCCCGACCCTGGTGTAACATCAATTTTAAGTCACAAGCAAACCGATGCATGCCTGACTGGGATGATGGGGCCGTGTTTTTTTTAATGAGTACGGTCGGGAATGGATCGTGAACAGCCTGAAAATAGTCTGATATGAACAGTTATCATCGAATTAAAGGGTACCTATACCTGGTTTTGGGTTTCTGCTTTGTGATGCTTTCTTCCAGCGTTTTGGCTGCTCCCAATTCCATGCAGAAAATCGACAACTATTCCAAAGGGAAGAATCAGGCCAAAATAATCTTCTACTTTGATACGCGACCTGATTTTGAGATTTTTGAATACCTGAAGCGGCAGATTTATCTCATCAAGTTGCGAAACATGGATCCTGGTAAAATTGAGCGTATGCAGATCTTCGAGGATAACTCCCTGATTCAGGGTCTGGAAATACAGGATATCGGCAATTTTGAGTATTGGGTCAAGATCAGGACCAAATATCCCGAGATCAGGGCGGATGTTGTTCGACATGATAAGGATTCTCAGAAACTATCAATTGAGTTTACGCGTCTGCTGGCAGAAAAAGAGACCCTCGAGGGAATTGAGATTACCAGTGTGTCACGGGAACTCAGGCCCGATTCTGAGTTGATCAAGGTATATTCCCAAAAACCCATTCAATATGATGTCTCCCGCGATAAAACCCGCCCGGGAAAACTGATGAAAATCCGACTGCTGAATGGTCGACTGTCAGATGGCTTGATTGTTCCGGATGCAGAAACCGATATGGTCAAATCGGTCAAGTTTGAACAACGGGGTAAATTTCTGAACATGGTTATCGCTCCGCAGAAATACACTCTGAAAATAGATTCCTCGTCTTCCACATCCCCGATCAGTCTGACTTTCGTGGTATCTGAAAATAAGCAGGAACTTGTTTCGGATCCTGATATCGGTCTGGTGGATGAAAAGAAAAAGGCGGAAGAGAACAAGGAGAAGCAGGACAGGGATAAATTTTTAACAACCCGTTTCGATGAGGCTGAAAGATATTTCAAGCTCGGTCGTTTTGAACAGGCTGGTTTGATGTTCAAAAATATCTATAATTTTGCCCCGGATTCGGAGATCGGTGTCCGAGCTAACTTCAGGTCTGCGGATTCATTTTACCGGCACCAGTGGGACCCTGTCACAAGTGAAATCAATGGCGAATTATATGTGATCCAGGAGTACAAAAGCGCCATTAATTCAGCCCTGGTCGCTGACAAAGGGTATGAATACGTTCCCAGGGCTTATTATAATATCGGTCGAAACTATCTGACGTTAAAGTTCTGGGAAGAGGCATTCAATAACTTTGAAATTATTCTGCGAAAATATCCGGAGTCTCCCTACTCAAAAAGTGCTATTTTTCACCAGGGTGTCATCCATTTAAATATGGAACGGTATGAAAAAAGTATCGAGTTGCTTGAGAAATTCGTAGAAGAAAGCGCCCAGTTTCCAAATATCCATGCGGCATATTACAAGATTGGTGAAGCCCAGTTTCAGTTAAAGCGGTATAAGGAAGCCAAGAAGAATTTTGATAAAGCCTGGAGCCTCAATGCCGCCTATATGAAAAAGGATCCGGAATTGATGTTTCATATGGGTGAAGCGTACTTTGAAAACCAGGATTACAATACCGCCCGGGCACTATATGAGCAACTGGTCGATCTCTATCCTGCAGAATCCTTCAGCAATCTGGTCGCTATCCGCATCGGGGACTTTCTCAGAGCGGAAAGCAAAGAGGATGATGCGATCAAGGCATATGAAAAAGCGATTAATGAGTATCCCAAGGAACTTTCCCTGATCGGGAAGATGCGGATTGCCAATATCCTGGCTGAAAAACCGGGAAAAGGACATTATGAGAAAGCCATCGAGATTTATGATTTCGTGATTGACAATCAGACGGCTTCAGATCTGCTTATCGAAGAAGCAATGCTGAGAAAAGCCCTCACGCTTTCCCTGTTCCATCAATATCCATCCGCCATTGCCAACCTGGAGCAGTTCTGCGAGAAGTACCCCGAAAACATTTATGTCGAAAATCATATTATTCATGACCGTATCCAGGAGACGATCAAAGCCTATGTTGAAAACTACTATTTCAATTCGGAATACCTGAATGCCCTGGGTGTGTTTGAACAATATGAGAATACATACTATAAACGGCCTCAATATAGTGCCTGTTTCAAGCTGAAGCCAGACGAGAATCCAAAAACGATAGCTGAAAAACTGATTAAAAAGGCACCGCTGTTTCTGGTGGCCGATTCCTATTATCGATTAAGATTATACGACAAAGCACTTGAACTGTACGAGATCATGCTCCAGGATGCCAATGACCCCCAAAGCCTGGTGGTGCTTTTTAACAAGGGTAATATATTCGATTCCCTCGAACGGCCGGAAGAAGCCCAACGCGTGTTTCTGCAGTTCATCAGTCAGTATCCGGAGCATGTGTATACGCCACTGGTTAAAAAAACCCTTGGGGATTCCTATTTCAAGGTACACAAAGCGGACCGGATCTCCAGGGCCATTCGAATCTATCAACAGACGATCCGCGATTATCAGGATTCTGAAAATATCATGGAGCGGGAAATTATTCCTTCCTGCTGGTTTGCACTGGGAAAGCTCTATCAGGGCATCGGGCGGTACGATGATGCAATCGATGCGTATAAGAACGTACTGAATGCCTATGAACACCCGCTGCAAAGTGAATTTGTGGACGAGAAAGTGGTGGAAACCTATTTCATCCTCGGAGACCTATATAAAGAACTGAACCAGTTGCCGGAAGCCATGGAGACATACAGCGAGGCGGTACGACTATTCCCGAATTCAGACAGGACCCCATGGGCCAAGTTCTATCAGGGAGAGATTTATGTGAAAAATGAAATGAAGGACCAGGCACTCAAAATTTTTGAAGAGTTGATGAAAGCGGCGGAGAAAAATCCGGATGTTTTGTGGGGACCAATGGCGAGTGAAATGCACAAACGCATTCTAAACGACTTGAAATTCGATAAATACCTCAGCCGCACACCTGCAGCGGCCACCGGGCAATAAAACCGGACAATCACACATCAGCCGGGTCCCCTTTCCCGACCCGGCGCCCATGCATTGAGCCGCTGGATCCATCTCAGCTGTCCGCCGTTGCTGTTTTCTCCTTATACTCACACAACAGCTGGACGCAGCATGAAACGCACAGTGGGCGTCTGGCCTTGCAGACATACCTGCCATGCAAAATCAACAGATGGTGCGCCTTGGGCAGAAACATCCAGGGTACGATTGCCAGCAACTGCTTTTCTGTTTCTGCCGGGGTCTTGGTTCTGACAAGACCCAGTCGATTGGATACCCTGTATACATGGGTGTCAACGGGAATGGTCGCTTCGCCATAGGCGACATTCAAAACAACCCCGGCCGTCTTCTGCCCGACACCGGGCAATGCCTCCAGCGCCTCCCTTGTGCGCGGGACCTCGCCATTATGCACATCAAGCAGTATCCGGCTGGTGTTCAGGATGTTTTTCGCCTTGGTATTGAATAAACCCACACTCATGATATGTTTCCGGATTCCCTTTTCTCCCAGTTTAACCATTTTTTCAGGTGTCGGAGCGGCTTTAAACAAAGAGGCCGTCACCCGGTTGACAGATACATCGGTTGCCTGGGCGCTGAGCATCACAGCAATCAATAGTTGGTAGTGATCCTGGAAGACCAGTTCTGTTTTGGGGTCGGGAAGCGAGTCTGAAAGGGAACGAAAAATCTTAGCGATGGTTGCTGGTGACATGACGGATCGTTTTATTGGCAGACAGCATCAATATGACAGGGGACCGTTTGCAGCAGGCAAGGTGAATCTGCCTGCTGTTTCAGTATGGAACTCCTTGCAGGATCAGACTTCGATCAGCATTTCATGAACGGCTTTGAGCGCCTTATCGCTCTGCTGATCTTCAATTGCACATGAAATATTGATTTCCGAAGCGCCCTGGGAGATGACCTCAATATTGATACCCTGCTCAGCCAGTTTTGAAAACATTCGGCCGGCAGTTCCGACGGAACTCCGCATTCCCTCGCCGATCAGGCTGAGAATCGCAATCCCCTTTCTGATGGAGACAGTACCCAGATGCTTGAGATCCCGTATTGCCTGATCCAGGTTCTGTGTATTATCAAGGGAAATTGAAACGCTGACTTCAGACGTTGAAACCAGATCGATGATAATTTCATAGCGATTGAAAATATCAAACACCTTGGACATAAAACCATACGCTCTCAGCATGCGGTTAGACCGAATATTGACAATCACGATGTCACGCTTGACGGTTACGGCGGTTGGTCCCTTCTTGTCTGACGCCGATTTGGATTGCGGCTCGATGATGGTGCCCGGTAGATCCGGTTCAAAGGTGTTTTTGATCCGAACCGGAATGTTGGCGTTCGTGACCTGTTCCATGGTAAACGGGTGGATGACTTCCGATCCAAAATAGGTCAACTCGGACGCTTCAGCGGGTGTAATCCGGGTTAATGCCCTTGCAGTACTGATTTTCTTTGGATCCGCAGTAAAAATACCGTCCACTTCCTTCCAGATCTGCAGTTCCCTGGCCCGGACCCCGGTCGCAATCAGGGCGGCTGTGAAGTCGGTATATCCCCTTCCGATGCTGCGGATGATCCCGTTGGGGACAAAACCCATAAAACCGGTCACAACCGGGACTTTGGCGCCGCATTCATTGACAATCTCGGCCAGTTTCTTCTGGAGGTACGAGCAGAAACGCTGGTCAATTTCATGAAACGACTTGCTGATGACGTTATCCAGATTGATATAGACCGCATCCGTGCCAAGGCTTGTCAGAACTCCTGTGAATATACGTGCTGACAGTTTTTCACCAGTACTGATAATGACATCCAGCGATCGGGGTGAAATTTCGCCAATTACCTGAATTGCATCCAGAAAAAGCTTAAGTCTGCGCAGCTCGGCTTCGATCTCTTCTTCCAGTTCTTCCCGGATATTGCGAATATCAATCGCTTCTCTGACAATATTGATATGGGTTTCCTGGAGATGATCGATCAGCTTGTAATAAGGGCCTTTTTTGATCGCTTCCTGTGACGCTTCCAGCAGTTGACTGGTCGTGCCGTCTTTTTTCCCGCCGCTACTCAGAGCGGAAAGGACGACAATTGGGAAGAGATTGTTTTCCAGTGTTTTTTGGACTATGCCGGCGACACTCTTCATCCGGTTTGCCTTCCCGACGCTGGTACCACCGAACTTCTGTACGATTTTTTCCATGCTGCTTTACTGTTGTGAATTTGTAACAATCATCAAATGAACGGCTGCTGACTCAAGACCGGTCCGAGTGGTCTACAGCATTGCCTGTAGGTAAAAAAAATAAATAAATGGGGTGCATCCATGGGAACCGCACCGATCCAATCTTCCTCCATCATCAATCAAAATTGACACTCTGTAAATGTTGTAAGTTGCTGGGGTGCACCAAAAACATATGGGTATGTGATCATAACCGCTTCAATAGGTTATTTATTCAGAAAAACGCATGAATCCATCCTTGGAGCTCCTGGAATCCATCCTGGCTTCCAAGGTTTTCTGAACAAACAACCTCTTTCCGCTTACAGGTACCCACACATATTTGGTGCACCCGTTGCTGGGATCTGTTTTTGTCAAAAATTGAAAATAGAATTTAAAAAAAACATGATATCAATATTTTGTGGCCCTTGACTTTGATTTTCAATAAACCCTGCTTCCAACGCAAATTGTTTTCCCAAAAACCAGCGCAGACCCATGGATATTTCACGCACGTCCTCATTCAACGAGGAGGTGCTGTCTTTGGGAAAGGGGCTGGAGTATTCCAGTATCTGTGCCAGGAAATCAATATTTTCTGATAGATGCCAGGTTGATCCGATAAAAAAATAGTATATTTCCTCGGGCGAATTTTCCAAAAGGGTGCTTTTAACAAAGGCAATGGAAAATGCACCATGAAGGGTCCATAACGGGAAAATGGATGTATAGCGCAATGTTGCATTATAATCATTGAACTCCCGGTGCTTTTCCAATGGCGCATCACTGGTTGCTTCGTTGATACCCCGTTCGATATAGTAATCGGCGAAATTGGATGCCAGCGAAAAGGATATCGCTTCATTGGCTGTTTTACGGATCAAAAACTTGAGACCCAGTTGCATCGATTCCTGATGAAAATCCCCTGTGGATTTTGTCAGCTTGGTCACAATCCGTTTGTTTTGGTTGTCATAGATATAGATTTCCAGCAAATCCCGCTGGGTTCGGTCTCTGCCCGCATTTCCAATATTGATCAAATCATGGAAATTATCCACGGCAGTATCCAGGCCTCCGGGTGTGAGCCGGATTTCCCGATAGGCATACTGAAACTCAATCGCATCACTGAAACCATAGTGAATCTTTATAAAACGGCGCTCCAGTTCACCATCGAAGTATAAGGAATAACCATCCGAATCGGTGGGACCGAAATGGACCCCATTTTCATCCCGGCTGGCATTGGCGCTGTATCCCCATGTGTTGGTGACAGAATAAGAGAGCTGAACAAACAACTCCGCTTCCGGTAGTAAAAAAGCCGTATCCGGTTCAAACGCTGTACTCATGAAAATCAATGGGTACTGGGGACCATACATCAACGGCCGTTCCAAGACTCCCCTTGGTTCTGCCATGACTGTTTCTGCCAGGAGTAAAAACGCTGTAAGGATGAGAAAGCTTTTGAGTTTCACGGGAATTCGTGCTAATAATGTTGCTCGAAGCGGCTAAAATGAAGTAAGCCCCGAGTATTTAAATCCTTCTTTTTATATTATGCAATTTCCCAACCATCATCGCGGCTATCTCTGCACCGGTTACAGGGATGTCATCGCTTTCAGCCCGGGGGTTGTTACCGATTTGTCAGGCCTGTTGCATGGAATCCCGGGGATCCGGTGTCCGGCATCACCCGGTGAGGATTTGTTGACCCGTAACATCAATTATTTTTGACCATTGTGAGCGAAGGATTGTTGAATGGAACAACAGCAAAATACAGCCGCCATTATTATTATTGGAGATGAGATTTTATCCGGCAGGTTTGAAGATCAGAACTCCCCGTTTTTGATAAAACAGCTGGCTTCCCAGGGTGTATCGGTCAAATACTGTATAACTATCCCTGATGACCGGGAGATTATCGCCAGGATTGCTCTGGAGTATTCCCGACGGGTGGACTGGGTTTTTACTTCCGGCGGTATCGGCCCGACACCGGATGACATTACCATGGAAAGTCTTGCCCTGGCGTTTAAAGTCCCCTTGATCAACCACCCCGAGATTGAGGAAAGGATTCGGAACATGTTTGGTAGTCGATGTACCCCCGAACACCTGAATATGGCACTGGTTCCGAAAGGGACCATCCTCCTGAAAACGTCGCGACCCCATATACCGGTACTGCAATTCAGAAATATCACGATTTTTCCGGGTGTTCCGGAATTTCTACGGGCGATCTTCCTTTTGATCAAAGACCGGTTTCAGGGAGTGATCAATCCGGTGGTTGAAATTAATCTTGCAGGGGATGAAGGTGAAATAACAGAATACCTGGAGCAGACGTTGCTGCAATTTCCGGATTTAAAGCTGGGCTCTTACCCGTGTTATCTTGAAGATGGTGTGACGGTGAAAATTGTCATGGAACACAGGGATCCGGAATATCTATCGAATGCGCGAACGTTCTTGACGGAGAAGGTAGTGGACTACGTTATCAAGGATTGACCATAACGGGATGCTATGATCAATCCCTTGAAAAGGAGGTTTCTAATACTGCATTCCCGGTTTTATACATGGTAAATAAGACTTGTGGTTTGTTTTTTTGTGACATCAGATGAAAAAAGCATATCAGGGTTCAGCTGCCTGCTGAGTCTGACAATCTCT
The DNA here is from genome assembly GCA_018830885.1 of bacterium. GTDB lineage: Bacteria > SAR324 > SAR324 > XYD2-FULL-50-16 > XYD2-FULL-50-16 > JAHJRI01. The sequence continues at coordinate 38,989 of JAHJRI010000206.1, read as the reverse complement.
CCCAACTCACTCATGCTTTCCCTCATGGTATTTATGGCAACGATCTCTTCCAGATCCTGTGTTGACGTCTCCAGCAGGTCCAGCGCACGCTCCAGTGTAATACTGTATTGCGTCAAATATTCCAATTCCGTCGCCACCTTTCTCAAAGCCTGAACAAACATCCTGTCTCCTTTGTTGGGGGTTTTTGGAATAATACAGTTGAACAGCAATATATTATTCATAAAGCGTACCAAACACAAACCATTCCTGGGAGAAATGTCGAAAAAGATGAAAACGAGGAAAAATTGAAGCAAGGGAGGGGTCACATGGCTTTTTTCTGGGCGGTCCTAAACGGTTTCATCTTCCAGATGCCAGTCAAGTCCTTTTTATGGGGTCGGTCCTGGTTCCACTTGCAGGATTGGTAGATATGGTAGGGTTCATCGCAGGCAAGGTTGCGGTTTTCCCAGCACTTGATCCCCAGCCTTTTTGCCAGAGTCGGAAATTCAACTTTCAATATCTGAAGTATCTGCCAGCTCATTTCTCGGATCTCCCACTGGGTATTCTCGCACAATCCCTGATCCATGAATCGCTGAATGGTTTGAAAATTCATGGATATCTGTTCACGGCAAAGAAGTCCCTGGGGCAGGGCAAATCCGGCATCATCCGGGTCGATGCCGTGTTCCCGGCAGGCATGATAAAATTCAACCATTTCCGCCTGCAGACCGTTCCATTTTTCCAAAAGATCGGGATTGTCCCGAAATGATGGAGGGGTTGCAGCAACTGGAGCACTGTCTTGACGGTTGACGCTAAGGCGGAAAAGGTCGGTTTTCCCCATTTCCATTTGCTGTCTGTTCAATTTCGAAGCGCTTAGCCGGCTGATATTATCAACCACAAATATAAACTGTGCCTGTCTGAGGGGGGCATGGCAGTTGTCTCCGAACTTTTCAGATACAAAATCCGTCATGGCTTCACGAGATATCTCGTTACGGCGGATTTTTGCCCAAAGTTCGCGAGGATCCATAGAGGTCAGGCTGATTTTGGATGCTGAATAGAGAATCTCGATCGTATCCTTCGAACAACCCATAAAGGAAACATTCAGGAGGGGAAACGGGTTCTTGGTCATGAATAGGTGATTGGATCTACTGGCCGTTTGAGTTCATTAGAAATTAAAATAAGATCCCAGATAAAAGAGTCCCGTATATGTGAATGTCTTTTTGATCGGAAAAATGGTTTCTAAATCAAGCATGGACAGTAAAGCATCCTTCTTGTCCAGGGGGTAATAAAGCTGCACCTCTTCGGTTATGCCCAACGCTTTTTTCAAAGCGCCGACGGTTTCACGAAAACTGGCCAATTCGTCGATCAGGCCATGCTGCAGGGCCTGTTTCCCGGTAAAAATGCGGCCATCGGCGAGGTATTGCATTTTGTCTGAATCAATGGATCGGCTTTTTTGCACCGCTGTCACAAATTGCCGGTGTGTGTCATCTAAGACTGATTCTAGCAATTTACGTTCCGTCGGTTTCATGGAACGAAAGACAGATCCTATATCCTTGTTTTCACCGGACTTAATTGTTTCGACCCGGATACCGATGTGATCCATCAGTTTTTCAACATTGAATGACTGCATAATCACACCGATGCTTCCAGTCAGAGATCCCGGATTGGCAAAAATCTTCTCAGCCCCGATAGCCACGTAGTATCCTCCGGAAGCTGCAACGGATGATATGGAGGCATATACGGTTTTTCCGGGTCTAAGTCGCATGAGCTCGGAAAAAATTTCCTGCGAGGGCGACGCGGCACCACCCGGACTGTTGATGCGAACGATGATTCCCTTCACATCCGGGTTGGCTTCCAGCTCTCTGATTTTTTTTATCACGGTTTCAGATTCCAGAATGATGCCCTCAATGGGGACAACACCAATCAAGGGTGGGGAGACGGACCGATTGAGGATGAAATAGCCCAGAACCATTAAGCCAAAAACAACCAGGGGTAACAGTACTGGAAACCGTTTGCGCAGCGGCTTTTTAGCGGCCGGGGCATTCTGAGGGATATAGAGTGAGAAGGGCATGATTGAAGCACTGTGACAAGGATTGACAAAAGGATCCGGATAATCGGCCTGGCTAGCCTGATTTTCCCATAAAATCGAACCCCCAACGGATAAGGTTGATCACAACCAGGGTAAATCCCTGCAAACGGGTTATTTTCCAACCGGAGCGCATAAAATAGACGACCAGTATTACCATCAGCACCAGCATGATCATGCTCCCTCGTGCCTCTGGGGAGACCATCAACGGGTGTTTGAGAATCGCCGCCAGTCCCAGGACGCCGAGCAGATTGAAAAGGTCGCTGCCAATCAGATTGCCGATGGCCATACCGCTTTTCCCCTTGATCAGGGCAGTAATGGAAGTCGCCAGTTCCGGGGCGGATGTTCCGGCAGCAACGATGGTGACACCAATGACCCAGTCAGAGACACCAAAAAAACGGGCAATCGCGGATGCCGATTCCACCAGCAGATGTCCTCCGCCGACAACGGCAGCAAGACCAGCCAATAAGAGCACCGCATCTTTCCAGGATGCCTTTTCGACCTCTATTTCCTCTTCCAGTTTCTCTTTTTTGAAGAAGAGGTATGTCATGTAGATAATGAGCAATGCCACCAGAGTGGCGCCTTCCCAGCGAGTCATCATGCCCTGGGTGATCGGCTTGTCAAACTGAAGGAGCTGAGAATCAAAAAGAAAAAAGCTGAGCAGTAATGTCACCCCAATCAGAAAAAAACCATCCCTGTATACCAGTTTTGGGGTTGTTGCGATTGCATAAAAACTGGCTGTTCCCCCCAGGATAAAGCCCAGGTTGAAGATATTGGAACCGACGATATTGCTGACGGAAATATCTGCTTTTCCAGTCAGGACAGCACTGATGGTGACTGCAAATTCGGGCGCCGATGTCCCAATGGCGACAATGGTGAGTCCAATAACAAGATCAGATATCCCCCATGCATGCGCGAAATTTGCCGCAGAAGTGACAACCCAGTCGGATCCTTTCCATAGCAGAACGATGGAAAGCAAAATCAAAGGGGTATTTACCAGCAAAACATTAAAATCCATTGGGTTACCAGTTAAGAGTCTTTTTATACATGGTTTTTTCGATCATCCTTTCTTCAAAACAGCAACCGTCTTGTGTTCTGTTTGTCGCTTTTCCAAAAAGGGTGGCAACATTCAGCATCTGTCAAGACCGGATAAATAGCTGTGTTCTTTGTCAGACAAGCCTGATCAGCGATCCGTCCGTGTGGCCAAGCAAGAATTTGACCAGTTTCAGTTATTTTGAATTCTTGTTATTCCCCTCTGGTCGGACTTTTCAGCAAGACAAGCCCCATTTCGGACCTCATTGGGGGCAATGCCCGGGGGAAGTCCAGCTTGAACAGAGCCGGTATCTGTATATCTCATGGTCTGGTTTTCAATTTAGAGCGACCGCTCCGCAGAATGGATCCTTTTTTATAATGCCCCTTTAAAACACAGTGGCAGGGCATGATCCAGCATTTGGGCTCTAGAAGAACGAAAGGACAGAGTACGGCGTTACAACCTGTTTCACATCCATCACCAATGATGGCGCCGAATTTAGAGAGGCCGGTCTTAATGGATTCAGTGCCGATCTTGAAATGGATCTGGGGAAACTGCTCATTCTTTTTTGCATCGAGAGAACGGAACTCAAGGTTGGATATTTTGGTGCCTGCTCCCAGATTAACATATGAACCCACAATGCTGTCGCCGATATATGCAAAATGGCCGGCTTCGACATGTTTGACCAGGATGCTGTTCTTCATCTCAGTCGTGTGACCGACGACAGAACCTTCTCCAACGAAAACAAAACCTCGGATATAGGCACCTTGTCGAATTTCACAGTTCTTTTCGACAATGGAATGGTTCTTAATCGTGGCACCGGCTTCCACAAAACTTCCCGCGCCGATAAAGATTTTAAGCTCCGGGTCGACAAAATCATCAGTCAGAATAGCGCTTTGCGTAATATGGTAAGCCCCTTCGCTGTATGCACCACCACCCTTATGAATCATTGACCTGTCCCCTTTCAAGACCCCCTTCGCAGACCGTTTCGCAAAGAAAGTCTCAATGCTTGCTGGAAGTCGGGACAGGGGACTCCAGGGGTATTCACTCTCGGCAAACAGTTGACTGATAAATCCAGTGGGAATATCACTAAAATAGAGGCTCAGGTCTTTCCAATCCATGGGGTCCCCATTCTTTCAGGCTTGTCTTTGAAGTCTCGGTTCGCGTGTGATGTCGATTGACGCTTCTATTCTAGTCTGATTCCTTATTCACGCGGCTGAGGGAGAGTTGAATCAGTTCATAGATGGTCTGATTAACAGGTGTGGAGATACCCCGGGCTTTTGCTTTTTTCAGGATTACCCCGACCAGTGACTCCAGTTCAGGCATTCTGTTTGCTTCTATGTCCTTGAGCATACTGGTTTTAACATTGTCATATTCAGGATTCAGGTTGATCAGTTCATTAATTGTCTGATCCGAGATTTCGATTCCCTCTGCAACGGCTACCTGTTGAACTTCATGCATCATTTTACGGATTGTGGGCAGAATTTCCGCAAACCGGTAAATCTGCCCCAGTGTCGTCTGGGTCAGTGCGCTGATCGCATTATAGGCGTTATTCCAGATCATCTTCTTCCAGATTTCATGGGTAATTGAACTGGAGATGCGGTGGTTGATATCTGCGTGGGAAAATATTGTCGAGAGCCACTCTTCCCGATCTGACCGCTGGTGGTCAAGTTCCCCGAAAACAATGTTGTCAGGTGTCCTCTGGATCACTGTGGATTCTTTTTCGGTTTCGCCATTGAAAAACAGCACTGCCCCAATTACCAGATTTTTTCCCAGTATATCGGACAGTATTTTTTCATTTTCCAGGCCGTTTTGTAAAGATATCGTAATCGTCGACGGCTTTACCACAGGCAACAGGTTCAGGGCAATATCATAGGTCTGGAAGGCTTTGACACAGACCAGAATAATATCCTGGGGAGGCAGACTCTTCAAGTCTGAGACGATCTGGGGGCTGAAATCGTAGTTGTGATCAAATTTCGAGCGGATATGCAGGCCGGACTCACTCAGCCGGGCGACTTTTTCTGGCGTGTCGACAAAGACGACGTTAAAACCGGCCTTGAACAGTTTTCCGCCATAAAAGATACCAACGGCACCAGTCCCGTAAACTAAGACGTTATATTGCTTCATATGAAAATCCCCTGACAAGCGAATGCAACCCTAAAAATCGGCTCTATAAATAGCAGAAGTCAGATGGAAAGGAAAGACCAAATATCCTACCCTGTCCTGACATGGGAAGCAGTCCTGACCGTAGTGCCAGTCCGGTTGTTATTGATTGAATATCCGCAACCCATCCTGGATTGATATATATATAATTAAGAATAACAGCAGTGTGAAACCGATTTTCTGGGATAATAAACGAAATCCCTGGGAAAGTGAACTGCCTTTGATCTTTTCCATGCCAAGAAAAAAGATATGACCACCATCAAGTGCGGGGATCGGCAACAGGTTGAAAATGGCAAACTGGAGACTGATGAACGAGATCAGTGATATCAGACTGCTGAGATTGCTTTCGGCAGCCTGGCCAACCATCTGCACAATCATGATGGGTCCGCCGACCGAGTCAGTATCAGCCTGGAACGAAACCAGCTGATACAAAAATTCCAGCGTCCGGTATGTCATCGTTATCACCCTCTGGACCCCCAGGGAAAATGAATCGCCCATCGTTTCGAATACCCTGACGGACTGGCTGCTGATTCCAATAATCCAGTGATTGCTTGTCTCGTTCCAGATGGGTGCTAACCGAATGCTGGATATCTGGTTCTGTCTCTGGATCCGAATCACGATCTCTTTGCCTGCTGTCTCCTGCAGCTTTGGTGAAATATCAGCCCAGTCGTTGATTGGTTGTCCAGCGATCTCGATAATCCGGTCGCCGGGCAGAAAATTGGCGAGCGCTGCCGGGGACTCGGAGGTGATGTCGCCGACGACCGGGGGGATGTTGACCCGCCACCCGAACCCGGGCGCCTTTTTCAGTAGACTGGCACTGATACTTCTGGAGATAGTGTCTGTGCCTCTTTGGATTTTCAGGTTGATGAGCTCATTCTGGTTCCGGGTCAGTTCCGCTTGTGCTTCCCGCCAGGTTTTGACCGGATTGTTGTTAACGGTCGTGATGAGGTCGTTTTTCCGTAAATCGAGTTTATCAGCTTCGCTCCCGGCAATAACACTGCCGATGACTGGCGGGTTTAACATGTATGCCGGGATATCATAGCCTATAAAGTACACAAAGGGCATAAAAGCAAAAGCGACAACCAGATTCATCAGCGGACCTGCCAGTAAAATCACCAGACGTTGCAGAATCGATTTTGAAGCATAGTTGTCTTTTTCGGATGGATCCTCATCATCTATATTCTGTCCGTGAAGCCTGACATACCCGCCGATCGGAATCATTGACAGCATATACTCCGTCTGTCCGATCTTTTTGGACAACACTTTTGGCGGGAACCCGATAGAAAATTCAATCACTCTCACACCCACGGCTCTTGCAGCCAGGTAGTGTCCCAGTTCATGGATAAAAATCAGGAAACTCAAGACTAGAATAACAGTAATTATGGTAATCATTTTGTTTTAATCATTTGATTTGGGTATCGAACCGATAATGATCCGGCGATGATGACGGAGAAACCGTTTCATCCTTCTTTCAGCTTGCCTGTGTGACAAAATCCCGCCCCCATTTATCAGCGGACAAAGCATCAGCAACGTGTCTGATTTCGAAAAGAAAAGCGAATTCGTCTGCCTGTCTTCTCATTTTTAAATCCGTCAGCCTGTACACCAGATCTGAAAGGACTTCAAAGATACGGTTGAATGGAATATGCCCATTCAGGAACTGATCAACCAGGACTTCATTTGCTCCATTCAGGGCGGCAGGCGATCCGCCACCCAGAGCCAGAACCTCATAGGCCATCTTTAGAGAGGGAAATTTTTCCAGATCCGGTTTTTCAAATGTCAGCGTACCGATTTCAGCCAGATCCAAAAATGGGCTTCCGGATGGTATGCGATCTGGATAACCAAGGCAGTAGGCGATCGGAATCCTCATATCGGGGGTCCCCATCTGGCAGATCGTGGATGCATCCTTGAAAGTAACCATCGAATGCACAATGGACTGTGGATGGATTAATACCCGGATCTGATCAGCCTGTAACCTGAAAAGCCATTTTGCCTCAATGATCTCGAGACATTTATTCATCATCGTGGCGGAATCTATCGTAATTTTTCTGCCCATATCCCAATTGGGATGATTCAGGGCCGCTTCGAGCGTGATATTTTTGAAGTCCGATCTGGGTAAGGTCCGAAAAGGGCCGCCTGAAGCTGTCAACGTAATGTGGTCAAGGTGGGCTGAATTTTCGTCTCGGAGCGACTGGAAAATCGCATTGTGTTCGCTGTCGATCGGGAGGATTTGAACGTTGCTCCGCTCAGCTTCTGAAATCAACAGTGATCCAGCCATGACCAGCGATTCTTTATTTGCCAGAGCGATGGTCTTCCCCTCGCTGATGGCTGCCATGACCGGTTCAATACCGGCTGCCCCGACCATTGCGGCGACAACCATGGATGCATCAGTCTGCCGGGCCATTTCAATATGACCAGCCAACCCCACGAGAACGCGTGGTGAAAGGTGTCGGTCCCGTAACATCTGTCTAAGTTCCGGTGCCTTCTCGTCACTGACGGAAACCACTGTCGGAGAAAAATTCTCGATCTGGTCCAGGAGCAGTGAGATATTGTTATGACAGCTTAACCCAATAATACGATATTTATCCGGATTTTGACGAACAACAGATAGTGTGCTGACTCCAATGGATCCTGTTGAACCAAGGATAACGATTCCCTTTTTTTCCTTCTTCATTCTTCTTCTATGCTCACAGACATTATGGCTGTATATTCTATCACGATTCAATTGAGTCGGAAATCCAAGAGATAAGACATGCCGATAAATACCGGGATCGCGAAAAGATAGGCGTCAATCCGATCCAGCAATCCTCCGTGACCGGGTAGAATATTGCTGGAGTCTTTGATTCCACAGAATCGTTTCAGCTTTGATTCAGACAGATCACCCAGTTGAGAGGCAGCGGTGATGACAACAATCAACAAAACAAGCCGCCATCCGGAAATAAACGCGGGTAAAAATAACTGTTTGAACACGAGTCCGGCGGTTATTCCACCGCCCAGCCCAAAAATACTGCCTTCGATGGTTTTTTTGGGGCTGATGACCGGGGCCAGAAGATGCTTTCCAAATCTTTTGCCACCAAAATAAGCAAAAATATCATTGAATGCGGCGACTACGATGATAAACAGAATCAAACTGGAACCCGAAGCCGTGCTTTCTGAAAATCGCAGCAGGATCAGGAGAATCACCGGAAAAACAATCCAGGCCTGTGGCAGGGAATACCAGAGCAGCAGCCGACTGCCTGGGGACTGGCGAAAGAATGAAAAAAACAGAATCATCAATAATGTCAAACTAAAACAGATCAGCCCCAGATCGGTGTAATTCTTCCAGAACAGCAAAAATGAAAGGAAAAAGAGCAGGGATAAAAAGTACAGATTTGCCGGTTTCAGCGGAATGGATTTGTGTAGCATTGCCTGGCCATATTCCCAGAGGCTGGTGATGATGATGACAACTCCTATCAGGATAAAGAGAAGTTCCGGTGCCAGATAGATATAAAGAATGGCAAGAACGGCCAGTGGAACACCGGTCCGTATTCTCAATAAAAGATTGCGTGTCAGCATGAATTACCTGGTATCCATATTGCGTCGAAAAAAACGTCTCTGATTGAAACGGGCGTCCTCACGAGTATTATCGAAGTGTGGGTAACCAGCCTGAGCATTGAACGGTTGACCTGCCGAAGGAGGGCTAGGATAGATGCTGGTTAAAACGAACACCAGATGGAATATGATATGGCTCCTGTTTTTATATCCCCAAATATGCTCTTTTGACTGCTTCGTTGTCCAGCAGGCGAGCGGCTTTGTCCTCCATAGTAATCAATCCATTCTCCATGACATAGCCCCGATTGGCAATCTGAAGCGCCAGATTGGCATTCTGTTCCACCAGGAAAATGGTTGTCTTCTGTTCTTTATTGATCTTTTTGATAATCTTGAAAATCTGTTGAATGATCAAGGGCGCAAGGCCCAGCGACGGTTCGTCCAGCAGCAACAATTTGGGGTTGGCCATCAGCGCCCTCGAGATAGCCAGCATCTGCTGTTCGCCCCCACTTAGAGTTCCGCCGGACTGATACCGGCGCTCCTTGAGGATCGGAAACAGTTCAAATATGTAATCCAGATCTGTTTTGATTTGGGGTTTGTCGTTTCTCAAATAGGCACCCATGTCCAGGTTCTCCTGAACTGAAAAATCCGGGAAAATCCTTCGGCCTTCAGGTACCTGAATAATACCCTGAGATACAATTTTATCCGGTGACAGCTTGTGGATGGGTTTGTCGTTAAACCGGATTTCACCCCTTTTAGGTGGAACCAGGCCTGAGATTGACATCAGCGTGGTTGTTTTGCCGGCGCCATTACCACCGATGAGGGTGACAATTTCTCCGGCTGTTAGCTCGAGGCTGACTCCTTTGAGTGCCTGGATATTTCCATAGTAAGAATGAATATTTTTAATTTGCAGATTCATTCTGTCCCCAGATATGCATGGATGACTGTTTCATTATTTCGAATTTCCTGGGGAGATCCATCGGCAATATTCTTTCCTTGATTCATGACGAAGATACGGTCGGATATTCTCATGACCAGTTTCATGTCGTGCTCGATCAGGAGAATGGATATCTTCTTTTCGTTCCTGATTTTTAAAATAAGCTGGTCCAGTGCATTGGTTTCATTCGGATTCATTCCAGCCGCCGGTTCATCCAGCAGCAACAGAAATGGATCTGTTGCCAGTGCGCGGGCGATTTCCAGTCGACGCTGATTCGCATAGGGAAGATTCTCTGCCAGATGGTGGGCAAAATCGATCAGTCCAAATGTCTCCAGAAGGTACTGGGAATTCTCCAGGGTTTGTTTCTCCTCTCTTTTAAAGCGGGGCCCTCTGACAATGGCTTCCAGAAACGTATTGCTGTTTCTGCAGTGGCAGCCCACCATGACATTCTCCAGAACCGTCATCTTGTTGAATAGACGGATATTCTGAAAGGTTCTGGCCAGACCCAGTTCTGTAATTTTATTCGGTTTGAAACCGTTCACGCAGGTTTTTGATTGTCCGGGAGGGAAAACATTGACCTTTCCATCTGTTGGCTCATGCATGCCGGTAATGCAGTTAAACAGGGTCGTTTTTCCGGCACCGTTCGGACCGATCAACGCGACGATTTCACCTTCGTGAATTTTCAGATCGATGTTGTCCAGAGCCCTTAATCCACCGAAATTTTTCCCGATTTTGTCTGCTTGTAAAACGATTTTCATTAGAATGGACTTATTGGTTATTTGATGAGCTGCCAGTTGTGCTGTTGAATTCCGGACTCATGCCAGGCCTTATCCCATCTCCAGCCGGCCGGGGCGTCAGTTCGTATTCGTGATGGGCATCGCTGATAAGTCCCTGGGGCCGGAATACCATCATAATTACCATGATGGCACCAAAAAGAAGGATTCGGTACTCTTTCAGAAATCGCATGTATTCAGGCAACAGTATCAGAATCAGTGTTGCCAGGATGACGCCGCGGATGGAACCGACCCCGCCCAGCACCACAATTGACAAAATCATGGCGGATTCAAAAAATGTAAAGCTGGCGGGATTCACAAAACTGCTTTTGGCTGCGAAAAGTACGCCGACAATACCGGCCCAGAATGCACCCAGTGCAAATGCGGTCAGTTTGGTTTTTGTTGTGTCAATTCCCATGGCCTGACAGGCGACTTCATCCTCTCTCAATGCCATCCAGGCTCTTCCCACCCGGGATATATTCAGTCTTCGAATCACCAGGATGGCGATAACCATGATCACCGCTGTAATATAGTACAAATAGGTTGTTGAGCCATTGAAACCCATTTCGAATCCGAACAGGCCGGGTTTGGGTATGTTGGGAATACCACTGGGTCCATGAAGAACCTCATCCCAGTTTTCTACCACCAGGCGGACGATCTCATGAAATCCAAGGGTAACAATTGCCAGGTAGTCTCCGCGAAGCCGGAGAACTGGAATGCCGAGAACCACGCCAAAGGTAGCCGCCAGCATGCCGGCGATGGGCAGCGACATCCAGAACCCGATACCGTAGTTAAAGTTCAGCAGCGCGTATGTATATGCCCCTATCAGGTAGAACGCTCCATAACCAAGGTCCAGCAATCCGGCCATCCCCACAACAATGTTCAGTCCCAAACCCAGCACGATATACATCATCGTACTGATAATAATGGATGTCTGGTAGGTCGAAGACGCGAACGGGAACGCAATGATCATCACCAGCAGAATGGCGATCAGAGGTTTGGAGTGGGAAAGGCTGACCAGTCGGGTCAGGATTTTCTGGGCAGAGGTCTCCGTTTTTGCTGATGAAACCTTTTCAATACCGCCACTGACCTCTTCCTGTCTGGATTTTTCCACCCGCTGCAGAAAATAGCGCCAGACATAGGAGATAAAAAACGTTCCTACTGCTATGATCGCCAGATTGTCCCAGCGCAGATGAATCGACTTTTCCAGATAGTCAACTTTTAGCGCAACCAGAGGAAAACTGAGGACTGAAAACCAGATGGCAGCGATAATCGATTTTCGAATTTCAGAAATCACGTTGTTGGGTATCCTATACTTTTTCGGCTGTGGCTTTTCCCAGCAAACCGGCCGGTTTGAAGATTAAAATAAGAACCAGGACAGAAAATGCAAACACATCTTCATAATCACTGGAAATATATCCAGTTGCGAAGCTTTCCGTGAGTCCCAGCACCAAGCCTCCCAAGGCGGCTCCCCGGATGCTGCCGATGCCACCCAGAACAGCTGCGGTAAAAGATTTGATCCCAACAATAAAACCGATATTGTAGTTGATCTGACCGATATGGGCAGCGATCAGTATTGCTCCGAATGCAGCCAGCAAAGACCCCAGCATGAACGTCATGGATATGGTCTGATTCACATTGATTCCGAGGAGCATGGCCATTTCCCGGTCCTGGGAAATAGACCGCATGGCTTTTCCCACTTTGGTGCGTTTGATCAGAACCAGGAGTAATATCATTACTGTTAAAGAACTGACGATGATCAGCAATTCGGTCGGTTCCAGATAATCCTTGATTGCCAACAGAAATTCCGGTTTGGGGATTAAGGCCGGAAAAGAGACAAAATCGGGTGTTTGCGCCAGAATGACATATTCCCGCAGAAAAATGGACATCCCGATGGCACTGATCAGAGGTGCCAGGCGGGGTGCCTTCCGTAAGGGTTTGTAGGCGACCTTCTCGATCGTAAATCCATAAGCGGCGGCATATATCATGGCAAAAGTCAACGTGACAAACAGGATGGCCAGGATATTGAAATCCATGATTGACATGATTCCCGCAACAATCAGGCCAATGAAGGCCCCAACCATGTAGACTTCACCATGGGCAAAATTGATCAGTCCGATGACTCCATAAACCAGTGTGTAACCTAAGGCCAGCAGTGCATATATGCTGCCTCTGGTTAGACCGCTGCTGAAAAGTTCCAGAAAATAAGTTAGAATTTCGTTTGATTCGGTCATTTTAGAATAGAGAGTCTTGACTTGAGGATCACACTGTTGTCACCCACAACCCGATCGCTGTGCATGTCACATTAGGGAAGCGCAGTAAGCCGAACGGGGATACCAAAATCAGGCCGTATCCGAACTGCAATCCATAAATGCCTTGGAAATGGGCACCTCAAACAGCAGGCACCTGAAAAAACCAATCTCCCGATGCCTATTCCCCGCGAATCGTTATATCGGAGCCGGGAGCCGGTTCCTGGGGGAAGACATCGGGAGTATGGAAAAGTTAGATCTGGTCAATCAACTTAAATACAGCTGATTCTTACCACTTAATTTCTTCAAATTCGCCATTGACAACCTTGTATATGGCAAAACCGGATCCGACCACATCTCCCCTGCTGTCATAGGAAATGTTGCCGAGAGTGGTGGACACGCTGTCAGACCTCAAGACTTTTGCGATTTCTTCCGCTGCAGTCGATTTCGATTTTTCAATGGCATGAAATACCGTTGTGATGGCTGCATGGGCTTGCAGACCGAAATTGCCAGGTTGTTGTCCTTTTTCTTTCAGGGCTGCGGTAACTTCGATGGTGGCCGGTATGTTCGATATATCAGAAGGAGATGAGACAAAATAGCCTTCAGCATATTCGCCACCGATCTTAATAAAGGAAGGATCCTTTAATCCATCCCCGGAAATGAAATGGGCGGTGATCTCTTTTTTCCTTGCCTGGGTAACGATTTTGGAACCTTCGGGATGATATCCACCAAATGCAACAACATCCGGATTTGCATCCTTGATTTTTCGGATCAGCGCTGAATAATCCACAGCACCCGGTGTGATGCCTTCAAAAAGAACAATATTGATACCTCTTTTTTCCAGTCCCTCTTTTACCAATGTCGCCAGTCCTTTTCCGTAATCTCCTTTGTCATGAATCACTGCAACTGTTTTGGCCTTGAGGTATTCATCGATAAATTTTGACTGAAGAATGGCCTGGGCTGCATCATGAGGAATTGTCCTGAAGAACAGCGGATTTTGTCCGCTCATCGTAATTTCGGGATTGGTGGCCGAAGGAGAGATCACCGGAATATTATTGTCCCGGTATACGGATAAAGCCGCAATGGTTGCCCCGCTGCAAACATGACCAATAACAGCAACAACACCCTCGCCAACGAGTTTTGAAGCGACGTTGGTGGCTACTTCCGGCTTACAAACATCATCTTCGGCGATGATTTCCACCTTTCTGCCCAACAGCCCGCCCGCAGCATTGATTTTTTCTGCAGCCAGTATCACCGCATTTTTCGGTGGGATGCCGTATGGGGCCAGGTCGCCACTGTGAGGTCCGGCGACGCCGATTTTAATAGGTTTATCCTTGTCTTTGTCGCATGATGTGCCAAAGACCATAAAAGCCGCAAGAATCAAAAGCAGAAATCTGTTTTTAAGAAGTTTCATATTACTCTCCTGATGATTATTCGATATCACGAATTGTGTTGTCCAAAACAGCCAGCCGCAGACCTGATATCAATGTGCAAAAAGAAGGCGTTTTCAAAAACGCCTTGCATGCTGTTATTTTGGTCAATTCCTTTTAATGAACATGTTTATTTCTATATTCATCCTATATCGGTTGTCAAAGGTAAATGACAAAAAAAAACAACTTTTTAAGCATCCAAATCCTGAATGCCGTTCTGCAAAAAAAACGTTCCCCTGTAAAACATGAGCATTTGGTGACACAACACAGGTAGCGGACGTTATTTCATCATCACGGTTGCAGGACCGGTCAGGCAATCAAGACCGTCGTCAACCTGGGTTGAGCCCAATCAGCGGTGAAACCCAGTGTAACCGATGAAGTCTGCGTCTGCATACAGGATCAGCTTTTTCCCCCATTCCTAAAAACGGAGTTCATCTTTTTTAGGTTGACCTTGCCACCTGTCTTGGTTTAGTTGAACTGCGAGACGGCTGAAAGACAGGTTGCCTGACACCCTTTTCCATGCACCTGCGACATTTAAATATAGCAGAGCAGACATTTATGGGCAAGACGCGGATTGACGCCGGTGCGTTTTATTGCAGGTGCTGCTGAAATGACAAAACTATTTTTCTGACCTGATGGTTGAAAACAGTCATTGTCTCTTGCCAAGACACTTCGTTCTGTCTACTGTTTTACTTCAATCATATTTTCGTTGGGATTCCTCGGCTGCGTCTATTGCTTATTCTTATTGGGGAGAACCGCTTTCTGCGGATCAGGGAATCCGCATCTTATAAAAATTTACCAATCATTTGTGTATGCGGTTTTATCTTGGTCTTATCACGCTTCTGGTCGGGTTAGATCAATTCATCAAATATCTGGTCCGTCTCTATTTGAACGCCGGGTCTCATATTGAGCTGATTCCCAACCTGATCCATCTCACCCATCAGGAGAACCGGGGGATCTCCTTCAGTCTGCTCTCTGACCTGCCATCCATGCTGCGTACGCCGCTGCTGGCAGGAGTCTCTTTCATTGTCGTTGTAGGGTTATGTATCTACGTATTCCGGAATTGGGGGGCGTTGGTGACCGGGGAAAAATGGGGGTTTTCGCTGATTATTTCCGGTGCTGTCGGAAACCTGATTGACAGGGCATTCAGGCAACATGTGACGGATTACATGTATTTTCATTTCTATGAGACCGGTTTCTTTGTAAACAACCTGGCCGATGATTTAATCACCATCGGATTTCTGATCATGCTCTATCATGCGTTTGTTGCTCACAATAGCCGGTCATGATTTGCCGCTCCGTCGCTTATACGGTTGCCTTTTAGACCCACCTCCTGTTCTGCCCTTTGGCTGGCTTTTGCCTGCCAGCTCGATGATAAGGACAAATTCCCGCTTGGAATAGTTTTTCTTCACTGTTGAAATGATATCAGCAATTGTTCCTTTCAGAATGCGCTCATCGGGTTGGGTCAATGCGAGAAGGAGGACGATCTGTGTATCAGGGGAGAATTCAAGATGAATATCAGCCAGCAGGGTCAACAACCGATATGGGGTGTCATAAAGAATCACTGGACAATGGAATTGCTTTAAATTGCGAAGTGCGGCTCGCCGTTCGATGGAAACACGGGGGAGAAAACCGGCAAAGTAGAACTGTCTGATATCGACACCGGCAACAGCCAGCGCAGCCGTTAACGATGATGCCCCGGGGACCGGCACGACCCTGATGCCGAGGTCATGGCATCGTTTGACCAGGTAGGTTCCCGGATCAGCAAACAGGGGCGTTCCGGCATCAGAGAAGTAGGCAGCACTTTGATTTTTTAAGAGGCGTTGAATCACGGCATCAGATGATTCTATTTCATCGTGTTCGTTGATATAGACCAGTGGCTTTTCGATATCTAGCTGTTTCAATAGTTTACGCCCAATTTTGATCTCTTCACAGATTACAAAATCAACTGCCTGGAGCGTTTTCACGGCTCTCAGCGTGATATCGTCCGGGTTTCCGATTGGAACAGATACGATATAAAGGGGCATTTTCTGGTTTCCAAAATGATGATTGTTGCTTAATACAGTTGTTTACGATATATTTCGGGATACTTACACCGGTTGGAACACATTTCTTGCATTATTTTTAAGAAAAACACGGGAAACGGGTATTCCGGGCATTGATATTCATCTGATCAGGTTCACTTATCTGAAATCTGCCATATCAGTTCCATTCCGACAATTACGAACTCAATCGATTTTCCACATGGTGATTAAAAAGAGTACGATAAACAGAATTAAAATGATCATCGAACAGATCAGGCTGCCGCTGATTTGTCTTTTTCTATTGACGAGCGATCTGTATGCCTTCGATTCAATCAAACTGGCGCAGGAAGTCGCCGGATCTCTGAGCCAGATATCATCCCAGAAGTACTCAACGGTCGCGTTCTCAAGGATCCAGGGGCCTTTAAACCCTGAAACGGTCAAGGAACTGATCGACTATACAGAAAATGAAATTGTACAGGGAGGAAAGTTCCGGTTGATTGATCGTTCCAAACTTCAATTGATACTCAGGGAACAGAAATTCAATCTGACCGGGATGGTTTCACAGGATACCTACAAGACTCTGGGCAAACTGCTGGGCGTGGACCTGTTCATATACGGCCGTTACTATGGCGATACCATTGTTTTCAAGGCGATTGACGTTGAGAGCTCAGCCATTGCCTGGGCTGAAATCTTCAACCTGACAGAGCTGTCCAATAATTCACAGACACTCAACAATCTCACCGAGAAAGTGAATGACTCGTTAAGGGAGAGCATGGATCGGCTGCAGGGGACGAAGATCAAGCAGATCAGTTTCTGGAGCATTAAAACGGATTTTGATGCCGATCGGGTGATCGATTACCTTTCTGTTGCGATAACCAAGGATGGAAATCTACAGGTCGTAGATCGGGAAAACCTGCAATTGATACTTGAGGAACAGAAACTCAACATGGAGGATTTCATCGATGAAAAAAAGGCGAAGCGAATGGGGGAACTTTATGGGGTCGATGCATTCATTTATGGCCGAATTTCGTCGAAACCGGGCAGCTATATCGCGTCATTGAAAATGTTAAATATATACAATGGCGTGATTGAATGGGCGAAAACCATCCGGTTCAGTGACCAGAAACGTGATTCAAACGCGCCAAAGAGTGTTGCCGCCAAAAAGCTCAATGAGATGGTTTATATCGAGGCCGGTGTTTTTATCATGGGGAGCAACGACGGGCCCAGCATTTCAGCACCGGCGTTCAAGGTTCCTCTCAAGTCATACTACATTGACCGGACTGAAGTATCCAACAGCGATTACGAGGCGTTTGTCAGAAGATTCAAGCACCGTTCCCCACCCTCATGGATCGGGGGGCGAATCCCCCCCGGACAGGAGGATTGGCCGGTTGTCAAGGTCAACTGGAATGATGCCAGGCGTTATTGCCAAACCATGGGAAAACGACTCCCGAAAGAGGTTGAATGGGAAAAAGCGTTTCGTGGTGCGGATGGGCGAAAATATCCCTGGTCTGGAGACAACTTTTCTCCCAGTTATGCTAGAACGGTCGAATCCGGTGTCCTGGCCCCCGAACCCGTGACGTCCGCCAGCAGGGATGTCTCTGTTTATGGGGTACAGAATCTCGCTGGAAACGTACGTGAATGGGTTGATAGTTTTTTGAGACCGTATCCAGGAAGCAAGTTCTATTTGAGTCAGAATGGATTCCGGGTCATTCGGGGAGGGTCGTGGGCAAAAGCAAAAGATAGTTCTGTTGGCTGGTTCAGGGACAGCAGTAACCCGAATTATGGTTGGGATGATGTCGGGTTTCGCTGTGCAAAATCAGCCAGATAATGTCATCGTCGCATACCTGAAAAACGCCACAGCCAGAATCGCCTGTGCACGGTCTACAAAACGCGCATCACACGGTTAGATTTAAAAATAACCTTGCGCCCCTCATACTGCCACTCCTCCTGAGTGGCATTTTCAATCACTTTCCGCTCCTGCGGGTTGCCAAGCGTCAATTCAACCTGTTCTCTGGTATATCCGGTTTCAACCAACCCCAACAGAATCTTGTGCATGAGATTCTCATTCAGTTTCAGCCGGTTGGCCTTTTGATAGGTCTGATTCAACCAGGCGGCTGTTTTGTCAGGTCGATATATCCCTGACCAGTCGGGAACCCAATAGGTTTTTGGGGCACTGGTCTTGTAATTGACTGCTTTCCAAGTGACATAAGGAAAATCAGGAGTCTGTTCCTGCCTGCCGGTAAAAGAGAGCTGGTTGGGAGACACCAGAAGAAAGCTCGTAAAATCAGATTGATTGCCAAGTATTTTGGCGTAAACCCTAACCGGATTGGTGCCCAGTTTCTGGAGTTCCGTCTCTGTTTCGACAATATAACCGGTTCCATTAATGACGTTATTGCCTCCTCCTACAACAATCTGATACATCACCGGTTTCTGGTCCTGTGCGGTGACATCGATCACATCGTAGGCTTTTTGCGTCCGGGTCAGCTCTTTTTTGCCGGTCTGACCCGCATTGACGTAAAAATAGACTCTTTTCAGAATCAGAAAAGACCCGTTTCCTGCCTCGACCTCTGCAGCCGATAGCAGGACGATGAAAAGTGCTGCCAATATTAATCTCATGATCCGTTGGGTGAGAGAATTTCGATAAAATCGATTCGTGTTTTACCTGTTTTTTTTTGCTTTATCAGTTGGAAATGCGTCGGATACTCAAACTGCTTGTCTTTTTCAGTTTCCAGAACAATGATGCTTTGGGCAGGTATTTGAGATGTCCGGGCAAGGGTGTGAAGGATATTCTGGGCTAAATCGCTTTTGTAGGGAGGGTCCAATAGAAAGAGTTTCGGCCCGCCGGTCCATATGACACCCTTTATCCATTGAGTAGCATCATTTAGGGAAATTGAGCAATGGTCTGCCAGGGAAAGACGAAGAATGTTTGATTGGATGATCTGATAACACCGTCTGTCTGTTTCGAGAAAGTGAACCTTGCTGACCCCTCTGCTGTATGCTTCGAAACCCAGGGCGCCACTTCCCGCAAACAGGTCGAAGGCTTCAAAAGCGTCGAGCCGGAAACGGCTTTGAAGAATATTGAATATGGTTTCCCGCGTTTTCTCAAGGGTGGGGCGTGTGGTTTGACCCTTCAATATCGGCAGTCTTCTACCTTTTAGTTTTCCACTGACAATTCTGAGCAAGCCTATCTTACCAGGAGAAGTGTTGAATATATTCGATTCTGGCGCCTGCCGCCTCAATGGCATCCTGTTCAGGAAGCGGACGGTTTCTGAAATGCTCTCCCTTCACCACAATATCCGGCGAAAGCATCTTGATAACATTGGATGCGTCAGGGTCATCAAAGATAACCACGCGATGGACGTTTTCAAGACTGGCCAGCAGACGCGCCCGATCCTGTTCCTTCAGCAGCGGAGCGGATCCCTTTTGCTGAAGGATGGAAACGTCGCTGTTGATGGCAACGATCAGTCTGCCATTGATTTTGCCGATCTCCATTAAGAACCGCAGATGTCCTGCCGAAATATTGTCAAAATATCCGTTGGTGAAGACCATGGGTGACTCGCGGTTGTTCCCGACCTCTTTGTGAGCCTGCTCCAGAGTAACAATTTTACGATTGAGGCCATCGTTTGTGAGATGGTTGAGGATTTCATTCCAGGGAATAGAAACGACCCCCAGGTGCGAAATTTCAAGTCCTGCCGCAACATTAGCCATATGAACCGCAATGGACGGGGGTACCTTCTGAGCCAATAGTACCCCGATGACACTGATAACCACGTCTCCGGCTCCGGTCACATCGAATACTTCCCTGGCTTCCGTAGCAATAAACTGGTAATCGGTTTCACCGGAATAGAGCAGAATGCCATCCTTATCCAGGCTGATGGTCAGGAAGTCGGCCTGACACTGCTTCAGCAGAATCGCTGCAGCCTTCAGCACCGACGAATTGTCTTTCAAATCCAGATTTGTGAGTTGTGCCGCTTCAGATCGATTTGGTTTGATGGCAGTAACCCCGGTGTACTTGGTAAAGTCGAATCCCTTTCCCGGATCACAGACAACGGGAATGCCAAGCTTGCGGGCTTCTTCGACGGTGATTTCTATCAGTCGGGGGCTGAGCACCCCTTTTGCATAGTCAGACAAAATGATACCATCCATTTGAGGGATCAAAGCCATCACCAGTTTCAAAAGTTGCTCCTCAAACTGCGCAAAGTCAGGTTGTGCCGATTCATAGTCGACACGCAGTATCTGTTGCTTGGTTGTCAGGATTCTCTGCTTGACGATGGTGCGAAATGACGAAGAGACAATTATGCCGTCCAGGGAAATACCCGCTTCGGTAAAAATAGTCTCAATTTTCTGGCCTGCGATCCCTTTGCCGATAACGCCCACTGGATATACCTGACAATCGAGGGCCTTGACGTTTGCAATCACATTAGCGGCACCACCCAGCCTGAATTCTTCTTTTTCCATCCGAAAAACGGGAATGGGCGCTTCCGGGGATATACGCTCGACCTTGCCCCATAAATACTGATCCAGCATCAGATCTCCGATAACCAGTATTTTTTGAGGCGAAAATGTGTGAATTGTCTGGATGAGTTGCTGGCGAATGTTTTGATTCATGACTTGCTGTAACAGATAACTCACAACTGGGTTGACTGGATCTCGTTCACCAGGGCGTCGAAAAGAAGGATAACGTCATTGTTGGCGTTGCGAAGGTTACTACAGATTTTTTTGCCGATCGTTCGGGTGATCGGCAGGCAGATTTCCGGGTAGCTGTTACCCAGTTCGATGAATTTGTCTTTGCCCATTACCAGGACATCACAATCCTCCAGGACTTTAATGCTGGCGGAACGGACATCATTGTCCATCAAGGCGATTTCACCGAAAAAGACATTGTATTCTGCCTTGAGATCAACGATCGTGTACTCTTCATTCTGCTTGGTATTTTTGCAGACACGTACGGCGCCGGATATGAGAATGTAGAGCTCTTCTCCCCGGTCACCCTGTTTCATGATATACTCTCCCGCTTTAATCTGGCGGGGTTCGAGAATCTCAGCCACACGCATCATGTTATCGTGACTCTGGGCAATATCCTCGAACAGCGCGAAATCCTTGAGACGGTTGATGATATCTTCTGAAGATATTGTAAAGGACATCTGGATTTAATATATTGGTTTAACAGTATAACGCAGCATAACCGACCGAATTGATATCTCCAGTCTGGTCCCCTGAACAATCGTATGTCTTAAAGAAAAAATTCTGTCCTTTGATTAAATGGACCAGATGCATCGCTACCAGGATCGGCAGAGCACCACAGATCGTTGAACGGGTGTTTTCCAGAAACGCGGAGAATGCTTCCGTGTCACCGGCTGTGATCAGGCGGATAGCTTCCTGATCCATTGTTTTACCCGAATCATAACCCAGTTTTTCAGGAATATGCTGAAAGCTGGGTCCCACATGATTAAAATCAGAGCTGATAACCCAGAGCGTTTCATCTGAATCAAAGACTGACAGCTGCTGTGCAATTGACAGCGCCTGTGTTCTTTTTCCGGAGATCAACAGCGGCGATACCCGGGCATGGGGGAGCAGGTATTTGATAAATGGTATCTGGACTTCCAGACAGTGTTCATCTCTATGATAGGCAGCATTTCTGATGATACTTTCCCTATTCAGGGGTGCGATTTCGACGGATCCCAGAGGTGATTCCCAAACATCATCAGCAGATTCAGCAACACCCTGGAAGTAATGTCGATGGGACGGTCCCAGGAGCATGACATGATTGATTCCTTTCGGCCACACCTCTGCAAAAGCCGCTCCAGCCGTTTTTCCGGAATAGCTGTAACCGGCATGCGGGGTGATGATCATTTTTACAGGTGTCCTGGCCATTTTCCGGGACATGCTCAAATAAGATGCGATTTCCTGTTTCAGCGATACAGGGTCACTGGCGTAAAAAACGCCTTCAACCGCATTCCTGCGAACAGATCTCATTTCCCCCCCCCCTCGAACAGATTCAGCAGGTATCCGCCAACACCGGCTGCGCAAACGCGCGGCCATGCGATGCATTTGACTTTGCCGGCTCTCTTTCCTTCCAGATTATACACAAAAGACCAGGTTGGTGTCCAAAAGTAGGTGCCCCTGAGCTTGTCATCTTTATCAAACATCTTACCGCCGCTGGCGTACCCAACGAGAAGCGGTTCCTTCTGATTGTCTGCCAGGAACAGCCTTGCGATTCCTTTTTCAACCAGGATCCCAACCTTGCCGATCCTGTTGCCATCGTTATCAAAAATCTCCACATATCGGGGATAGACGTTGGCAACACCAACCTGTTGTTCATTGCTGTCGTAAATCTCCCCTTTTACAGGAAAAGGGGTGGCCAGTGCCGGGCTGAATCGCAATATGCATAAAACATAAACACAGGCGATCAAGAATCGTTTCTTGAGGCATTGGCCTTTCATGCAGGAGGTCTCGCCCTATCTGTGTATAATAAATCGTTGACCGGCTTTCAGTAAACGATGGTTCTTGGGGAATCCCGTCAGTTTTTTCCCGGTATGCATATAGACGACCTGATTGGGGTTGGACGCAAAATCTTCCAGGTCACCGTGGATAGCTCCTCCCCCTGTATCGACAAACGCGATATCATATTTTGCATCATCCGGCAGGAAACTGTTGACCTCTTTTTTTCTAATGGTGCTGTACACCTTGGCTGCTGAGAGTACCTTGATCATTCTTTTGGAAAGATTGTCTCCCGACAGGAAGAGTCTGGATGTTTTGCCCTTTCCAACAACACTCAATCTTAAACCCAGGGCTGGAATGGCATGGCTTGAGTAAAATACCTCAAAAGTAGCGCCTGACAGCTCAAACGGCTGGTTCGCATAGATGGGCTGGAAGTCGTAACGGGCCTGTGCCTCACTGTAGCTGCAGTCAAGAATCGCCATCAGCTTCAGAAGCATGCAGTGAAAAATTTCAGGAGATGAATAGATCTTTGTGCGCTTCTTGTCACTGATGGTCTCCATGATGTCCAGGTGGTCCTCATGGACGTGGGAGATGAAAATCCCATCCACGTCCTCGAATGTGATCCCGATCGACTCCAAGTGCTTTCTCAAAAAAGCCGGACAGTCCCACAGGTACCATTTCTGATTAAAATGGAGCAGAAATCCGTTTGCCGGTTGAGTGGGGTCGAACCCTTCACTGGCACCCAGACATTGAACTGAAAAAACGGTTTTCGATACAAGATCTGATTTACTGACTTTCGGCGGTTTAATAGGGTAAACCGGTGATTGTGGCTGATCGATTTGAATGGTGCAGTCAAAACGGTTGCTGCATTGAACAGTAAAATGATTATGCCCGGTACGTTCCACAGTCATTTCAGGATGATCCTGGTATGCTTTGTAAACAACTGTTTTATCGCCGATTTCAAAAGGGATGAATTCTATCATCTCTTCCAGATGATAGGGTTTGCCATTTTTATCTTTGGGAGCCAAAAATTGAATCTCTTTGCTGATCTGCGCGACTTTCTCGTGATCGAGATGTTCGGGTATTTTTAATTTTTTTTCTGCCTTGAGCATTTCATCGATACTGGGACCAATCAATGTGACGCGAATCATTTCAGACAGCTTCCTGCAGGTTGATCGGGTTGCATAGACCCTGAATTTCCTGCCACGTGCCAATCCCTGCTGAATGAACAGAAAATGGTAAAAGGGAAACTCAAGACATGCCTGCGATGAATTGTATTTGAAAAGCGTTCCTGGGATGACAATTGTGTCGGGCATAGGGACATGTTTGACCATCAGAACTTTAAGAATTTCCGGGGGGCAGCCGATTAAAATATTTCCCAGTGAAGAACTGTACAAGACTGAACCATCTGTCAACAAATGTTCGGATAGCAAAGGTTTAGACGGTTTCATAGGATCCAAAAGGCTTCATGTTTTTTGAAAATGACGTATTTTTAGATAATAGAATGGTAAAGCTTTGAAAGCAATAGTTGTTCCATAAATTTTAAAGTACCAAAAAACCCACAGGAGATAAAGCTATTTTTTGAGTGGGGCGACCATTTTTCAGCCTGCTTCTCTTTCTTGAAGTCCGGGCTGTTCAAAGGGGTTTCCAATTCAGCGTCTTTTCAGCGTTGGTAGAACGGGTGCACCAAATATGTGTGGGTATCTGTAAGCGCAAAGAGGTTGTTTGTTCAGAAAACCTTGGAAGCCAGGGATGGATTCCAGGTGCTCCAAGGATGGATGCATGCGTTTTTCTGAATCAATAAGCTCTTGAAGCGCTTATGATCACATACCCACATGTTTTTGGTGCAACCGGTAGAACAGGACTGTTGGTAAGAGGCAGGCGAACTTGACAGTTGCAGATCAAACCAGTTCTGAATCTGCCGGGAGATTGGGACCGGTTGTTGATATCGGCTGACTTGAACCGGTAAAAGAACAGGGGTATCTTGAGCCACTACCGGATAATACCACGAAACCGTTTGCTAGAAAGCGATTTATCAGCTAATTCTGATCAAAGGCATTCAGTAGTGACCGTGTCCGACAACTCAACTTGTGATGTCTCTTTAGATCTAATAAGGAAAAGGGGTCGTAACAGGCCAAGAGAAGAAGAAAAACAGGCGTTGACAGCCCTATTTCGGGATCAACCGCAATAAAATATCAATGAACTATGATCGTGAATCGTGATAGTATGAAAAAAACCGGCATCCTTTTCGTACTGGGCTTCCTGTTTATGCAAAGTGCCGAACTTTTTGCCCAGCAAAATTATACACCGCTCAAACGTGGTGATTACGAAATCGTCGAGGAGGATACCCGATACCAGCCAGGTGCCAAAATCAGCGGGACCTATGAGGCCATCAGCGCTGATCGCAGAACCGGTTTTCTAACCGGCAGCGCTTTTGGGGGTCGATTTTACCAGGATATTACTCTTGGATTCCAGTCAAAAATAAATACCAATGTATCCCTGAATGCTAAAATAGGACACAAATCGTCAGTGGTTTCCGAACAGGACAGACCCTATGACACTCAGTATTCATCCGACGCTGCCAGCAATCGAGGCGAAGACGGCTTTACGCTCGTATTTGAAGAGGCCTATCTGGAATACAACCATAACCCGAATGCCAGTCTGAAAATCGGAAAGCAGTATGTCAATATCGGGGATCGCAGAGGGCTGATTTTTGAAGGGGAAGCGACAGCAATTTCGCAAGGGTGCCGGATTGGTACATGGTGTTACAGTATTGGTGGCGCCAGAATCGGAAAAAACGGCAGTTCTGGACTCATCTGGGCACAACTGGATTACCCGGTATATGAATCAGGGGTTTTACGCCCGGACCCGTGGGGGAAAAAACCGACCCGTCAGGAAAAATCCTTTTCAGTGGAGCTCTTCCGTATCATGTATGGTGGAAATGATATTCCGCTGGCTGAGTATGGTGGATGGACGGGTGAATTTTCGAACAATCATGATACATCAGATGATACAGCCACCGGGAGTCCTGTCTATTTCGATAATGACGGGGTTGAATACATCGGATTCAACGTCGTCTGGAACCATTATGATTTCGATTTGAATTTTACCTGGTCGAATATGAATGGCACCCGTGCCTACTTTTATGCCAGTCCCTCCAGCAACAGGGGATCCGGTCTGGGCGAAAAAAAGATTACAGGGAATGCTTTTCTGCTGGATCTGGGATATAAACTCTCAAACGACTGGAAATCGACACTGCGGGTATTTAATGCCAGCGGCACCAAAGCTGATCGAGACGGGGAGAAGATCTGGCAGAAGGACTCAAAGTCCTATTTTGAGGTGCAGAAAGGATCCTTTGGCGATGCGCTGATCTATTTTAATGGCCGGGAAGGTATCGGGGACGGTCATTCGGTAGCGAACCTGAGTTTCAACGCCCTGAAGTTTGCCTATCGTGGCAAAGAAAGTATCTATACCGTTGACCTGGATCTGTATCAATTCAACAGAACGACGCCGGTATTTATTAACCAGAAAGGTGCACCAGCAATCACAGAAAAAGACATCGGGATTGAACTGGATTTCCGGATCAATTGGCAATTGGAGGAGCGACTCTCTTTCCAGTTATTTGCTGCCTATTTTCAACCGGGTGACGCCTATACAACAGATGACAGTTCCAGGCCCGAATTCAATCCACAGGATTTTTCACTGCTGGGAATCGGTGGCCGCTACACTTTTTAATGGCGACACGCTTCAACGAGGTTATTTATGAAACATACTCTGTCCAATCAACTGTTTTTGAGAGCTCAACAATCCATCCCCGGGGGTGTTAACAGCCCGGTTCGCGCTTTTCGCTCTGTTGGTATGAATCCCCTTTTTATCAAAAGCGCTGCTGGCAGTCGCATTGTTGATGTGGATGATAATGAATATATTGACTATGTCGGTTCCTGGGGTCCGATGATCCTGGGACATGGGCATCCGGTCGTACTGGAGGCAATCCGGGAGAAGTTGGGCGCGGGGCTCTCCTTCGGAGCGCCAACCGAAGTTGAAATCGAGTTGGCCGAACTGATCAAGACCATGATGCCCAATCTGGACCTGGTTCGCATGGTTAATTCCGGGACAGAAGCCACCATGAGTGCCATCCGGGTGGCAAGAGGATTCACCGGGCGCGACAAGATTATCAAGTTTGCCGGTTGTTATCACGGCCATGCCGATTTTCTGCTGGTTAAGGCCGGTTCAGGGGCGACAACACTGGGAACTCCTGATTCCAAAGGTGTGCCGGCTGCTTTTGCAGAGGAGACGCTGATTGCCGAATTCAATAATCTGGATAATGTGAAAGCCCTGATTGAGGAGTTCCCGGGTGAAATTGCTGCGATTATTCTGGAGCCGGTGGCTGGCAATATGGGTGTGATTGCGCCAGGGGCTGGATTCTTATCCGGTATCAGAAGTTTGTGTGACCGGGAAGGGATTGTGTTGATCTTCGATGAAGTGATGACCGGATTTCGTGTTTCCAGAGGGGGTGCGCAGGAGCTGTATCATATCATGCCGGACATGACAACATTGGGAAAAATTATCGGTGGTGGTCTGCCGGTGGGTGCCTATGGTGGACGTCAGGATATTATGCAGAAAGTGTCTCCTCTGGGTGATGTCTATCAGGCGGGCACCCTTTCCGGAAATCCCCTGGCCATGACCGCAGGACTGGCGACTCTGAAGGAGCTTAACCGCTCCGGATTTTATGAGGATATTGGTTCCAAGACCACCTGGCTGGTTAATGAAATGCGGGATATTCTCGAAAAAGCATCCATCCCGTATCGGATGCAGAGCGTTGGTGCGATGTTTGGTCTGTTTTTTATTGATCAGGATGTCACCTCATTCGCAGATGCCCTCAAATGCGATACCGGCCGATACAAACAGTTTTTCCGGGAGATGTTGATCCAGGGGGTCTATCTTGCACCCTCCGCATTTGAAGCCACGTTTATGTCTGCTGCACATTCCGAATCGGATCTGGAAAAAACACGGGATGCATTCCGAATCAGTATCGATAAGATAAAAGGCTGATCAACGCTCTTCAACAATGGAGAACTGGTGGGTACACTCAGTCATCATGTAGCGAATAAAAGCAAGATGGGATGAGTGACCACTCTTGTGTGAGAATATCGCACCTTTGATCCGGAGATTATCTGCCAGATAGAAGTCACCAACCTGATCGAGAATCTTGTGTAGATTGGGTTCGTTCAACCAGGTCAGTACCTCCGGGTTATCAAAATCACCCGCTTCGTTCAGAATAATCGCATTGGTCTCATTTCCCCCCTTAATCAAGCCCTGCTTTTTGTGTGCATCATAATCTTTTTTAAAACCAAAGGTTTTTGCTTCGACAATTTCATTCAGGTAGTTCTTTTCCGTCAGCACAAAGCTGTATTCCTGCTGCCCGATCTGTTCATGGTCGAAGTCAATGGAAAATGTGAAGTTTGAGTTATTCGAGGGGGTGATGTAGATTGTAATATCATCCTGTTGATAACTGATTGGATGGTGAATCTCAATGATTTTTTTCGGCACATCCAGTTGTCGGATACCTGCCTTTTTAAGCATTCGATAAAACTCAAGACCACTGCCATCCATAATTGGCACTTCTTCCGCATCCAGTTCGACCAGGAGGTTGTCAATTCCCAACCCGTTGCAGACGGACATCAGGTGTTCGATGGTACTGACCTGCACACCCTGATGTTCAATGGTTGTGCACAGGGCGGAAGGCCTTGCGTATCGATAAGTTGCTGGAATATTAACGTTCTTGTCTGACCTGAAAAAAACAATCCCGTGGTCTGCCGGTGCGGGGTGAAAATAAAGGGTCGTTTTCTGTCCTGAATGCAGACCGGCCCCTTTGTTGAGCATACAGGACGTTTTGATCGTTGTCTGGTTCATCGCCTTGGAAACCGGGTTCGGGTGATTGGAAGGTCTAATTGTTCGCTTCAATGCCAGCTTTCATGGTAGTCCCCTGCATTGCAAAACAGGTCAGGTGACCGTCTGAATAGAAAATGGCGAAGCGGTTATCCAGATAGTCTTTCAAACAGTCGGCAATACTGAATATTGTCAAAGCCTTCTGCCTGTCCTGCAGTTTTCGTGAAATCGTCTGATATAACGTTATCCCATTCTTCATCGGTTTTGAGGGGCGGTACAGGTACAGGAAGTCGATGGTATCCAACGAAACGTTGATGATGTCGTCATTAACCCATGCAATCCGTTCTGGTGGTATTTTCAATATTTTCTGAAATTGCTGTCCGATATGAATCATTTCAGCTGACAGTTCAATCTGAATCGTCAGTTGATGGGGATAGAGGTATTGAAACAATAACCCCTGCAGGCCGTTACCAGCGCCCAGATCAGCAACGATTGAGTCGGGACGGATAAAAGTATCTGCTTTGAGAAGGGGTGAAATTCCGCCCGGATGGTTGAAATATCCCTTTTTTTCATCCAGCTGAAGTCTTTCCTGTGATGAATAGTTGGATCCAGCACCGTGTATGGCACAATACAGATTCAGCAGCGCAATCTCTTTAGCGTCTTCATCGCTGCTTTTTTCAAGGGCTCTGAGTTTGTCTGCGGTGTCGGCAATTTCAGGAAACATCCGCTGAAGCCCGGCATCATCAGCAAGTGTATAAAACGCCTGCTGAATACGAAGGAGGTGATTTTCATTGTTTGATTCATCAAAATCGAATTCCATGGGAGGATAAGAAGTTGTTTTGGGTTCTCTTGAAAAAAGTCCGCCCGGGTTGCTATCCCAGCCCGCTTTTTATCGCCATTTCAGAGTCCGCTTCAACAGTCACTTGTGGATAATCCATTGGTCACCTATTTTTCATGCTCCCTTAGTCGGTCACTATGGCAGATACAGACCCGGAATGACGGGATATAAGGTTTACAATTGCTGTTCTCTGTCAACTCGAAATCTGCAGGTTGAAGTTGTCCCTTCAGATTGGTTCGAATGATCTAAAAAAGTCAATAGGTTTAAGATCAGCTGGTATTCATGCCGGGGGTGCACCAAATCTGTGTGGATACCTGTAAGCGGAAAGAGGTTGTTTGTTCAGAAAACCTTGGAAGCCAGAGATGGATTCCAGGAGATCCAAGGATGGATGCATGCGTTTTTCTGAATCAATAACCTCTTGAAGCGGTTATGATCTCAACCCCACATGTTTTTGGTGCACCTCATACCGGTTGTGATTTGACCGATTGCCATTAATCTGAATTAATAAATTGCAGCATGGTTGTTGTCTCTTTTCTGAAGATTCGGATTGCCCTTTTCATGAGCAAAAGAAAAGGTATCTATTCAGTTTGATTTCCGCTCAGCCCCAAAGGTATTATGTTTCAAGAACCCTGGAAGCCATGGATGGCTTCCAGGAGTTCCAGGAGGATTCATGCGTTTCTTGAAACACAATATCTTTGGGGCATATACGGGGGAATAGTTGCAAGAAAAGAATATCAACGGATCAAAATGAGCAACACTAAAAAAAACAGTACAATTCCTCGTCACTTATCTTTATGATGATTCCCAGAATGGGGTGATCTGAAAATAAGGTGATAGAAAAATATCGAAAGCGAAAACGTAAACATGGATGTGGATTTTAAGCTGAATGTCATCGGAATTGGCATCAAGAGAATTCTGTGGGCAAGACTCTCCCGACTGTTGCAGAGCCTTCTCAATCCGGACGGGATCGAGCTGGTATTTGGCGAGTACAACCGCAGAGGACTGGATGGGTATAAGAACTTTCTGGAGAAAAGGGGGCAGGGCGAACCGGATATCATCATTACCACCCTGGAATATTTTCAGGACTTAGCCACGCTGGAGAAGTTAATAAGTGAAAACAGTACACTTGACAAGGGCGGGCCGCCCAGAGTGATTTTTCTGGAAAAGGATCTCAACCGTTTCCTGACCAGCATCGTGAAAAATCAGCCTGCAGTGAGATTCCATTTTAAACGGTTTGGTGAGTTGGAGATTCATGATGCGAATGTTTTCTCACATTCTGAAGATGAACAGATTTTTCTGGAGATTGATCCGTTACTCGATCTGAGAGTGTCGGCAGCGGCGGATGCATCCTTGAACGGCAATCACACTGTCTCCCTTTACCCCATTCAAACCATTGAGGAAGTGACCTGGCAGCAACGGTCCTTCACCATTGATGAGTTTATCAAAGAGCAACTGGACCATTTTTCTGTCACCCTCAATCGGAAAAACGCCAGGATTATTCTGAAAACAAGTGCGAAAGCATATATCAGCAGCGGATTGCAGCTCAGCGAGCTGAATGCTGTGACTTTCAACTATTTGCACATCGATCATCTCATCTCCTATCACCAGATCAAGAAACGGTCGCCAAATTTTGTTGTCTTCCTGACTAAATTCAGAGAAATCGTCAAATCCAGGTGCTGTCGTATACTTAATGAGCAGATACGGGAGGATGTCGCTGCAATCAAATCCCTCACACCCGTGACCGTCTGTTCGGACTTTCCTGTCATCAATGATATTTTTTTCAAGATCCTGACTGGAGATGGTTACCAGCAGGTAGTGACAACCGAACAGACCATCAACCAGACAGATCGACTGCTGCTGAGCCTGACGGATACCTGCGAGGAAACTGTCGCCGGTCCGTTAAGCCAGAACTTGAAACTGGATGCCAAGATTTTTGATATTCCTGGATTTCCAAGAGTGACCCTGAAGCTTGCAGCTCAACTGACCAGAGTTATTGAAGATATTGCGATTGAAGAGATCCAGGTGGAAAGAGGCCAGTTGATCAAAAAGCTGAAAAAGCTGGCAGACCAGATCAAAAACCTGTCCGGGTCCAAAATACTGGCAGACCAGGAGAAATATATGAACATGCTGGCCAGCCGAAAACTGGAAATCGTGACAGTCCTGCTTGAAATGGCCACTATCTGGGATGAAAAAGACGACAAACCGAAGCGGACCTATGAAGAAAACGTTTTGATCTTTCACGACGACCAGCTTCAAGGGGCTGCCATCAACAATCAACTGGAAGGGGACGGAAAAAGACTGTTTGTTGATGTCAACAGAAAATTCGCTAACCTCAAGTCCTTTGTCACGCTGAACACCGATATTCTGGAGCCATTTCTTCATGAAGGCTTTATTTTCTGTTATGCTGCCAGCAAGTCGATCTCGGTCAGAAAGCTGCAGCAGTTTCAGAATGATCTCATGGATAAAAAATATCCGGAGATTGCAAAAGGTATCGAAAACCTGAAAGCAGAAAGAATAAAACTGCAGAAACGAATTGTGGAACTGGCCTACATCGAAGCATGGCAGATGCTGCTGAAATCCTATCAGGAACAGGCGAACCTGGTTTTGAGCTCAGCCAGAAATGCATATCAACTGTTGCAACAACGCCGTTTTTCCCAGGATACAATCCGGAGTTTCTGTATTTTTGCCCCGGACGAGAAGCGGTGTCAGCAGGTTTATCAGGTGATCATTCAAAGCTTTGCCAATCTGAAAAAATCCCGGCTCGATCAGGTTTTAATCCCGCTGCACCTTTCAACCCAGGTCTCAGACAGGGAAATTGCCGGTTTTGAAGAACTCAGCAGCAATGAAGCCACAAAAGAAGCCTTGATTCAGGAAGCCCTGATTCAGAACAATGTCAATCAATTGACAGGTTTTTTCCAGAGAGCGATTAAACAGCTGAACCTGTTTTCAAGTGACCTGCTGATCCTGGTTCATGAACTCGAGTTGATCACATTGCTGGTGCGGATGCTGCGGCAGTCCAATGAAAGCTTTGCACAAACACCCATTCTGGCTGTTTTTTCAGGCAGGCTGAACATGGATAAAATGACTGAACTGCTCAATCATGGTGTGAGTCTGGCTTACCATGATCCGTTGTTCAGTCAGCGGGAAGATGATCTCACAGAACAGTTGCGTGCAGTTTTGCACTGACGGCTCCCTTTAGTTGCAGATCGGCACCAGCCTCCCCTTTTTCAAGCTTTTCTTGTAACTATTCACCTCTGTTTCTGACTTAAAGAGGTTGTGATCGGTATGTGATTGAACGGATTGGGAGTGGTTCAACATCTTCAGGATGGCGATGTGAACGACCGCCCTCGGAGGCAGACATGGAAGTCTGCCGAGAATGAGTTCAATTACATACCGGTCACGGCCCCATCAACGAAATTCAGCTGGATAGTTACCTTTTCTTCTGATAAATCATTGTGCTTATCCACTGCCAGCCCATTCAGTCTATGCCGGCTGTTGCGAAAAGACGTGGTGCGTCAGGCAGGGGACAGTCAAAGCCCATCTCCTGCAGCAGACGGCCGGCGGCCAGATAGGTGGCCAGAACATCTGTCTGGCAATAGCGGATCAGCTTTCTGCGTGCAAGCGGGTCTCCCATCTGCCAGCGATCAAATAACTCAACAGCCTCCTGACCGTCTACATCGCTGACGGATGCCGGTCTGTGCAATCCCAGTTGCCTTTCGATGGCTTTCAGGCCACCTTTGTACCCTCGGTGATAGCATATCCAGCGAAGATCGATGGCGGGGCAGCCGAGGGTCGGTATGTTAAAACAGTGTTCAAGAAAGGGAATATCAAAGCTGTTGCCATTGAACGCAACGAGCAGGCGGGATCGATCCACCAGCTGCAGAAAATCCTCCAGGTTCTCGCCATAAACAAATGTATGCAGTTCCTGTCGGTGGTATGCGGAAATGACAGTGGTAAAACTGTCGTAGGATGATAGACCGGTAGTCTCAATATCGAAGAAGGTTGCTTCAGAGAAAAAACCGGCCAGGATACGCCAGTGTTCCCGGTGCGGAAAGCGCGCGGTCAGAAAAGCCAGATCCTGGTGTCGCAGCGCTGTCTGGCTGGCCGCAATGTCTTCGAGAAATCGGTCTCTTCTAGGCCGGGAAAAAGGCAGGTCCCGGGCCGAATCCAGGCAATCCTGCCAGCATGAAAATCCCAGCGCTTTCAACCGGCTTTCCATTACCGGACCCACACCCGTGCAGTGCAGAAATGTCTGATCGATCAATGGAGACGCTCCCTTTTCTTTTTCAATACCTTCGATGCACGGACCAGTTTTTCCTTCATTTTAATGGCTGCCAGGTCCGCTTCGGGTGCCTCAACCGATTGATTTGCTGGAAAAATAACCGACTGAGGCTGAGGCAGAACAACGGCTCCGGTCAACAGCATCGTCAGCAGAGAGTGAGTGCATTCTACCGAGGCATTGGACTCGATGAGCAGGGCTTCCAGTTCGTTATCGGCGATTCCGGGAGGCAGCGGAGGCACGCAGGCCGGGCATCCAGCTGAACAATCGCATTGATCCAGGATCTCCAGACACAGCTGCAGACAGGTCTCCATTTTATCAAAGATCTTTTCAGCATATCCGACACCCCCTTCAATCGCATCAAACATAAAAAGGGCACTCTTCCAGGACTGCGGTGCGACCTCGATCAGCGATACATCCGTTTCAATATCGCTGACTGCTGCCATGCAAAGCGCGGGTGCCGTATGGCGCAAGAGGTAGCTGAGCCCATACAGCGCTGCTCCGATATAACGCTTGTCGAGCTTTTCCAGCCGGACTTCCCATTCAGGGGGCGATATCAGACTGAATCCGGTTGTGTCATATTCAAAGGCAGGCAGAGTGATGGGACCGTAGCCGATATTCTCGTATGAGCGTTCACGGATCTTCTTGTAGAGTTTGGGTTGTTTATTGTAATAGATATAGCCAAAGTCAAGCTGGGCACCCTGCATTGTCTTTCTGTCTTCCATTTCCGTCATTTCAATCCGGCCTTCCCAGTGCGCTTCCGTGAAATAATCAACTTCCACTGGTTCAACACGGCAGAGTTTCTTCTCGAGATCCAGCTCCATGGACATGTATCGGCGCCCGAGATGCTGATAAATCGCATCCTTGTACAATGTGCCCCGGGCTCCGATGGGGTCCAGCTCGCCTATGACTTCTGTGCCGCAGTAAATTTCGATATTGTAGTCGGTCATCCCCCGCAGATTGACCCCTCGTGCAGGGTAATCCTGGAGCGCATAGCGGTAGGTGTCATGGTATGGGACAACTGTACCGTCGTTTTTCAGGATTTCCAGGGCAACCGCATACACGGACGGTACCAGTCCCGATTCCTGCTCTCGCAGTGGATGTTCGTGGGCCATGCAGGGGAGATGCTGCAAAAAAATATAAGGATTATCGGCATTCAGCAGGGCCTGCTCCACCGGCGTTTCGGTGATGAAAGCGGGGTGGTTGACGATGTATTGATCGATGGGGTTGTCCTTGGCAATATAAACGATGGTGGCCGGTTTTTCCTTTCGCCCCACCCGTCCGGCCTGCTGCCAGAAACTGGCAACGGTGCCGGGATGACCGGAAAGGACACACAGCTCCAGATCCCCGATATCGATACCCAGTTCCAGAGCGTTGGTGCTGATAATCACTGTAATCTCACCTTTGACCAGATCCCGTTCCAGCTTTCTCCGTTCATTGGGCAGTAATCCGCCACGATAGGGTTTCACAAGCTTTTTCAGGCTCTCAGAACCACTCGTCACAGCGCGATGCAGCCGCTCCACTTCCTGTCGGGAACGGCAAAAACAGATCGTCCTGATTTTCTGTCGGGCCGCATTTTGAAGCAGAGGGATTGAAATTGATGCCGGGCCTTTGCGATATAAGGCATGTCCATGACTCTGCACCAGTGGCGGGTTGATAAAGTACAGTTCTCGTTCCGGTCGCGGTGCGCCATCATTTGCGATAATGTTGAACTGCCGGTTGAACAGGGCTTTGACATGGGTCTCCGGATTACCAACGGTCGCCGATGAACAGATAAAAATCGGCTGGCTGTGATGAATGCTGCAGACACGCAAAAGACGCCGGAATACGTTGGAGACATGGGAACCAAATGATCCCCGGTAAATATGGACTTCATCGATGACAATATAGCGCAGACGGGCCAGAAAATCTTTCCACTTCCGGTTGTGATTGGGCAAAATGCCGCCATGCAGCATGTCTGGATTGGTAATGATAAAGTCGCTGGAACGTTGGATACGTGTGCGTTCGTCCCGGGGCGTATCGCCATCAAAGGTTCCAAGGCGCCGGTTTTTCTGGACGACTGACATCAGGCTGCCAAATGTGCTTTCCTGATCCCGGGAAAGCGCCTTGGTGGGATAGAGCAGTAACACAGAGAAGGGGGCGGTGGTGTTCAGGTATTCATTGAGAATCGGTAGAAAAAAAGAGAGCGTTTTGCCACTGGCGGTTTGAGAAACCAGCAGTGAGTCCTTGTTTTGGCTGATCGAATCGAAAGCACTCCGCTGATGTGAGTAGAGTCGGGTGATACCCTGGCGGTGCAGTGCGGATTGAATTTCGGGATGCAGGGTATCCGGAAATTCTGAGAATGATCCAGGCTGCTTTTCCAGCTTCCTGTAAGCCTTGATATTGTGCTGAAACCGTGAGTTGATAAAGTTCTTGAGCTGTTTCATCGCTTTGAAAGAGTCGGTGGATCGTCTTGAAAACGTACATATGTTTACTGTTTATCCCAATTGATGTCGTTGTGCAACCCTTTCTTTCATCATCAGGGACAAAAAAAAGTGAGCCGACGGGTCAGCAATTGAATGGCAGTCTGGTTTGGGGGAGTTTTTAACCGGCAGTGGTTGTAAAAACAGCTGCCCGGAATCGCAGCGGCTGCTTAAATGAGGTCCGATATCCTGGCAGATATCGGGTGCTTGCCCCAGGGGGCAACTATTTCTTCATCAAGTGGCCGACCGCAGCTTCCAGTCCGTCCAGCGTGAGGGGAAACATCTCAATGATATCGCTGATGGCGTCAATCGTCTGTGTATAATTCCATAAATGTCTGGGTACCGGGTTGAGCCAGACGGAATGGGGGAAATTATCCGCAATGTACATCAACCGCTCGATACTGCGTTTCCCGCTGGTTTCAAAGGCGTAGATGGAGCCGTTGTGGGACAGCAGCTCATGAGGTGCCATGCTGGCGTCGCCCACAAAGATAAAACGGGTCTCGGGATCAAAACGGATGAACTCGTCCACTAGTTGTTCCTTGTGATACCGTCTGGGATCCTGCCAGACTTTTTCGTAAATGGTGTTGTGAAAAAAGTAGGTCCTCAGATCCTTGAACTGGGCTCTTGAGTAGTCAAACAGGGTTTGCACAATCGGGATAAAAGGGTCCATCGACCAGCCACCATTGTCAATCAACAGGTGGATCTTGAGACGGTCTTTCAGGCTGCGGTCAAAGACGATCTCAATTTCACCGCCGTTTTTTACGGTCTGGTATATACTTTTATCCACATTGATATTATCCTTCGGTCCGGCTGGAACCAGATTCCGCAGACGTTTTAAAGCCTCCCCGATGGAGGCGTTGGTGAGGGGGCCGTCTCCCGAATAGACCTTATATCGTCTTTCTCCGGCGACTTTCACGGCAGACTTATTTCTGGAGACCCCCCCGATGCGCATTCCACCGGGATGGTGACCGGAATGGCCGACGGGGGATGTTCCACCGGTACCGATCCATTTGTTACCGCCATCATGTCTTTCCGTCTGCTCTTTCAATCGCTCCTTGAAATATTCAACCAGCTCGTCGGGTGAGAGATGCTTTAGCTCCGATTCATCGATGCCCAAGGCATCAGCCAGTTCCTTGGGGTCCTGCAGCCATTGGTCAAGCATGGCCTTTGCAATCTCGTCCAGTTCCATACTCTCGAAGTCAGGTAACTCCACACCTTTGAAATGATGTGCAAAAACCTGATCGTAAAGATCGAAGTAGCGTTCACTTTTAATGAGAATCGACCGGGCGGTTGTATAGAACTCATCCAGTGTGCTGATCAGCCCGTTTCGCAGGGCTTTTTGCAGCGTCAGAAAAGATGTGGGGCTGATGGAGATACCGACCTCTTTCAACGTATAAAAAAAGTTAATGAACATCTTCTTTACCTCTGGCGGTTTGGCTTATTAAGCGCGTGTACGTTTTGCACTGTTGGATGCTCTCGAAAAATCATTACTTTTTTTGAACAGCACGCCCAGAAAGGGGACCTCTTTTTTGATAATCTCCCCGCCTTTAAAATCGGGATCGGAACTCAACGCCCGGATCCAGTTGATCAGTTCTCTTGTGGCGGGTCTTTTTTCGATGCCCTCGATTTCTCGTAATTTGTAAAAATGGTCGATGGCGTTTTCAGCCAGTTTTTCATTAATATCAGGAAAATGCACATTGATGATTTTGCGCATCATTTTGGGGTCTGGGAAAGCAATGTGGTGAAAGTTACATCGTCCGAGAAAAGGGTCGGAGAGGTCCTTTTTGGCATTGGAGGTAATAATGAAAATAGGTCGGTGTTTTGCCCCGATGGTGCGGTCGATTTCAATGATATCAAACTGCATCTGATCCAGTACATCCAGCATATCGTCCTGGAAATCGGTGTCGGCCTTGTCAATTTCATCAATGAGCAGCACCACTTTCTGGTCGGCAGTAAATGCCTGACCGATTTTACCCATTTTGATGTAATCCTCGATATTGCTGACATCTCTCTTGGAATCGCCAAAGCGGCTGTCGTTCAATCGTGTCAGGGTGTCATACTGATACAGGGTTTCAATGAGTTTCATACTGGATTTGACATTGAGAACGATGAGCGGCATCTTGAGGTTTTCCGCGATGGCATGCGCAAGCATCGTTTTGCCGGTGCCGGGCTCGCCTTTAAGCAATAAAGGCATTTCAAGTTTCATGGAAACATTGACGATTTGAGCCAGTTCACTGTCCAGGATGTACTTATTTGCCCCAACAAAATCTCCACTCGACTGAGTATTTGACATGGTCGATCCTCTCTCTTTGATAAAATTGGTTGGAACGTTCCTCAATATGCCTGCCAGAATCCCTTGGCGTTATCTCTGCGGATGTTGAAGTCGGTTCATCTGGGATGGTCTGCTGCTGCTTTGAGCAGCTCTTCCAGGATCCAGTCCTGCTTGAAGTCAGCAGACTCGTATTTTCAAACGTTACCTGCAATTTATCAAATCGGTGTGGGTCGCACAACTTGTTTCTGATCAGATAATGTTAAATATATTAATATTATGAGTCCGCTGCAAAAAGTGTTTTTTGAGACAAGCGGGATTGTTTAAGCGAGAAGGCAAAACATCGTATCCTCGCAGTTCGGTTTCAAAAATTTTTATTCAGGTTAGTCGGGTTCCATTTTTTCTCTCGACTCACACATGTTCATTGATAATTGATCGCAATATCAGAGGTGACGGGGCTGATTTGCCCCTGTTAGGGTCTGAAAGCCCGCCGCCCCTGTCATGTTGTTGCCGGAACACCCTCTCCGGCCGTTTTTTGGACATAGTTCCGGATCCGAATCAGATTGATCCAGGCAGATCTGCATGTTGCCCAAACCTTATTTTTGATTTGGCCTCGATATC
>JAHJRI010000205.1 GCA_018830885.1 bacterium | reverse complement strand
TTCATCTTTGGGTATGTTCGGTAATTCGGGAATTTTTCTTTTTGGAATGTTCATGTAGCAAACTGTGACAGAAAAACTCCCCTGTGTCTACAGTTTTTTTGAACCATTAACGAAATCGCCAGAGGTTATTGAGAAGTTACTAAAAACTCGCCTAATCGTCTGAAACAATTCAACCCAGACCCCCTCTTTGTCAGGATTGTTATGAGATATTCTCATATAAGGACTTATTCAAAGATGCTGCTTGAAAGTGCGGCTTTCCCGAACAGTCATCTGACTGGGATCACCATCGGTTGCGCCAGGTTATCGTCAAAGCGTTTCGGTGGGATCACAGGCTTCGGTCATAACCGGTCCCCCTTTCTACCTCAATGTGAGAGTCGATTGTCAAAACCGGCCTTCACCAGTTTCTGGTGAAGTTTCACAACATTTCCAACGATAATCAGTGCTGGTGGTTTTATATCATTTTTCTCAACAATATCCGGCAACTCAAATACGGTGCCACTATATACCTTTTGGTTGCGGGTTGTCCCTTTTTGAACGATGGCGGCCAGCATGTCAGGAGACATGCCGTGCTTGATCAATTCGTCACTCAGAATTTTGATGTTTGAAAGACCCATATAAAAAACCACAGTTTGGCTCGGTTGAACGAGACTGTCCCAGTTCAGATCCATCCCGCCTTCTTTCAGATGTCCGGTGACGAGGACGCAATGTTGTGCATAATCCCTGTGGGTCAATGGAATACCTGCATACGTACTGCAGCCGGAAGCTGCCGTTACCCCTGGCACCACCTGGAAGTCAATCCCGGATTCCATCAACATTTCAATTTCTTCCCCTCCCCTGCCAAAAATAAAAGGATCACCGCCCTTTAAACGGACAACCATTTTTCCCTGTCTGGCCAAATCAACAAGTTTCTGATTGATTTGATCCTGGGGAACTGCGTGATTGGCGCTTTGTTTTCCTACATAAATCAGCTCTGCGTCTTGTCTGGCATATTCCAGAATTTTCGGGAAGACCAACCGATCATAGACAATGGTGTCAGCATTCTGTATCAACCGCAAAGCACGTAAGGTCAAGAGATCTGGATCACCCGGGCCTGCACCCACCAGACAGACCTGTCCCATCGTTTGTGTGTTCTTACCGATTGTATCTATCTCTTTTTTAAGCAAGCGTTCCGCTTCCTGTTCCTTGCCAGAAAGAAAAAGTTCAATAATCGGACTGGAGAAAATTCTGTTCCAGAAATAGCGGCGTTCCTGTTTGTTTTGAAGAATTTCCTTGACATTCTCTCTGAATTTACCCACGAGAAGGGAAAGGCGGCCATAAGAGAGCGGCAGCATCGCTTCCAGCCGGGAACGGATGATTCTCGTCAATGTCGGAGAGTTGCCGCTTGTTGAGACGGCCAGCAAAAGCGGGGATCGATCAACAATCGATGGCAGCGTAAACGTCCCAAGATCCGGAAAGTCGATGACAGTAACGGGAATTTTTTTTTCCCTGGCTTTTTTCACAACTGCCAACCGCAGACTGGTATCAGATGTTGCCACGATGATGATTTTAGTTCCATTCAGGTTGCTTGCTGAAAATGGTTCCTCCTGATGTGAAATCCGCTTATTCTCTTTCAGTTCTGTTATTTCTCTGCAAAGGTCGGTAGCAATCACCGTTACGGTGGCACCGGCTTTCAATAACAGCCGAATTTTTTCAAAAGCGTCCTGCCGGCCACCGATCACCAGGCATTTTTCGCCTTTGATATTTAAAAAGATTGGTAGATATTCCATGGGGATCAGTTACTGGTTATCCAATTTTCGTTTTAACACTCCCGTTGTGTACAAAGCCATTCCCGAGAGATCTCGGTCACTTCCTATTAACAAAGTCTCTAGGATAATGGAAAACGGATCGACGTGCTTCAGGAGGTCCCTATTCAAAGCTGTTGTCAATAGAAGACTGCAAAAAAATTAACCGCAATTATGGCTTGTAAGCTTTGTGTCGGAATAGTATTTAATAGATATTAGACGTAATATAGTAAAGTATCACATTTTTTAGAGCAACGGTTTAAGGTCCTTTTTTGTTGAACACCCCCTGAGACGAGTTAAACTTGTTATTATCCTTCTGACATAATTGACGAATTTAATCCAAATAAAATCCATGCCCCAAAATACCAACGCTAAAACGCTGCTTTGCCCCGGATTAAAACTACATAAAAAAGGGAAAGTCCGAGAGGTATATGATTTCAACGACAAGTTGCTGATTGTCGCTACGGATCAAATCTCTGCCTTCGATGTTGTCCTTCCGAGTCTGATAAAGGGTAAAGGTATTATTCTCAATCAGATATCGAATTTCTGGTTTGATTTTTCGAAAAATAGCATTAAAAACCATATCATTTCGAAAAACATCGAAGATTTCCCAGATGACTGCCAGATTTACGCTGATGCAATAAAAGATCGATCCGTGCTTGTCTGGAAAACAGAAATGATTGAGCTGGAGGCAATTGTAAGAGGGTATCTGTCCGGATCTGGATTCCGTGATTATCAAAAGAGTGGACAGATTTGTGGCATTGAGCTGCCTGCAGGTCTCAAGGAGTCGGCAAAACTGGAAACACCGATTTTTACACCTTCAACAAAGGCAAAAGAGGGGCATGATGTTAATATTCCTGAATCCGAATTGCGACAACAGATTGACGGAAATCTCATAGACACAATCAAAGAGATTTCCCTTCAGTTATACAGCACCGCTGCAGAATATGCACTCAAGAGGGGAATTATTATCGCTGATACCAAATTTGAATTTGGCCTTCTCAACGGGGAGGTCATTCTGATTGATGAGATCCTCACACCGGATTCATCCCGTTTCTGGCCAGCAGACAGTTACAGGCCCGGCCAATCTCAGAAAAGTTATGATAAACAGATCATTCGGGATTACCTGGCACAACTTGATTGGGACAAAACACCCCCCGGGCCGGCGCTTCCCGATGATATCATTCAGCAGACACTTGATAAATATCAAGAAGTATACAATAAACTCACACAATAGTATCATAAGCGAATGAAGGAACAATTGATCGATTTGTTGGTTTCTATCGGTGCGGTGAAATTTGGGGAATTCAAGCTCAAATCGGGAATCATATCTCCGATATACCTCGATCTGCGAATAATCATCAGCTATCCCGAGATTCTCAAACGAATCGCTTCTGAATTACGGGTGCTTTCACAACCATTGCAGTTCGACAGAATTGCAGGCATCCCATATACGGCTCTGCCAATTGCAACAGCTTTCAGTCTGGCCGCTGATTTTCCGATGATATACAGCCGCAAAGAGCGGAAGTCATATGGTACCGGTAAAATGATTGAAGGCGTCTGGAACAGCGGGGATCAGGTACTCATTATTGATGACCTGATTACCAATGGGGATTCCAAGCTTGAGACATTCAAAATTTTTATCGAGGCCGGGTTGCGCGTCAGGGATGTGATTGTCCTCATCGATAGGGAACAGGGAGGAAAAGAAAAGCTCCAGGCCGAGGGATACACCCTTCATTCAGCTATTTCAATCTTTGAAATTCTGGAAAGAATGAGGCACTTGAAGCAAATCGGAGAAATGCAATATAATACTATTTACGAATTTCTTCAGAAAGAGCATTAGCGGTTGATATTCGGCATCGGATGTCCGCCGGCGGGTATTGGTTTCAATATACGTTGACTAAATAATAATTCAGTTTTCGAGAAATAACTTTAATCATACAGGCGCTGACGTTCAGCGTTTGGCAACATTTGGAGAAAAGAGTGAACAGTCGATCTCTTCTTACCGGTCTGGCACTACTTGTTTTATTTTTTACGCTGATCAACAATTTCGAATGGAACACAACGCCCGAAACGGAGATTGGTTACAGCGATTTTTTGCAGTATCTTGATCGTGGGCAGATC
Source organism: bacterium (assembly GCA_018830885.1). Taxonomy (GTDB): domain Bacteria; phylum SAR324; class SAR324; order XYD2-FULL-50-16; family XYD2-FULL-50-16; genus JAHJRI01. Next base: position 59,952 of record JAHJRI010000205.1, on the reverse strand, counting down.
AGCAGCGTTGATATCAGGGGCGACATCATCAAGGGAAAGATGGTTTCCGGAAAGCAGTTCAAGACATTGGGATCCTATGACCCCGCCCTGATTGATAGTCTCAGAAGCCAGAAGGTTAATATCAAGATTGAGGAGGAGGAGAGCACACCCTGGTACTTGGTTCTTCTGTTACAGTGGGGCCCTCTCTTGTTGTTGATCGGGGTCTGGATTTTCATGATGCGGAAAATGCCGGGTTCAGGAAAAATCATGTCGATCGGTAAATCAAAAGCCACCCGATATGAAGAAACCGCCATGAATATCACATTTAAAGATGTTGCGGGTGTTGAAGAAGCCAAAGAGGAGCTCGAAGAGATTGTGGATTTTCTCAAGGATCCGGGCAAATTCCAGAAACTGGGCGGCAAAATCCCCAAAGGGGTACTTATGGTAGGACCGCCGGGTACGGGAAAGACGCTGCTTGCCAAAGCGGTTGCCGGAGAAGCGGGGGTCTCGTTTTTTAATATTTCAGGCTCGGACTTTGTGGAGATGTTCGTCGGTGTGGGAGCCAGTCGCGTCAGGGACCTTTTTGAAGAGGCACATAAAAATGCCCCCTGTATTATTTTTATCGACGAGATTGATGCGGTCGGCCGTCATCGTGGCGCTGGTCTGGGCAGCGGCCATGACGAGAGAGAGCAGACTCTCAATGCACTGCTTGTTGAAATGGATGGTTTTGATGGAACTGAAGGCATCATCACGATTGCCGCAACCAATCGTGTCGATATTCTGGACCCTGCACTGTTAAGACCGGGGCGGTTTGACAGACAAGTCACTGTCGGCCTGCCCGATCTGAATGGGCGGAAAAAGATTTTAGAGGTTCACGTCAAGAAAATCGTACTCACCGAAGATACTAATCTGGAGGTCATTGCCAAAGGAACGCCGGGTTTCAGTGGGGCGGAGCTGGCGAACCTGGTCAATGAGAGTGCTCTGCGAGCAGCCCAATTGAATAAAAAGGCGGTAACCATCGAGGATATGGAGTGGGCCAGAGATAAAGTCATGATGGGGGCAGAACGACGGTCGATGATTATGCAGGACGAGGAAAAGGAAGCGACTGCATTCCATGAAGCGGGTCACGCCCTGGTCGCCTATTACCTGAAAGATGCAGACCCGATCCACAAAATAACCATTATTCCTCGAGGTCAGGCTTTGGGGATGACGACCTTTCTACCCGAAACTGACCGTTTAAGTATGAACAAAGAGGCTCTGATTGCCAGGCTCACCGTCGCACTGGGGGGCAGGGCCGCCGAGGAGTTGAAGTTGAAGGATTTTTCCACCGGTGTGGAGGGAGATCTAAAAGACTCCACCAATATCGCCTATCAAATGATCTGTAAATGGGGAATGAGCGAAAAGCTGGGGGCTTTGTCGATTCCACAGGGTGACAGCGGCAACTACCTGGCGATTGATTACAATGCTGAGGACCCTGTTTCGGATGAGATACAAGAGATCGTCGATGATGAAGTTCAAAGCCTGCTTCAGAAATGCTATGCTGACGCTCTCAAGATACTGTCCGATCATGAATCACAACTAAGTTCACTGGCAAAATTACTGATTGAGGTTGAGACCGTTTCTCTGGCTCAACTGAGTGATCTCTTCAAAACACCGTCTGCTCCACCACCTGAAGCAGGCGTTTAAGCGTGACCGATTCTGTACAGACAGAAAAACAAGATTCAAAATAGAGCTTCCTGGAAACCTACTTGAAAGACTTTACGGTTGTTACATGATAACCACTCAGTTCATAAAGAAAAATGAGATATCTTCTTTTACGTCTGTTGCCTAAAAATCTGTTGAGTCGTCTGGCTGGCATTCTGGCAGATCTCACACTGCCCGCTCCGATATTATCCTCTTTGATACAGGTGTATTGCCAGTTTTACAATGTCAAGCAGCACGAAATAAAAACGCCCTTTGGGTCCATGAGGACCTTCAACGACTTCTTTACCCGAGAACTGCGGCCTGAACTCCGACCCATCGATCAGACCCCTGGAAGTGTTGTCAGTCCTGTTGATGGAACAATCGCCGAGTTTGGTAAAATTGAACAGGGATTGCTGGTTCAAACCAAGGGCATTCTTTACTCACTGAATGATCTGGTCGGGGATAAAAATGCAGCCGTTTTTAAGGACGGCTATTTCGTAACGATCTATCTCAGCCCGGCAGACTACCACCGCATTCATCTTCCTGTTTCCGGTAAAGTCAAATATTTCAGCTATTTTTCAGGGAATCTGTGGCCAGTAAACCGGTTTGGCGTCAAACAGATTGGGGGTCTGTTTTCATTGAATGAACGGATTGTTACACCGATCACCGGAGATCATGGGACCATCGCTCTGGTCAAGGTTGGTGCAACCATCGTCGGTAAAATAAAGTTGGATTACAGTGAACTCAGTACCAACAACAAACAACCCACACAATTGGATCTGCCAATCATTCCTGAAAAAGTCTACCGTAAAGGGGATGAAATTGGACGGTTTCAATTGGGCAGTACAGTGATTCTCCTTTTTGAAAAGGATAAATTCAATCCGGCTGATATCCTGCCTGGAGATTATGTAAAAGTCGGTCAAAAAATCGGGATATTAAACAGCTGAAGACGCCTCTCATTTCAAACCAGCCAGACGGCATTCTGCAGAAATCCGTTTTCCCACATGTATTCCCGCAGCTTTCCCAAAACAGTACCCCGCTATTTCATCGAGAGCCCTGTCAATAGACCTCGGGGAAGGTTAAACCGGTCAAATTCGGAAACATAGTCCGATTCGAAGGTCAACCACTCATTTGAATCCGGGTGGCGGAAAGAGAGAGAGGTTGCATGTAACAGATGTCTTTCAATTTTTCCAAAGGGGGGGAAGTGGGGTTCAACCTCTCTGTTGAGAAGGCTGATAAAGAAATCGTCCGGCTGGCCATACAGTTTGTCACCCAGGATTGGGTGACCGATGTATTCAGCATGGCAGCGAATCTGGTGGGTCCTGCCGCTGAAAGTCTTAATTTCAGCCAGGGTTAAGCCACCGGCCGTTTTGATCGATAAAAACCGTGTTTTCGAGGGTTTTCCGCTTGAGTCAACCACTTGTCGAATTCTGACCTTGCCCTGATCTGGCGAGATCCTTTTAATCGGCTGTGTCACAAGAACCTCTTCCGTCGGCAATTCACCATTCAGAACTGCATAATACCTCTTTTCGGGAACTTGCTGAACAAACTGTTGTCCAAGAATGGTGGCCACTTCTTTTGTGCGGGCAATTAATAGTACACCCGACGTCTCCTTATCCAGTCGGTGAACAGCAAACAGCTCATGGAACCCCTCCCGCTCAATTAAGATATTGATCAGTGTATTGCGATAGTACCTGCCGGATTCACTGATGGGCAGGTTACCACTTTTTTCAACCACCAGAATCCAGTCATCCAGATATAAGATGCGATATGTATCGTCGACAACGGGTTCTTTTCCTCTGGGACGCTCATAACTGACCACATCTCGGCTTTTTAGAATCTGATACGGTGATACTTTCTGATGATTGACTTTCACTTCCCCGGCAGCAATACACCTCATCCAGTTAGACTCATTTTGATAGGGAAACCGACGTGTCAGGAAAGCGATCATCGTCTCCTTCTTATCATGCCGGGTATATGAAAAAGTTTGCATTACGGTTTTATGCCTTTGATATGTTGCCTTTTTAATATTCGATTGGGTAACGTGACGTTGCTGTCAAGAGCGTGCCTTGCTATAACCAACTCTTTTTTTTATGAATCAGGAACTTCTGAACTGACAAAAGGGCTTTCATCTGTTAAAGTAGCTCACAAGCCGCCAAAACAGACCCTTCAGGTTTTGCCGGGCTTGTTTCGTGCTGAACCAAAGGCGGGATTTCATCTATCTGCCCGATCCTGTTTAAAATGAATGTCGCTCATATTCGGTATATAAATCGGTTACCCCTCTGTGTTTCCCATGAAGGCAAATATACTCATTGTTTCAGTTGACGAAATTCCAGCACACATTTCTCATTTTTTACAGCAACAGGAATTTTCCTGTTTTTATTCCCGCGGTGGACTAAAAACAAGAGAAATACTCAAAACCACTCCAATTGACGCTATTATCTGGCTGTTTATTGGACATGAAAGAGAACTGGCGAAAGATTTGCTGAAAATTTTCAATAAAAACGCAGAGATTCCAATTGTGTTTATTACACAAAGCTATGATGAACTTGATTTTGCAGAAGATATAAAAGGGCTGTTTGCCAATATTGATCTGAATGACGATCTCGATGATCTGCAAAAAACCCTTGAGACTGCCATTCACCAGCCGATAATTGAGGAGCAGCAGGCAAAGCCGGTAGATTCTGAGCCACCGGAAATAGAGTTCAAAAACGTCGTCTCACAGCTGATAAAGGATCCTCCCCTTGATATCCAAGCTCAAATTCCTCAGGAAGATCATTCTCTGCGAGATCTCACCCTTTGGGATGCAGTCGATGAAAGTGAAAAGCGAGCGCTTTCGGAGCCATATCAACCCGATAAACGGGATCTGATATCCAAGCTGAAACGGCTGTTCGATTAGCCGTGTTCAGCCATTTTCAGGTTGCTGTTCAATCTTCGCAAGTGCAAGCGGAGCAGGATTCTATCTTGTTTCCGGATGTATCAATGAGACAGCGCCGCTGGTGGTCTGTACCACAGGTATCGCTGTTCGGTCCCGCATCGCAGCATCCTCCTTCGAGGCTGGGGCTGCCGCAGTGTCCCTTTATCTTGATATCCCCAAAAACCATCCCGATTGAGAGGGCAAAAAAGGCGATGATAAATGTAAGTAACGTCGCAATAAATACTGCCATCCTTTCCTCAGTTCTTTACAATGAGCGTTTCGAAAGCCGGTGTCATTTTCATTTCAAACCCGGATTGGGTTCGATCCAGGAAATAAGCTGCCAGATTTTCCCGTAAAGCGAGCTGATATCCTTTTTCAGATCCCATAATCATAAATGCCGTTGCGAATGCATCTGCTGTCATACATGATTTATGTATGACACTGACCGATGCCAATCGATGGTCTACTGGCCTGCCTGTATTTGGGTCGATCAAATGGGAAAATCGATGGTTGTCTTTCTCAAAATAGTTGCGGTAATCACCCGATGTTGCCATTGAATTGTTTTCCATTGAAATCACTCTCTGTATCGTTCTTTCATGATCAGCCGGACGTTCAATACCGACAATCCAGGGAGATTGATGTGCTTTCTGACCGCCGGCCCTGATTTCACCACCAATTTCAACCAGATAATGAGTCAGACCCGTGCTTTCCAGGAGCATCCCCACCTGATCCACGGCAAACCCCTTGGCAACGGATGACAAATCAATTGTCAATTCTGGATTCGCTTTTCCGATCGCGGGTGGATCGACCTTAACCTTAATTTTCTTATATCCAATTCTCTTTTTCAATGCTTTTATTTTCTCTTCATCGGGCACAACGGGCTTCAGTTGCCTAACCGGGCCAAATCCCCAAAGATTCACCAGTGGCGCCACGGTAATGTCCAGCGCACCATCCGTCAGGGAACTGATCCGAAGTGATTCCTGAACAACCTGAAAAAAAAGAGGTGAAACCGGAAAAAGGGAGCTGCTATTAAACCGGTTGAAGCTGGATATCTCTGAATCGGGAAGATAGGTTGACATTGAACGGTTGATCCGTTCCAGCAGTTTTTCTATGTCTTGTTGTACCTGTTTTTTTGCCAGTGTATCAGGAAAATCCGAAACCTTGATGGCGTACGTGGTACCCATCGTAGCCCCTGTAAAAACAACAAAATCGGCAGGTTCCTGATTTTTCGAGCAACTGGAAAAAAACAGGGCTGTCACCAGGCAAAGGATACTGCATAATGCAAGTGAAGAGATGGCGTTTTTTTGCTTAACCGCCAAAATCATCAAAAAGAATATTCTCATTTTCCACGCCCAGATTTTCCAGAAGATTGATTACCGCCGAAGCCATCATGGGGGGTCCACACATATAGTATTCACAATCTTCCGGTGCTGGATGGTCCTTGAGATACTCATTATACAGGACTTGATGAATGAATCCGGTCAATCCAGTCCAGTTATCTTCAGGCAAGGGTTCTGAGAGAGCAATGTGCCAACTGAAATTTTCGTGTTCCTCCTGCAGTTTATTAAACTCTTCCACATAAAACATCTCACGTAGACTTCTTGCGCCATACCAGTATGTAATTTTCCTTTTTGAATTCAAGCGAAGCAACTGGTCAAAGATATGGGAGCGCATAGGTGCCATCCCTGCACCCCCACCTATAAACACCATTTCAGCATCTGTCTCTTTGGCAAAAAATTCACCAAAAGGCCCCGCAATGGTCACTTTATCGCCCGGTTTCAGATTAAATATGTAAGAGGACATGATGCCCGGCGGAACCGAAGGAGGAGAGCCCGGTGGAGGTGATGCCACCCTGACATTCAATTTAATGATTCCTTTCTCTTCAGGATAGTTTGCCATTGAGTATGCCCGCACAACCGTTTCTTTGACATGGGATTCATACCGCCATATTTTATATTTGTCCCAATCTTCATGATACTCTTTTTCAATGTTGAAATCCTTATATTTCAAATCATGGGGAGGGCACTCAATCTGGATATAACCACCAGCTCTAAAATCAACATTTTCGCCTTCAGGAAGCTTTAAAGTCAGCTCCTTAATAAAAGTCGCAACATTGGGATTCGATACAACTGTACATTCCCATTTCTTGATTGAGAATATTTCAGGAGGGATTTCAATTTTTAAATCGTTTTTAACGGCAACCTGGCAGGACAGCCTTTTCCCCATTTTTGCTTCCCGTCTGTTGATATGAACCGTTTCTGTGGGGAGGATATCACCACCGCCCTCTTTGATAATACAACTGCACTGTGCACAGGTCCCTCCGCCTCCACAGGCCGAAGGCAGAAAAATACTTTTACTTGCCAGTGTATTCAGCAGTTTGCCTCCAGCTGGAACGACAATAGAGTTAGCAGGATCATTGTTAATCAGTATATTTACGTCACCAGTCGCCACCAGTCTGGATCTTGCAAAGAGGATCACCACCACCAGACTCAATACAATAATGGTAAACATCATAACGCCTAAATAAATCTCAACCATCGCTTTATCCTTTTAAGGCTAATACTCAATCGTTTAAACCAGTCGAGCTCTTGCGATTTAACCGGGCTCGATTTCCATTCGGCCAATTGCGTTTTTATACCGATAACCAGTCTCCATCCGGGACGCAAGACAACAAATCCGTTCCGTGTCACCGACTTTTACTGCTGCAGTGAAACCAGAGACCAGACGTTACAGTTGAATACCGGAGAAAGACATAAAAGCAATCGCCATCAAACCAACAGTGATAAAGGTAATTCCCAATCCTTTCAAACCATCAGGGACATCGCTGTATGCCATTTTCTCACGAATTCCAGCCAGGGCCACTATTGCCAGAGCCCAACCGGCACCACTACCCACCCCAAAAACAACACTCTCTCCAAAATCATAGTCCCGCTCCACCATAAAAAGAGAGCCGGCTAAAATTGCGCAGTTCACTGTGATCAATGGCAGAAAAATCCCCAAAGCATTGTAAAGGGGTGGGAAATACTTATCCAGCGCCATTTCAAGAATTTGGACCATTGCTGCAATCACACCAATATAGCTGATCAAACCTAAAAAGCTGAGATCCACTTCTGGATACCCAGCCCAAGACAATGCACCTGCCTTTAAAACAAAATTATAGATCAGATAGTTGGTCGGCACCGTGATGGTTTGCACAACAATCACCGCTATCCCAAGTCCCAGAGCGGTATCCACTTTTTTCGAAACCGCAAGAAATGTGCACATCCCTAGAAAGAAGGCAAGTGCCATATTCTCGATGAATATTGATTTAATCAACAGACTAAGATAGGTTTCTAGCATATTAATTTTCCTCTTCTATCTGATCTTTTTTCCAGGTTCTCAGTGCCCAAATAATAAAACCAATTAAGAAAAAGGCGCTTGGTGGTAATAAAAGGAGTCCATTCGTCGGGTACCAACCCCCCTCGGTAATAGGAGTAAGAATGTTGATTCCTAAAAGTTTTCCACTGCCGAACAGCTCTCTGAAGAATCCTACAATAAACAAGATTAATCCATAACCCATAGCATTCCCCAAGCCATCCAAAAAACTCATCCAGGGACCGTTTTTCATTGCATATGCTTCGGCACGCCCCATCACAATGCAGTTGGTGATGATCAGCCCTACATAAACCGACAATTGTTTACTGATACTAAAGGCGTATGCTTTCAAGAACTGATCAACAATAATAACCAGTGACGCAATAATGGTCATCTGCACGATAATCCGAATATTCACTGGAATGTAGTTTCGGATAATGCTGACAGACAGGTTCGACAAGCTGGTAACGAAAATCAGTGCCAAGGTCATGGCAATAACCGTATCCATTTTGCTGGTGACCGCCAGCGCTGAACAGATCCCCAGAATTTGGAGGGCAATCGGGTTTTCCTTAAAGATCGGATCAAACAAGACCTTTGTGATTTTAGCCATTTCCACCTCCTTGATTTCGAATTCTGGACAGAAACTTACCAAAACCATTATCACTCAACCAGTAGTGCATCAGGTTATTGACTCCGACTGTCGTTAATGTTGCCCCCGAAAGACCATCCGCCTGATGAATTGCCTCGGGCTTTTGCAGATTAACTCTTCCTTTTAAGATCTCAACCGCCAGGTTCCAGTCTTTATCAAATATTTTTTTGCCGACCCACTGTTTTTTCCAGAGTGGATTATCAACCTCGCCACCCAGTCCCGGAGTCTCTCCCTGGTCATAAAAGGTAAAACCCTTGACCGTGTTGGCATCGCCCTCCAGAGCGAGAAAAGCATACATGGTTGACCACAACCCTTTGCCATGAATCGGCAGGATGATTGTCTTCAGTTTGCCTTCTTCCTGAACCAGAAAAACGGGTGCTTTTTTCGCCCGCCGTCCAATTTTGGCAATATTCTGATCCGCAGGGATCTGAATACTTCGGGCTGGATCCTTTGCTGCTGCCTTTTGGTCGTATTTTGCCGCATCAATACTATCGTCGAATTCACCACTCGCCAGATCGACGATTTTTACCTGAATTTTTTTGAACAGCTGATCAATATTCTTTCCTTCTTCCATTAATCCAGCGGCCTGCAAAATATTTTTTTTGGTGGATAAGGCCTTGTTCTTTTCCTGAAGCGGTTTCAGTTTTACTGCAGCCGTTGAGACAAGTACAGAACAGACAATACACAGCAGGACCGCAACGGTGAGGGTTTTCTTTATCGTATCATTGGCCATTGCGCTTCATCCTCCGTTTAATGTTTGCCTTGACAACATAATGGTCAATCACAGGCGCCCAGACATTCCCGAATAATATAGCCAGCATCATCCCTTCGGGAAACGCTGGATTAACCACCCGGATCAATATGACCATACAGCCGATCAGCAGACCGTAAATCCACTGGCCAGTTCTTGTCATCGCGCCGGAAACCGGATCAGTGGCCATAAAAACGAGTCCAAAAGCGAACCCCCCCAGAACAAAGTGCCATCCCGGCGTTACGGAAAACATCATATTGGTTGAACTGCCGACAGCATTAAACAGAAACGCCAGACAACCGGCACCGATAACAACACTTGCCATAATCCGCCAGGATGCGATGCCGCTGATAATTAGAATAACCGCCCCGATCAGACAGGCTAGTGTTGATGTCTCCCCCATCGATCCTGGTATCATACCGAGAAACGCGTCTGTCCAGCTGACTGCTTTTTCTATAGCGGCCTGTCCGCCGGCAGACCCTACACTGAGGGGTGTCGCACCGCTGAATCCATCAACCGCGATCCAAACCGCATCTCCGGATATCTGGGCTGGATAGGCAAAAAACAGAAATGCCCGCCCAGTCAAGGCCGGGTTTAAAAAGTTCTTGCCGACGCCCCCAAATACTTCCTTACCAACAACAACGCCAAAGGAGATGCCAAGCGCCGCCTGCCACCAAGGCATGGTCGGTGGCAGAATGAGCGGGAAAAGCATACCGGTGACAAGGAATCCCTCATTGATTTCATGACCTCTGATCAATGCAAAAAGGCTTTCCCAGGCTCCTCCAACCGCATATGACACAATAAGAAGTGGCACAAAATAGAGTGCGCCGTGAGCCAGGCTGGATAAAAAGCTCTGTGGATCAATCCCAATGCTGAAAAAAGCCAGTACATCACCTCGCCATCCAGATGCGGCCTGCTGCCCCAATTTTGCTAACGCCAGATTTGCCTGCATTCCGGTATTATACATCGCAAAGATGATACAGGGGACCAGCGCAACAACAACCGTCATCATCATCCGCTTCAAATCCAGACTATCTTTGACATGGGTCGATTCTTTCGTCACTTCCCCCGGGGTATATAGAAACGTATCTATCATTTCGAAAAGTGCATAGTACTTTTCGAATTTACCCCCCGCTTTAAACCGAGGTTGTTGACGATCCAGGAAATCTCTCAAAAATTTCATTTATCCATCCTTTTCAATGCGAGTCAGATTATCTCTCAGTATAGAGCCATAGTCATATTTCCCCGGGCAGACAAAGGTGCACAAGCCAAGATCTTCTTCATCCAGTTCGAGACATCCAAGCGCTTGTGCCTTCTCAGTATCTCTCACAATCAATGACCGCAGGAGGAAAGTCGGCTGGATGTCCAATGGCATCACCTTTTCATACATGCCAATGGGGACCATCGCCCTTTTATTGCCTTCCTCTGAAGTGGTAAAGGCAAACTTTTTCCTCGGAAACAGCTTGGCCAGAAAAACGTTCTTAAGAGAAAATTTTTTCATCCCGGGACTCAGCCATCCAAGAAATTCTCTTTTTCGACCCTCTTCCAGAACGGATACCTGCAGATGATAGCGCCCCAGGAAATCAAAGGCTTCACCGGCCTTCCTCCCGGCAAAGACAGACCCTGAAATAACCCTGTTATCCAAAGAACTCAACTCTCCGTCTACCAGATCGCCAATATTCGCCCCTATTCGGGTTCGGATCAACCGCGGTTTTTTAACCTGTGGCCCAGCCAAGGATATCACCCGCTCCACAAACAGCCGTCCCGTAGTAAACAGTTTTCCAATGGCTATCACATCCTGGTAATTCAGATACCAGACCGTTTTATGACCACCCACCGGCTCTAGAAAATGGATGTGCGTACCGGCTAACCCTGCTGGATGAACCCCTCCGAATTCTTCTGTAATAACATCTTTTGACTCACTGCCAGGGATATTGGCATCAGCTGCCTTACACAGATATGTCTTCCCGTCTGTCAGTTTTGCTATCAGTTTCAGACCGTTGGTAAAAGCGCCGCGTTGTCTATCCAGAATGACGCCCGGATTTGCTGAGAGCGGATTCGTGTCCATCGCTGTGACAAAAACGGCCTTTGGCGTGCTTTCCGGCGACGGGACCTTGCTATACGGACGTGTTCGAATAGCGGTCCAAAGCCCCGATCGAACGAGGTTCTTTACTACTTGATCCCTTGACAAATCAGCGAGTTCCTGCTCGGAGTACATATCAAATGTCTCTTCATCATCACCGGACAGCTCAATCACGACAGATTGCAGCATTCTTTTGGCCCCACGATGAATCGCCTTGATTTTACCCGCTCCAGGAGCAGTGAACAGGACCCCAGGCGTTTTTTTGTCTTCAAAAAGAATTTGACCCAGTTTGACGGTATCCCCTTCATTGATTTTCATGGTGGGTTTCATACCATTGTAATCCGTACCAATCACTGCCACTGATGTTACAGGATTGCCCTCATCAATCACTTGCTCTGGCGCCCCAACAATTGGCAGGTCTAAGCCCTTTTTAATCAATATCATTTTATTATAACCTTTTAACAGGGTGTTACTCTTTATTATGGAATAATCCTGCCTATGCCAATTTTTTTTTGGAAAATGCTGCAGGATCAGCAGCAATAGTTTTCCTCAGAAAATAGGAAAGCGTTTGTGGCATTCTCAAAACGCCAATCTGGAGCCATTATAAGCGCAGACCAGCATATAATTCAAGTGATAAAGAGATCGCTCTGTTTTTTTTATTTTATATAAGCACTTCATATCTTTCATTATGAACAGCTATATTGCAATAAAATAAAGATCCGGAGAGCTTACATTCAATCATGATCATCAATACCCCAGGTGAAAGAATGATTTTCTTTATCATGCAGGCGTTCTCCGGAGCCTGCCGCAAAATCAATTCCCTTGTGAGTCTGACATGAATAAGTAGTCCCATTATAACAATTAATTGCCCCGCACGACAGGTTCCAACTCTGTTTTTAGCGACTCGTAGCAGGTCGCGAAAAACCGCCGGGTGAGAAAAGCTGTTTTCTTTAGCTGACAAATAGGAACAAAATTGGTATCTAAAGATATAATATTACTTGTAAAAGATTTACAGATATTCAATATTCAACAACATATCAGCACGGATCAACAAATGACTCTTGATGAAATTAAAAAAGTATTTGCAAAACATTCAAAAAGAATTGAAGTTTTAGAAGGTTATCTTTGAATTGGAAAAAAAAGCGTCACAGCTAGATCAGCTTGAATTTAATGCCGCTCAGGATTCATTCTGGAAAGATTCCAATTCCGAAAGGACATCCATACTGAAGCAGATTGCTGAAATAAAAAACGTCCAGGAGCGCTGGCAAAAAATTTCAGCACTCGGTCAGGACATCGCATCCGCAATAGAACTGCTCGAAACAGAGGATGATACCAGCTTGATCCGTGAAGTAGAACAACAGCTCAAGACAGTGGATAAAAGCATCAAATACTTCGAACTGAATCACCTGCTGGGAGAAGCCCATGATAAATGCAGTGCCATTCTGACAATCAACTCCGGAGCTGGTGGCACGGAATCGATGGATTGGACGGCAATGCTCCTGCGTATGTATCGCCGCTGGGCTGAGGAGAATAACGCGAAAATATCCGTACTGGATCTTCAAAGTGGTGATGAGGCCGGTGTAAAATCGGTTACTTTAGGTCTGGAAGGAGAGTACATTTATGGGAAACTGAAGACCGAAGTTGGCGTTCACCGATTGGTCCGCCTATCCCCATTCGACACAAACAAGAGGCGTCATACCTCGTTTGCATCGGTTTATGTGTATCCGGATATTGCAGATGAAATTGATATCGTCATCAATGAAAATGATCTTCGTATCGATACTTTCAGATCCAGTGGTGCTGGCGGACAACATGTCAATGTAACCGATTCCGCAATTCGCATCACGCACAGACCAACAGGGATTGTCGTTCAATGCCAGAACGAGCGGTCTCAGCATAAAAACCGATCTACCGCTATGAAGATTTTGAAAGCTGCGCTTTATGAGAGGGAACAAGAAATACGTCGACAGGAACAGGACGATGTCTATTCCCAGAAAAAGAAAATTGAATGGGGCAGTCAGGTTAGAAGCTATACTCTGCACCCCTATCAGATGGTGAAGGATCATCGAACCAACCATGAGACGTCAAATACTGCGGCAGTGCTGGATGGTGACCTGAATCCTTTTATCGAGGCATCATTGGCACAATTGGCCACAGAAAAATAGGGTACTGTGCTTAAGACCGTCGTGAGAGAATACCCCGATTTCTTTCAAACCGTTCACTCATTTTTGAACATAGGGATACCCACCTTCCCGATAAAAAAAATAGGTGTGCAAAAGGAGATTCTTCTCTAAAACACTCAAATAATCCCTTTTGTCGTCGATCAGACGTCGAAAAGACCAGATCCCACCTGTTTTTTTCTGAAACAACTGGAGATGGCCAAAATCCAGAAAATATCTGCGCTCCTTTTTGTTCATATACAGGATCTGTGGTAAAAAGCCGATCCTGTCCACAGAACTTGTCACTTTAATGGCATCTGCATCCAATAGAAGCGCATACCGAATTCCCCGGGAAGGATACCAGAAATCACTCGCATTGGATTGCCTGAGACGATCGGCGGGATAAAATCGATCGATCGCGACAAGCCCCTGATCGTTTCCTGTCAGATCACCGTGAACTTCTATCAGGACAGGCGTTTTAAAATCCACAAACCCTTTAAACCGTTCGTTTCTTGTCGCATTATCAATCAGTTTGACCCCTATTGAGTTCAAGGAATACATCATCAGCAGATCCTGGGGGGGATCGTAGAGAATATCTTCCACATAAAAGGTCCCGGTTTGATAGTTCACAGGGGCGTCCAGTCTTCTGAGGGCGTTTGGGGAGTTAATACGAACCATCAAAATAATTTGGTCGCTCAAAGGAATCTGGTTGTTCAATGATTTGATCTGCACAAGATCAAGTTTTCCAGCGACCAGAATACGGTACCATTTTTTCAGTTCCAGGCTAATCCGGGCGTCATGGGGAGAAAGTGTCCGGGCCTGCTCCAGCCTTCTGAATGCAATCGCGTACTTCTTTTCCTTTACATACTGTTCATACCGTTTGAGGAGGTCCTCTGTTGTTTTTTGAGCTGTGCGAAGGAACGCGTCTCGAAAGTCCTCATCGTTGGGGGAGCGGGTGTATGCGCGATGAAACTCGATGTTTGCCTCTTCAAACCGCCCCTCAGCCTCGAGTTTCAATCCGGTATGATAATTATAGTTACATCCTGAAAAAAGCAGTATACATCCCACTATCAGGGCGATGGCTTTTTGATATCCGGTTTTTTTCCGGTCTGCTCGCTTCAACATACTTTCCTTGTTCTGATTACATCCATATCTTTTGAGTGCACAGGGTCGCTGAAACCATCTCAATGTCGGCAAGTCCCTGCTCAATCTTATAAGAGCGAAGCTGCCTCACCCGTATTCCCCCGTTCTCAGGGCTGAGTGCGATCAGACGGTGTTTAACGAGGAACCTGTCGGTGGCATGCTTCCGTCAACCAACAGTCTTTGATCACAGGTATTTCAGTGGTTGTATTCAGGAATTTATATTCGATTCAAACCGGTTTTTCATCAACCCAAGTCAGTGACCCTGTCATGATTTGATGTTTCAGAATCAGCCTATTTGATTGGATTTTCCAGAAGGGACAATTCATGTTTTAAAATCCCGTTTTGAAACAGGACGCCACTGTCAATCGTTTGAATAAACAGCCATGGATTCACCTGTTTGAGGTGCTCGATATCCTCGGCCATCGCTTCAGCATCTAAATCATTGACGATGATTTTCAGAATATAGCCAAGATCATTTTGGGCATCTAACCGGATCGCATCCGCGGCTGTCTTTGTTATCCATGATGCATAATTATTGTTCAAATAATAAGCTTCCGCCAGCAGTGAATAAAGTCGAGCGCTCTTTTTGTTATTCAAAATGGCTTTCTTCAAAAACGCTATTGTCCGGTTCAGCAACTGTTTACGTTCTTTTGCCTGGATAAACTGCGATAAAATCACCATGGCTTCCGTCAGATCAGCAATCATTTCATCCGGACTGTTTTCATTAATAAGTTCCTCCAAATACAGTATCGATCTGATATCCGGCGGATCCCCCCCCCGTTGAAACATTTGTTGGCGCAGCTGAAAAATCTCCTTCATCCCTGGCCAGTTCTGCACTGGAAAGATCGACCGGTTTTCCAGTCTGAAATCTGGCCAAATCCATATTCCGACTTTCGTGGACAGGTGGTCGATCTGATTGTCCAAGTCATCTGCTGAAAATGAAATGTCAAATTCTTTGGCTATTTCGTTTTTCGGCAGATATCTCTTTACCTTCAAAGATATGTGTCCTAATCTCCCGACTTGTTGAAAGGAGCCATCAATCAGAATCGTATTTAGAGGGGATATCGGCAGTGATCGATCAGGCCTCAATACCCAGAGTTTCAAAACACTCTGCGAATGAAACATCCAGTCACTGTTGCTGCCAAGATTCGCTTTTATTCTGGCTTGAATATAAAAACCAAGCCAGTCATCCTGTTTCTGGTACCGCTGGTTGGATAACGGCAGAATCCCAACCAACTCGGCACATAACACGGAATGGGAAAAATGGGATAAAACAATGAGGATTCCGTAACAAATGAGAGTTTTCTTAAAAACCATCATCTCCTACAGTGCTTCCAATGATTCAATATTGCTGTTTATAAAGATCCTGTCTTTCTTCCTGCGGCGCGCCAAAACTTGATCTTTCGGGTTCTGATACCGATTCTGTTTCTGAAGCTGTCTCAAGCCCTTCCAGAGGTTCCATCACCTCCAGCATATCCTTCATCTTTTGTTCATATTCTGCATTAATCGCTTCCAGTTCGGCTATTCTGGCCTGCAGCTCTTCGATCTTCTGAACAGCCTTTTTTATTTTCGTCCCGAGTTGTTCAAGTATCTCCATGTTTTTCCTCTACTAGATGAAAAAAATTAACGTAACAATTAAAAGACGTTCTCTTTAATTAACGCGAGAAACGGGGAATCGCAAGCGTTTTATTAATTATATTTGATATTGAGGGCATTCAGAATTGATTGGTTATACTTCACTTCCATCTCCTTTTTCATCTGACCTATCAGACCACTGATCAGAATATTGGCCTTCTGCCGTTTCAATTCACTCACAAGACCTTTATATTCATCACTATTGAGATCTTCCAAAACGCCCTCTTTTTTCGCCACCATGTAAACCAGATAATTTCGATCGGCCTCCATCACGGCTTTTATACTTTCCTTTTTCATTTTATAGACTTCGTTTCGAAAAGTATCACCAATTCTAAATCCTCCACTTTGTCGGTCGGAATAGACAAAACTTATTGTTTGTGGTTTAGCCCCTAATTGACCTGCCAGATTTTCAAAAGCAGCCAACGACTTTATTTCAGCAGCCCCTGCCAATGCTTTTTCTTTCGCAGTCTTCTTTGCTTTTTCCGATTTGGCAAAAAAACTGACCTGCTCTTTAACCTCTTTCAGAGGCTTAATAAAAGGATCAATCACCTCGGAGATTTCATAAATGATGACACCACTTTCGTTAGATAGGTTGAACGATCCCCGGTCCTTTATTTTTTTAGATTTAATATCCTCATATAACTGATAGGTATACCCAATATCTTTGAGATTTTCTGAATCATCAAAGGCTTGGCTGGTTACTAGTTCCTTGCTGTTCTCAGATGCCAATTGATCCAGAGATTTCTCACCATTTTTCTGCACCAGGGTTGAAACCTTATTCTTTAAGCGACGGCTGGCCTTTCTATTTTGAATTTTATCTGCAATTTCCTTTTCAACTGACTCATATGGTTTGACTTCAGGTGGCTTTTGGTCCAACAGTTGCATAATATGATAACCATAGTTGGTCAGAAAGGGTTTTGATATTTCGTTTTTTTTCAGTTGCTCAACCGCCAGTTCAAACTCTTTTACAAATGTTCCCTTCTCCACCCAACCCAGTGAACCTCCATTTTTTGCTGAGACGGTATCCGCCGAATTTTTACTGGCCAGTTGTGGAAAAAGGGCTGGTTTTTCCTTGAGTTGTTGATAAATGCCGTCAGCTTTGTTTCTGGCGAGAATCATCTCCTTCTCGTTTTTATCCTCCGGTATGGGGATCAATATGTGTCTGGCCAAAAAAGATGCCCGGGTAGAGAACTCAGTGTCTTTGTTCTTTTCGTAATATCGTTGGACCTCTTTATCCCTAACGATGGCTTTGTCTTTGATATCGTTTATGTCCAGTGTGAAATACGTTATCACATACTGTTTTTTCTGCTGAAAATCACTCCTGTGCTGGTCATAGTATTCACTTATCTCTGTATCGGTAACCGCAATATTCTTGGAAAACATCTCCGGTGTAAATTCGATGAGTTTCACGGTCATTTCTGTTTTCAGACGACGAAACTCTTCATCAACCAACTGGCGACTGACCAACACCCCGGAGGTCAACAGCTGAATATATTTTTCAGACAGGAGATTTTCCCGCAGATCTTTTTCGTAGAGCAGTTTGTCGATACGATTATTCGTCAGCATACTGTCATATTTCTTGGGGTCAAACCGGTTATCCGTCTGAAATGCCGGGGTCTCAAAAACAGACTGGGCCAATTCCTGGTCTGTAATCGCAAGACCCAGTTTCTGAGCGCTTTTCAGAAGCAGGGCGTTGTTAACAAGCTGCTGAACAATCTGTGCCGGCAGATTAATCATTTTCATATACTCGGCCGCCTGGCTTTTAAAACGCTGTCGAATTTCGTTCTGTGCCTGCTCAAACGCTCTCTGATATCTCGAAACCTTTATCTCATAGCCATCAATCGTCGCTATGGTATTGATTCCCTGGTTTCTGAATGCGGAAACCCCGAAAAAGGCCATCACCATGACGACAATTCCAACAATAAACTTGACACCAAACGACTGAACGTTATTTCGAATTAGATCTAGCATCCGTAAATTCCTTTTATATTTATGTAATAGACCGCAACCGACGGGTGAAAAACGAACCAGGGGAATATTTCAATTTCTGCCAGTCCAGGGGAAAACCAGATGGCAACGTAATTTGTTCCGTAAGCTAAAGATGCAATTTACCTAAAGTTCAATATTATCGTCAAACTAATGTATCAAGTATCAACCCAAAAAACGGGGATGCGTCTGGCGACTGGTAATACCATCCCAAATGTTTCAAGCATTGCCTGCATAATGCCCCACGCCATTCAAATCCTTGAAACCAAGTCCACTCGGAGGATGATTCCTCCAGCACAATACAACCGTCAGCTCTTCTAAAACAACCAATATGAAATACCTGACCTTCCGGATTTAGAAATGTGTGCTCAAATGCACCCAGATTGCTTACCCTGTATTCAGGTCTTGAAATCTTGTTTCCACACTGACTACATAAGAGGTATCTTTCTTTTTCCGATTTCTGCCATTCCTCACTGTCAGGTCTATGTCTGTCCTTTCTTCCCCCATCGGCATCGTAGAAATAGTATTTGATCAACTCAGGGTTGATTAGATTTGTTGTCTTGGCAAAAACTGCTCTTTCCATTGGTCACTTACCTTTTCAGGAAAATCCAGTATCCAAGTATTTCAACCTGGACTTCGAAGATTGTTTCATCCGGTTTTTCGGTGTTTCTCTGAATATCTGTTATCTGACAAAACCCGAATTTGAAAAATTAAGGATAGATTTCATCTCTAATGCAGCGTATCCTTTTTTTATGATTAAAAACAAGGTGAACTTGGGTTGCGCCAAAATCCGGTAATTTGAACCTGCAGATCACTATTATCCGGAATAGATCCCCAGCACATTGAAAACACAGGCTGACAGGCACAACAACAGATTGAGCCTATCTTCAGCTCACAATTAAAACCAAACCACATAACCCGTGACTTCTGAAACTTCTATCAAGAAAATAATCACTCTCGGCCCCAAAGGAACATTCAGCAATCAGGCAGCCAGTCTGGTCGGGGGAAAAAGTATCAAAAATATTCAATATACGACCACAATTCCTCAGATTGCCCGGGAGGTCGTCAAAGATCAAAATGTGCTGGGCGTTCTTCCCATCGAAAATTCCACCTCCGGCATGGTCGGTCAGGCTCAGGACAGCCTGGTGGATTCAGATGTTGTCATCATCAATGAGTTGCAGATCGATATTCATTTCAGCCTGGTCTCCCATGTACCGCTCAGCGAAGTCCGACAGTTTTTCTGTCACTCTGAAGCCTTTAATCAAACCATGGTTTTCACGGCTGAGCACATGCCCGATGCCAATGTCGTTTTTTCCAATTCCAATATTCACTCGGGAGAATTATTCCTCGAACGAGATCAGGAACCGGTTGCCGCCATTATTCCCAAGGCATTGGTCAGCAGCGAAAGGGTTTTTGAATCAAAGCTGATTGCCAGTGGTGTTCAAGACTATGAGCAGAATATTACCCGTTTTGTCGTTATTAAGAAAAAGCCTGAAAATTTCCAACCTGATTTCTCCAGGTATAAAACCTCGTTATTTATTGAATTTAAAGAAGATCGTCACTCTTTGCTATTTGAGCTGCTCAGAGAGTTTCATGTCTTTGGAATAAACCTCTGCCGACTGGAATCCAGACCTTTGAAAAACACCCCCTGGCGGTACCGATTTTTTATTGATCTCATCAATAACCACCGGGTCAAAACCTGTCTCAAAGAACTACAGAAACTGGACATCGGACACAGGGTTTTTGGCAGTTACGATCGCATCTCTGACTCATAAACAGCGCTGTCCCGTATTTCCCTGAATGCTGTTCCGAAATGAACCCTCGGGTCTGCGGATATCACAGGAAATATCCGATTGTTAATCATTCAAGCATCTGTTGATTATGATCATACATTGGAATATGGATCCGGAGATAGTGAACTTCGGATTTTTTTCACCTCGCTGGTATGGATTGTTATTTGCCCTCTCTTTTTTGGTTGGCAGTTTCATCGGTTCCTGGATTTTCAAACGTGAAAACAAACCCCCAGAGTCTCTGGACCGCATTCTAATCTTTATGCTTCTAGGAACAGTAATCGGGGCTCGTCTGGGAGAGTGCCTTTTCTATAATCCTTCCTATTACCTCGCTAACCCTCTGGAAATTTTAAAAATCTGGAAAGGCGGACTCGCAAGTCATGGTGCCGGGATTGGTCTTTTCATCTCGATTTATATCTATGCTCAGAAAACACCGGGGCAATCCTATATCTGGATTCTGGACCGATGCAGCATTGTTGTAGCCCTCAGTGGCAGTTTCATTCGTCTGGGGAATCTTTTCAATTCTGAAATCATTGGAAAACCGACCGGTTCAGCTTGGGGTTTCGTATTCCAACGAATTGACAATATCCCCAGACATCCGACCCAGCTTTATGAGTCCATCCTCTATTTTTTTATTTTTTTGATATTAATAATTATTTACCTGAAATTCGATCTTAACAAAGTTCCCGGTTTGCTAATCGGGCCGTTTCTGATTCTAATATTCAGTACCCGATTCGGAATCGAATTCCTCAAGGAAAATCAAGTTGAATTCGAGTCTGGCCTGATACTCAACATGGGACAGCTTCTCAGCATTCCAATGATTCTGGCTGGACTGTTTATTCTGGTAGGTATATCACTGCCAGCCAAACGAAAAATCAGCGCACTATCAAATCAATAGGTACCTTCACAAATATTGCATCGATTTCTTTCCAACCGACCCATGACCATCATTACACCAACACAGTATCATGCCAAAAAAGCACTTGAATCCAACAATATCAAATGCATATCAGGTGAAGAAGCGGCCAGACAGGATATCCGTCCCCTCAGAATTGGCATATTGAACATCATGCCCAATGTTCAAACTTATGAATTCAACCTGTTGTATCCACTCGGAAAGTCAATTCTGCAGATTATTCCAGTGTGGATAAAGCTGAGCACCCATCAATATAATACTTCGAGTAAAGAGCACCTTGACGAGCTTTATGTGCCCTTTAAAGCTGCCGTCGATGAAAAACCACTGGACGGTTTGATTATTACCGGCGCACCGGTTGAGGAACTCGACTTTGAGAAGGTCAAATACTGGGAAGAGATAAAAAGTATCATTCGATATGCCCGAAAAAACATTATCTCCACCTTGGGGATCTGTTGGGGAGGTATGGCATTGGCAAAAACTTTCGGAATTGACAAAGAATCGTTTAAGGAAAAGCTGTTTGGAGTCTTTGAAAACCAGAATCTGAATCCCCATCATCCAATCACAGGAGACCTTGACGATAAGTTCAGATGTCCACAAAGCCGACATTCCGGTTATTCTGATGAGGTATTAGAACGGGAGCGGGACAAGGGAAATATCAACCTGCTGGCACACTCCCAGGAAGCTGGTTATATGATTTTTGAAACCACCGACAGGCGATTCATCATACACCTGGGTCACCCAGAATACAATTCTGGAAGACTGATTGAAGAAACACTCCGCGATACTGCCGGGAAACGATCCGATGTCAGCCTTCCAAAAAACTTTGACCTGGAAAACCCAGTTAATAGATGGCGTTCCCATCGGAACGAGTTTTTCAGCCAATGGATCAAGTTCATCTATCTTGAAACCGTATATGATTTCGCAGGCGTCTATCAAAACAGGTCGTCCTGATTTCAGCGCAAGTCAGATCAACTCAGCATCATTTCCCTGGATCCACATTTCATCCCCGGCCGGCAGCTTAATCTTCCACCAGGTTTCATGTTTTTCGCTGATCACGAATTCAGTCCCTGCCGGCAGCGGCTTCTGGTAGAAAGGTTCATAACTGGTTCCGGGACCTTTTCTGGCAATTGTGTTCTCTTTTATGACGACCCCTGCCTGGATGAAATGCAGCTGGTGATAGGATAATAGAAATGACCCGCCAAATGCGATATTCAATCCAATCAGTATGATCAAACCCGCTCTCAGAAAAATGTGCCGTTTGATGATCATCACCGCCAGTACGACCCAGAAGAGTGAAAAAACGGCGAAAAAGAGCGACCGTCGAAGCTCATATTTGATCATGTAGTGCCAGAAAAAAAATCCTTTCACGAGGTTTTCCCACCAGCTTTTGGCAGGCTCGGGCAGATTCAATCGGCTTCGTGCCTGATTCAGGTTGTATTGAAGATCAGAAACGCCAGGCAATAGTTTTTCTGCCTGACGGTAGCTTAAAATGGCCTTCCCAATTTCTCCGGCCTCATAATAGGCGTTTCCCATATTGTAATAGAGATTCCCATTTTCAATATGATGATCCCGGATCAACGACTGGAACTGCCCTGCAGCCTTTATCATCATCTCTCTTTTCTGTTCTCCCTGCAATGTCAAACCTTGTTCAAAACTCGCCTGTGCGGATGAGAAAAGAGCCTTCATATCCGGTGTTGTTTCAGCCCGAAGGCAGGTTCCGGAAATCCCGCTCAGTAACGAAACGCTTAGCATCACACACAGCCATATGATAAGCTTTCCTGCTCTTTCGCACAATTTTGATCGCATTTTCGACACTATCGCCATGACTTTTGCTCTGCTTCATCTTATGATATGGGAAAAGACCTCTGTATCTCATTCAATCATTATCATTCCTTTCGGATCCAAACAAGGTGTTTACCGTAACATGGGGAACCAAAAAGCTTCTCACGGTACAATCACACTTTCCGGGGCCGTCAGTGATCTAACCGTTTCCTGCTGATCGCGGATCTGGAGTTACCATGCCGTCTCAATTTACGCATCTTCATTTTCATACCCACTATTCACTGCTGGACGGGGCCATTAAAGTTAAAGGTCTGGGAAAGTATCTTGCAGAGATCGGCTATGATGCATGCGCCATTACGGATCACGGAAATCTGCACGGTGCTGTAGAATTTCATGATGACCTGAAAAAAGCCGGGATCAAACCGATTATCGGGATGGAGGCATATATCGCCAAGATCGACCGTTTTCAGCGCTCCTATCCCAGACAAGGTCCGAATGCCTATCACACCGTGCTACTCTGCGAAAATATGGCCGGTTACAAGAATCTCATTAAAATGTCCAGTATCGGGTACAGCGAAGGGAAGTACTATGGCAAACCCCGCATTGATCGCGAAATTCTGGAAAAATACAGTACCGGTCTGATCGCCTTGTCTGCGTGTCTTCAGGGTGAAGTTGCCAACCGGATTATGAATGATGAAATCACTGAAGCATACAACGCTGCCCAGTGGTATGCGGATATTTTCCCAGATCGCTACTATATCGAACTCCAGGAGAACGGTCTTGAGAGTCAGGAAAAAGTCAATCCCCACTTGATGAAAATC
This sequence comes from bacterium, assembly GCA_018830885.1. Classification (GTDB taxonomy): domain Bacteria; phylum SAR324; class SAR324; order XYD2-FULL-50-16; family XYD2-FULL-50-16; genus JAHJRI01. The sequence goes on along the minus strand of JAHJRI010000205.1, from coordinate 36,304 downwards.
GCAGAGGATCTTCACCTGCCGCTGATTGGAACTTGTGATTGCCACTATAAATTCAAATCAGATGCTGAAAATCAGTATATTCTTCAGTTGATGGGATGGCAGAAAAAGGTGACCGACCCCGATGTAAAAACCCTGGATACGCATGAGTTATACATAAAAAACGAGACAGAAATCCAAGAAGCTTTCAGAAATCTTCCGGAATCGTGCATTACTAATACCCGAAAAATCGCCGATCGCTGTGATCTGGATCTGTTTACAAAAAAAATCTACCTGCCGGAATACCCGGTTGAAAAGAACAAATCATTTGAACAGGAGCTTATCGATCAAGCAAGGGCCGGTCTTGGTAATCGATTGGAATACCTGAAAAAACTATATACATGGGCAGACTCGGAATTCCAGCGGCAGCAGGAAATCTATCGTAACCGACTCGAATATGAACTTACCATCATCAATAAGATGGAGTATCCCGGCTACTTTCTGATCGTTTCAGATTTTATCAAATGGTCGAAAAAGAACAACATTCCCGTTGGACCCGGCAGAGGTTCGGGTGCCGGGTCGCTGGTCGCATATGCTCTGGAAATCACCGATATTGATCCCATAAAATATGACCTGCTTTTTGAACGCTTTTTAAATCCCGAGCGCGTCAGCATGCCGGATTTCGATATCGATTTTGAGGTGGAGGGACGAGAACAAGTCATTGACTACGTGAAACAAAAATATGGAGAAGCCAATGTCTGCCAGATTTCCGCCATCGGCTCCCTGAAAGCAAAAGGCGCCATCCGTGGCGTCGCACGTGTCCTCGATATCCCCTATGCGGAAGCGGACAAGATTGCCAAACTGGTACCTGACGACCTCGGAATCACGCTGCCCAAGGTACTCGAACAGGAACCGCAATTAAGGGAAATGCTGGAAAACGGATCTGAGATCGAAAAGAAACTCATTAAAATCGCCTTATCTCTGGAAGGAACCAACAACAACCTGTCGACCCACGCAGCCGGCGTCATCATCATGGATTCACCTATCTCGGATATTATGCCGACCTGCACCCCAACAAAAGGGGATGGCATACAATCCCAGTACACCATGAAATATGCAGAGGCCCAGGGAGCCGTCAAGTTTGATTTCCTGGGATTAAGAAACCTCTCAATCATCGACAAGACCATCTCACTGATCAATAAAAAAAGGGCCCCGGATGAGGCTCTGGAGATTGCACTGATCCCAATGGACGATATCAAAACATTTCAACTGCTCTGCCGCGGTGAAACGACGGGTGTATTCCAGCTGGAATCAGAGGGCATGAAGACTTTGATTCGCAAACTGAAACCGGACTGTTTCGAGGATATCATTGCACTGGTGGCACTATACCGACCCGGCCCCCTTGGCTCTGGAATGGTTGATGACTATGTGGAGAGAAAACATGGACGACAGCAGACAACCTATCCGCACTTCCTTATGGAACCTGTCCTGAAAGAAACATACGGTGTGATGGTTTACCAGGAGCAGGTTATGCGAACCGTGCAGGTCCTGGCAAATTTTACTCTGGGAAGTGCCGACATCCTCAGGCGCGCAATCGGTAAAAAAAATCCCGAGGTACTTCAGGAACAACGTCAGAGCTTTGTCGAAGGGTGTCAGAAAAACGACATCAACGCAGAGTTGGCCAACTATATTTTCGACCTGATTGATAAATTTGCCGGCTATGGCTTCAACAAGTCCCATTCGGCAGCTTATGCACTTATCAGTTACCAGACGGCCTGGTTAAAAGCGAATTATCCAGTTGATTTTATGGCTGCTTTGCTGACTATCGAAAGAAACAAGCCGGATAGTGTGGTTAAATTGATCAGCGAGTGCCAGGAGATGAATATTCAGGTTCTCCCCCCTGATATTAATGACAGTGATCTGATATTTACCGCTCATGATGGCAAGATCCGCTTTGGACTCAACGCCATAAAAAACGTCGGGGCAGCTGCTCTGGAAAGCATTTTATATGAACGAGCCCAAAGCAGTCGTTTTGAAACCCTGATCGATGTTTTCAAGCAGATCGACACATCGAAGGTTAATACAAGGGTTTTGGAAGCTTTGATTAAAAGCGGGGTCTTTGACTCTCTCGAACCCAACCGCCGCAGAATACTGGAAGGCCTGGACGATATTCTCAATCTGGCAAGCGCAGAAAAAGCGATGATTCGAAAAAATCAAACATCGTTTTTCGAACTGCTTTCGGATTCGGAAATTGAAAAAACAAAAACAAAAATGATCCTCCCCGACATACCGGACTGGAAATCCAAAACCCGGTTGAAGTTTGAAAAGGAGGCTCTCGGATTCTATATATCCGGCCACCCTCTGAATCCATATTTTGGTGAAATCAATTCTTACGCTAAAATAACGCGATCCATCGACTTGAAAGAGGAGGGGAAAAAATTCAATTATAAAGAAACCATCAATCTATCGGGGGTCATTTCTGCAAGGGTTGTTCGTCTGACCAAAAAGACCAACGAAAAATGGGCTATCCTCACCATCGAGGATCTATGGGGATCTATTGAAGTCATGGTGTTTTCGAAAGTATATGCATCGGTCCGCACCATTCTGGAAGCCGAATCTTTTGATGATCCAGTTTTTATTACAGGTTACATCAACACCAGTGACGAATCGCTGAAAGTCGTGGCACAGACGATCACTCCCCTGCCTGAGATTCGGGCGCAACGCGCCGCAATCGCGCAGATTGATCTACCGGCGGATTTTCGTCTCGACAGATTGGATGCGGTTAAGAGCATTATTCAGAACAATCCGGGATTATGCGATGTCTACCTTTCGCTACGCGCAGAGAATAACTGCCAGGTCAGACTCAAACTCAATCAAAAAATCGCGGCGAACGAGGATTTTATCAGTGAAATTGAAGATATTGTTCCGTTGGAAAAGATTCGATTTTACTACAGATCTGAATCTGCTGCGCCTCGTCTGCCAGAGAGTCAGCGAGCACAAACTGTCTAAAACGTGAAGCAAGAGTCTGGAATCAGACTACCAGGGTTCCCCAGAATATCTGCTTCATTTGGATGAGCAGGCTCTCAAGTGCCAGGTTTTTAGAAGCATTGGATTGAATGGCCAATTCTGTTTCCACGACCAGATCGAAACTCCATTGAAGAATCTCATCTGAAAAGCAGGTTGACACATCCTCCAGTTCATCCATCATATCGCTGTTTATCACGCCCATTGGACTCTGCCTGCGGACGGACAGCAGATCTCGCAGCCAGGCCATGCAAAATTCAAGAAAAAAAGGATGTAAATTCTGCTTGACCCATTGATCGATCAACAGACTGTAATCATATAGTTTTTCTGTTTTAAGGGTTTTGAGCATGTGCAGGACTTGGATTCTCATGTTTGCCAGGATTGTTGCCTTTTCTATGAATCCTTTCCGGATTCGGCCCTGGGCATAGCTCAGGACAAAATCCAGCGTGGCCGGATCCAGTTGATAATTCCTATCCAGTAAGATTCGAAGGTCTTCTGATGTCAACGGCGAAAAATAGATCTTTTGACAACGGGAATTGATCGTCTCAAGCAAAAGATTTTCATCCGTCGTCATTAAGATGATCAAGGTGTTCAGGGGGGGTTCTTCCAGAATCTTCAAAAAACTATTGGCTGATTCCAGATTCAGCTTGTGCGCTTCTTTCACCAGCACTAGCCGTTTTACGGCATATGCGGGCTTCAGATCGAGATGACGGATCAGGTCATGGATCTGTTTGATCCGAATACTCTGTCCGTCTGGTTTGATAACATGAAAATCCGGATGATTGCCATTGTCGAACATTCGACAACTATCACAGCGATGACAGTTATCATGGGTCTGACAGTTCATCATCTGAGCAAAGGCTTTCACCAGTGTACTTTTGCCGATTCCCTCCAATCCAATAAAGAGGTAGGCCGACGGGATCCGATCCTGCTGATACGTATATTCCAGCTGTTGCGCAATGGAGCCATGCCCAATGACATTTGTGAAAGTCATAGTTCAAGTAATACGATCAAGTACGATTTTAAGAAGTTGCTGATGAATGGTGGGAATATCCTCCCGGGCTTCGATCTGAATGAAACGGGACTGATCTGCCAGGCACAATCGGGCATATTCGCTTCTCACACGATTGAAAAACTGTGTATTTTCACTTTCCAGTCGACAGTTTTCCGTATCCTGTGCCTGGTTGCGCTGCTTCAATCGCTCTTGTGACTGTTCAACAGAGATATCGAACCAGAACGTCAGATCGGGTGTGACGATCTGTTTTTCCTCCAGCTGTTTCAGCCAGGAAAGATCCAATTGGCGACCTCCTCCTTGATAAGCCAGCGTCGCATCATGGTACCGATCACAAAGAACAATCTCATTTCTGGCTAACGCCGGCAGAATCACCTCTTTAATATGTTGAACACGGTCTGCCATATACAAAAGTACTTCAGCTTCCGGTACCATTTGCACATGCTCCGGATTCAGCAGTATCTGTCGGATCAACAGGCCAATGGGGGTTCCGCCCGGTTGACGGGTGGTCAACACCCTGAAGCCGCTTTTCTTCAGTTCTCTCTCCAGCAGATGCAACTGGGTTGTCTTGCCGCTGGCATCAATTCCCTCAAATGTTATAAACATACTCTTTTCTTCCCAGCCAGTGGCTTTTAATTATTGTGATGATATTCGATAAGCAGGCGCTTGAATATTTTCTATCCTGGAATCGAGGCAAGCGGGGGGTGGCGTTCATAATTGATTACACCCTTAGAATATCAGCGCCAAGCGCATTCAGTCGTTCATCGATACGGGCATAACCCCGATCGATCTGGTGAATATTCTGGATCTTGCTGGTACCTTCCGCACACAAAGCCGCTATCAGCAGCGCCATACCGGCGCGAATATCCGGACTGGCCAGTGTCGTTCCTTTGAGTCTTGAAGGTCCAACGACAACGGCCCGATGAGGGTCGCACAATACAATTTTGGCCCCCATGCGAATCAACCCATCCACCCAGAACAGACGACTTTCAAACATCTTTTCAAAAATCAGAATAGTTCCCGAACTCTGGGTCGCGACAACCGTCATGATGCTGGTCAGGTCAGCCGGAAATCCCGGCCAGGGAGCATCATCAATCTTGGGAATCGACTGGTCAATATCATTCTGGATCATGAGATTCTGATCTCCCGGAACAATGATATCCTCTCCTTCCACGTCGAGCCGGACCCCCAAACGACCAAAATACTGTATGATCAGACCGAGATTGTTTACGCCAGGCTTTAAAATCTTTATCTCGCTGTTTGTGACCGCTGCTAATCCAATGAGAGAACCCACCTCTGTATGATCTGCCTGAATGAAATGCTCACCGCCATTTAGAGATTGAACCCCCTCGATGGTCAGCAGATTGCTACCGATTCCTTTAATGTCAGCCCCCATCATGTTTAACATATTACAGAGCCCCTGAACATGCGGTTCACAGGCAGCGTTGTAAATGGTAGTTTCGCCTTCGGCCAACACCGCGGCGATAATCACATTCTCGGTGGCCATGACACTGGCCTCATCCAGCAAAATATGAGCACCTCTCAAGGCACTGACTTCTATAAGAAAGCTATCGGATGTTTGAGTGATTTTAGCCCCCAGCGACTTGAGAGCCATGATGTGCGTATCCAGTCTGCGCCGTCCGATTGAGTCTCCACCGGGAATGTAAATTTTTGCTTTTTTAAATCGGTGTAGCAATGGGGAGACCAGAAGAAAGGAGCCTCTGATCGATTCTGAGAGTTCACGGTCCGGTTCATACGAGACCAAATGGGAAGCATCAAATTGAAATGAATTTTCTCCAATTTGACTGACCCGGGTTCCCAGACCTTCCAGTATCTTTTTCATGCTGCTGATATCACCGATTTTGGGCAGGTTGTGCAATGTCAACGGCTTTTCACTGAGCAGAACAGCTGCCATAGCCGGCAGGGCTTCGTTTTTGTTTCCGGATGGCAGTATCTCACCTTTTAATCTGTTTCCGCCTTGAACGATAAATTGATCCATCGATTATTCCCTTCAACAGGATGCATGACTCGAATAAAGATATATAACGGGTAAAAGAAAATGTTGCAGTATTTGGTGTCTTTAAAAGGCGAGACTCGTCATAACCGGATGGGTTTTCTTGTAGCCCCCCAATCACCCGCTTTCCGGCCAAACCTTCCGGCCAGTGGTGTACCACAGTATTTACAGCATCCAGACTCTGTCAGCTGATACTTTGAAATCTCGTACCACTTTCTTTCGATTAACGGCTTGTTGCAGTTATGGCAAAAGGTCGTATCACCTGGTGTATAAGCCACGTTTCCGGTATAAACATGATACATCCCTTTCTCCCTGGCAATATCCCTGACCCTGATCAGGGATGATAAAGAAGTGGTTTGTTTTTCAGTCATTTTATAGTCCGGATGAAATGCCGAGAAGTGAAGTGGGGTTTCAGGCCCAAGCTCATTGAGTATCCAGTTCACCATTTGCTCAATTTCTTTGTCGCTGTCATTCTCACCCGGTATGACAAGGGTTGTTATTTCCAGCCAGATATCCGTTTTCTTGCGAATATAAGACAGTGTATCCAAAACCGTTTTTAGATCACCGCCGGTCAGTGTTTTGTAAAACGATTCGGTAAAGGCTTTCAAATCCACATTTGCAGCATCAAGAAAGGAAAAAAAGGCTTCCCGGGCCTTTTTATGAATATAGCCATTCGTAACCGCCACCACCTGCAGCCCGAGCTCATGACAAGCATCGGCCACATCCTTCCCGTACTCCAGAAAAATCACTGGCTCATTGTAGGTCAATGCCACACTGTCACATTGATGCAGTGAAGCCGCCGCTGCAATTTTTCTAGGACTGGCTTTCTCAGTCAACCGTTCAAACTCTTTTGACCGGCTGATATCCCAATTCTGGCAGAATTTGCAGGTCAGGTTACATCCGGCAGTACCAAACGACAAAATCGGGGTCCCAGGCAGAAAATGATTCAGGGGCTTCTTTTCAACAGGATCGATACAGAATCCACTGCTTCTGTTGTAGGTCGTCAAAATAAGCTGATCGCAAACATGCTGCCGGACAAAACACAACCCCCGTTGTCCCTCTTTCAGCTTACACTCTCTCGGACAAAGATCACACTGGATCCTGCCATCTGGATTTCGATGCCAAAACCTAGCTGGATAACTATTCATTCTATGTCTCACTCATGACTGAATTGTCAAAGCCTCATCCCCAGCAAACCTGAGATGAACCCGGTCTGAAATGGTTGATATTTTGCATAAAAATCAGCGTAAATGTAACAAGTACATGTCCCCCAATTTATTTTCATCCATCGTTTTTCCCGACAGCGCATGGTGGTTTTGTATGAGAATATCACATAACAATCCTGACAGAGGGTCTGGTTTGAATCTGTTTCAGATGATTAGACGAGTTTCTTAGATGATCTGAACGCCATTGAGCACCCGAAATCCCCACTGTCTGAGGTGAGAATCGGAACTTGCAGCTTTGAAGAGTCCAAGTATTGGGATTTCAACGAGATGAGTGCTAGTTCATCTTTATACAAGTCTCCGTCTGAAAAAGGTTTGTACCAGACACGGATGGTTACAGAGACCTATTCTCATGCTTCATTGTGCCCCGCCTCGGGGCATGTTGGTTTGTCGGAAAAACGCCGTTCGACTTCCAGAAATTCTAGAGCAACCCCCACCATCATGCAACCCCAAGAAAACGGATGAACAGCTCTACTAACTGTTGACCAATCTTTGTCATAAACGGTATTTTTGTATAAACTCCTCAATTTCAATGCTATTTCATCCAGCAGGTAAACACTCGCAGTCAAACTTGTGCCTTTATCATGACAAATTCATATACATCACTGGAAAACAATATTTTTCAACTGGCATTGATCCCAGGTGACATTCAAAACAGAGCCGCCGGGTATCTGATTCGCGGGCCTAAAAATGTTATCATCGAAACAGGCGCCTCTCCCTCGAACAAAACGATCCTGTCAACATTAAAAGTCCTGGAAATATCCCCTGCATCCATCGATGCCATCATTGTAACCCATATTCATCTGGATCATGCAGGTGGTGCCGGCCTGTTAATGCAACAGTGTGCCAATGCGATCTTGATGGTCCATCCAAAAGGAAAGGGACATCTCAGCGATCCGAATAGACTCATCGCCGGCGCAAGACAGGTGTATCAGGAGTCATTTGACAGACTTTTTAATCCGATCCTGCCGATAGCAGAGGAACGGATACAGACAGTATCAGACGGTGAAACCTTTGATCTTGGCAATGGAAGACAGCTTCAGTTTTATGAGGCCTTTGGACATGCAAGGCATCATATTATTGCGTTTGACTCTGAAAGTAAGGGTATATTTACAGGGGACATTGCTGGCGTTTTTCATGATCGGATCCACAGTCGAACCGGGTGTGCAATCAGTTTCCCAAACACGGCGCCGACACAATTCGATCCAGAGGAGATGCAAGCTTCCTACGATTTAATGATCTCTCTGCACCCGCACCACCTCTATTATACGCACTATGGTAAAGCGGATCAGGTAGTTGATATTCTCAAAGCCACTCAAAAGTGGATTCCATTTTTCAGTGAAGCCTGTGTTGACTATTATCGAAAAAATCGGTCTCTTGATCAACTGACCAATTATATCCAGGATCATACCGTGGCTTATCTTGAAAAGGAGAAGATTTCCATTGATGCAATCGATATCAAAAACCTTGAATTCGATAACCGGTTGAACGCACAAGGGATTATTGCATATGTGCAACGGTTGCAGAAGCAGTGACCCCGAACAGGCAAATTATCGGACCAAAAACCGGATCTCACTTTTGACCCAGTTCCAATGACCGTTGAAAAGCGGCTTTAAATCCCTTAATCAGTTCTTCCTTTAAACCACTCTCAGCAAAACGATTTAACGCCGCCGCTGTTGTTCCTCCCGGTGACGTCACCCGACGACAAAGCTCACCGGGTGATTCGGGAGATTGATCCAACAGCATGGCCGCGCCCAATAAAGTCTGAGTAGCCAGCATATCAGACTGGTCATCGTTAAATCCCAACCTTGAGGCCCCCTCTTTCAATGCCTCTGCAAGGAAAAAAACATACGCGGGGCCACTTCCGGATATTGCTGTAGCAGCATCGATCATGATTTCATCAGTCACCTGAAATGCTTTCCCCATGGCACCCAGAATTTGTTGTGCCAATTGAAAGAATGTCGCTGAGACCTGGCTGTTACCACAATAGACAGTCATCCCCTGATGAATCGAACAGGGTGTGTTGGGCATACAACGAATAATTTGAGCCCGGGGCAACCGAGATTCCATTGCGGCAATAGAAATTCCTGCCATAATCGAGAGTACCATTGTCTTTTGATTTGTTTTCGGCGCAATCTCGGTCAAAACTGTCTTTGAATCCTGGGGTTTAACAGCCAGGATCACCAGTTCCAGATCGTCCGGCAATCTATCCAGCCGGTCCAGAATAGTGGCTTTTTCTTTCAGGAACTTCTGTGTAAAAGCATTCTCCTGTTTTTCAACAATCGTGAAGTCTCCTACCGTAAACATGTTCTGTTTCAGCAACGCATCGATAATAGCAGAACCCATGTTTCCACACCCGATAACGACCGGCTTTTTCATCCTTTTTCTCAATTTTGGTTACAAATAATTTCCTTATTCAGTCGTAACTATTCACCTGATATACGCCCCAAAGGTATTATGTTTCAAGAAACGCATGAATCCTCCTGGATCTCCTGGAAGCCATCCATGGCTTCCAGGATTCTTGAAACACAATACCTTCAAGGCTGAGCGGAAATCAAACTGAATAGATACATTCAGTCTTTTTATTTTGAGTATCAGCCATTTTGCCGTTCAAATTCCTGCATAAATTCAACCAACGCAGCAACGCCTTCCATGGGCATGGCATTATAAATGGAAGCCCTCGCTCCCCCAACAGATCGGTGACCTTTCAAGGCCGTCAACCCGTTTTCAGAGGATTGACTCAGAAATCGGTCCAACAATTCAGCAGACGGCAAATTGAACGTCACATTCATCGTGGAACGATGGGCTACTTGCGCATGCCCCGTATAGAAGTCCGTTTTATCCAGCAACGCATACAGCCGAGCGGCTTTTGCTTCATTCACCTTTTCAATCGCAGCAACGCCACCCTCATTTTTTAACCACTTCAGGACCAGATTAATCACATAGATAGCAAAAGTGTTATTGGTATTGGCCAAAGAGTGTTTTTTATTATAGATGTCATAATTGAGTAATTTGGGCGTTGTTTTCATTGCATGGCCCAGTAAATCCTCACGAATAACAACGACTGCCATTCCAGCAGGGCCGAGGTTCTTTTGTACACCGGCAAATATCAGTCCGAATTTTGAAAAATCCATTACCCTCGACAATATTTCGGAAGTTGCATCAATAACCAGCGGAATGTCCCCGGTATCTGGAAATGCATGCCATCGAGTACCAAATATGGTATTGTTGCTGGTCAAATAAACATAAGAGGCATCAGCATCCAGATCAGTCCGGTTGAAATCGGGAATGCGATCATAGTTGGTTCCTGCACTGCTGGCGATGGTCACAATATCCCCGTATTTTTCAGCCTCTTCTTTCGCAAGTCTTGCAAAATTACCGGTTTCAAAGTAAAGCGCTTTCTGGGAAGGTTTGCGCGGCAAGAGATTCATGGGAACCGCAGAAAACTGCATGGAAGCGCCCCCATGAACATACAACACCTTGTAGTTTGGAGGTAGAGAAACCAATTCGGCAAACAGGTCATCTGTCTCGCAAAGCAGATCATCAAACTGCTTGGAGCGATGGCTGATCTCAATAATGGATGACCCCATGTTCCTGAAATCCAGAAACTCCGCCTGGATCTGCTCCAATACAGGATAGGGCAGTTTGGCCGGACCTGCACCAAAATAATAAATGGGTTGTTTCATAGTGTTTCCCTATTGTCTATTTGTGAATTACGCGCACCACTGCTCCTTTTATGGAAAACAGCGGGAACTCTCATGCATTGTCAGGTCTGCCCCCGGACATACGGATAGTATTGCCCAGTGAACCGGGATCAGACCCCCACAATCATAGTCAAAAATACAAGATCAATGCGTACGAACTGCATATATACCGTCTATGGCTTTTATCATCTCAATAATCTCAGCTGAAACCACGGTATCGACATCCAGCAACGTATATGCAATACTGCCGCGACTCCGATTCAGCATATCCAGTACATTGATATTATGGGATGCCAGTATCGGCAATACCTGGCCCAACATATTGGGCACATTCATATTGGAAAAGGCAAGCCGACAGACTCCGGTTCGTTCCATTTCCAGATTCGGGAAGTTGACAGAGTTCTTGATGTTTCCATTTTCCAGAAAATCAATCAATTGATCCGCCGCCATAATTGCACAGTTATCTTCCGCTTCTTTTGTGCTTGCTCCAATGTGCGGCATGAGAATAATGTCTTCCCGCCCCATCAGAACCGGATGTGGAAAATCTGTGATAAATTTGGAAAGTTTCCCTTTATCAAGGGCTTCAACAACCGCAAAGGGATCGACAATCTTTTCCCTGGAAAAGTTGAGCAACCGGGCTCCCTTTTTGACGTTTTTCAGGGATTCACTGTTAATCATGTATCGGGTCGATTCCAGCATGGGAAGGTGCAGGGTAATAAAATCCGATTTTGCTAGAAGCGTGGGAAGATCCTTACACCGTTTTACTTTGTTGGACAGACGCCAGGCCTGATCAACAGAGAGTCCGGGATCGAACCCCAATACCTCCATGCCCATTCCTATTGCCATTTCGGCCACAATGGATCCGATAGCCCCCAAGCCGACAATCCCGAGCGTATTCCCAATAATTTCACTTCCTGCGAACCGTTTTTTCTCCTTCTCCACTGTCTTCGTGACAACCTCCGGATCATTGGTTGTCTTTGCCAGTTCATCCAGAAACCGAATCCCACGAATTACACCACGCGAGGAGAGCAGCAAGGCAAGCATGATCAACTCCTTAACCGAATTAGCATTGGCCCCCGGGGTATTGAAGACGGGGATGCCTCTCACCGTGCAATCATCGACACAGATTTTATCTACACCGGCCCCTGCCCTCGCTATCGCTCTCACCGTTGACGGAAGATCATCAGGCTTGATCGGGGTACTTCTCACCAGAATAGCATCCGGAGAGTCCAATTCACCTGCAATAGCGTATTTATCGGCTGAAAATCGCTTCAAACCAGCGGCGGAAATCTGATTTAACTTTAAGATTTTTAACATCCTGCTCCTAAGGAAAGACCGCTGTTACTGTTCAGCGGGTTATGATTAACAATCCGAGTCCCAAAACACGGTCGTCTTGACATCACCTATACGGGAATATGGTCAGAATTCTGGAAAAATGCGATTCCTTCAAATTTCTTCGATGCATAGTCCAGATCCCAGGTTGAACTACAGAGAAAGATTTTTTTATAATTCACATCCGTCGCGATCTGGCCAATATATCGTTCTTCAAATCGTTTCAGTACCGCTTCATCCTGGCTGTGATACCATCTGGCACATGTGTAGGGGACACCTTCGAAAACACCTTCCACATTATATTCATGAAGAAGTCGAAACTTGATCACTTCGAACTGCAGCGAACCAACAACCCCGAGAATGTGATCATTACTGGCAACTGATTTAAAGACCTGCGTTGCTCCCTCCTCGGTGAGTTGAACCAGCCCTTTTTCCAGCTGTTTGCCTTTTAAGGGGTCCGCCAATCGCACTCGCATAAAATTTTCGGGGGAAAAATGCGGGATGCCCAGAAAATTCAATTGTTCACCCATGCTGAAACTGTCGCCGATCTTAAAAATACCTGGATCATACAGCCCCAGAATATCACCCGCATACCCCTCCTCCATAATCTCCCGCTCCTTGGCCATGAAGGTCACCGTGCTGTTCAACTTGATCATGCGTTGCAGACGGGTATGATATATCTTCATCCCCCGGGTAAATTTACCGGAACAAATGCGCATAAAAGCAATGCGATCCCTGTGAGCAGGATCCATATTGGCCTGAATTTTAAAAATAAATCCAGTCAGGTTGACTTCAGTGGGCTCCACCGTCCGTTCGGTGGCTTCTCTGGGTTTCGGAACCGGTGAGTAGGTTAAAAAACTACTGAGAAACTCATCGACGCCAAAACTGTTCAGCGCTGAACCGAAAAAAACCGGTGTGATAGCCCCTGACAAATATGCCTCTTTAGTAAATGGTGTGCCTGCACCCTCCAAAAGTTCCAGATCCTCCCTCAACTGGTCCGCGTGCATGGTACCGACGATTTTGTCCAGTTTTGGATCATCGGGATATTCGATCTTAACCGTTTCAAATTCTCGTTGCTTAGTCCCGGGTTGATAAATGCGAATGGATTTTGAGCCTAGATCATAAACCCCCTTAAATTCCCGTCCCATGCCTATCGGCCATGTCAAGGGACTGCATTGAATTTTTAAGTCGCTCTCAACTTCATCCAAAAGGTCGAACGGATTTCGACACTCCCTGTCAAACTTGTTCATGAACGTCATTACCGGTGTGTTCCGCATCCGGCAGACGTCCAGCAGCTTCTTTGTCTGAGCCTCCACCCCTTTAGCACCATCAATCAACATCAAGGCGCTGTCCACCGCGGTCAAAACGCGATATGTATCTTCAGAAAAATCCTGGTGTCCAGGGGTGTCCAGCAGACTGATCTCATAATTCTGGTAAGCGAACTTCATCACAGAGGACGTGACACTGATTCCCCGTTGCTTCTCGATTTCCATCCAATCTGAAGTTGCAAATTTTTTTGATTTGCGCGCTTTGACGGTTCCAGCCATATTGATAGCCCCCCCAAACAACAGGATCTTTTCTGTTATTGTGGTTTTACCGGCATCAGGATGGCTGATGATGGCAAATGTTCTTCGTCTGGAAACTTCCTGTTTAATTTCTGACTCGATTGACATTGATGTCTTATACTGGTTTTTCGTTTTAGAGCTGGAAATATAGATTCGTTTGGATAGACAGGAAAACAGAACTGAATGGCAGTAACTCTTTTCAAACCACTCCATTCTCGCATATCGGCGATGCCAGTCTCTGGTGTAGATCAGGGACTTGGATGCGATTGATTTTCAGAACCTGCGAGTGACAAGTCTTTTATCAAATCCTGCAGATGTAACCTTTTATTCTATATGTGTTAAAGAGACAGATTATATGAGCCAGCTCAAAAACTGCAACGAATAAAACAAAACCTGTCTTTTGATGCAGGTTTAAAAAAATGGTTTCAAGGTCCTCACAATGCTTCTTCAAAAATAAATATCGCTCCGCGCTTAAACTTGCTTGATCAAAGAAATTATTTTAGGTTAATGGTTTCGAGCAACATCTTGTGAACGGATTTGTGCTGTCACAATGGTCAGTCTGGCCGCCAGTGTATTATTTCAGAATGATAGTAGACACTTAACTTACTGTTTCCAGAAAACAGGGAAGGCTCTCCACGACCGATTTAACAAAATTTTACCCCGATAACAGCGAGATGTGGATGTTAACCGATTTTTTTGGTGTTATCAGAACTCGTCCGGTCCTCAGGCGATTTTGGGTCCTGACAGTCTTAATAACGACATTCTCCTTTCCATTGAGCGCTATCGACATTGACCCCGAACTGCTCTCAAAGCTTAAACTGGTGGAGAGCAAAGGAGAGATGATTGTTGAGGTGAGCATGGAGACCCTTCTTTCCCTGGCTTTAGAAAGAAGTACGGTAGCGGATGTTCTTGAGATAAACAGACAGATTGCCGAAGAAGCACTGGCCGCCGCCAGAGAAATCTACAATCCCGTATTTACGACCTCTTTGGGCGTATCGCACATCGTCTCTCCCTCCGGGACCAATTTTACAGGCAGCGTTTATGGCATCAGCAGGACGGTGGCATCACCCTATATCGGATTCTCAGCATCTCCCTATCTCAGCTTCAGCGCATCGGATATAACGGCTCTTTCAGCAACCTGGGCCAAAAAAAATACATTCGGTATAACGTATAAACTCAGTTATCAAAAGATAGCCAATCAAACCAGTCTTGGTAGTATTCAGACGGAAGGGGACCCCTTCAAGAACTGGGCTGCCGTTGATGATCCGCTATACATTGACAATCTGGCCGCTGCGATAAGCATCCCGATTTTTCAGGATTGGGGGGACATCAATCGCTTACCGGAATTTAAAAGCGAGATCGCCCTGGCACAGACCGAAATGCAGTCTCGCAAATCAAAACTGGAGTTGCTGAGTTTAGTCGCCAATATCTACTGGGATCTGGTAGGTGTTCAGGAGAATATCCAGACCCTGGACTCATCCATCGAATTGGCAGAGCAGTTTCTTCAAGACTCCCGAACGCGTTATAAAATGGGTGTGCTGGACATCATCGAAGTCAAACAAAGTGAAAGCCGGCTTGCTGCTGTCAAACAAAGCAAACTTCAGGAGGTTTTCAAAAGAAGTCAGATCGAAGACCAAATCAGGGCCGCACTCAACCTGAGCGACCTACCTTACGGTTATAAGGCAACAGAAAAGATGACAATCCGGAAAAACATTCCTGGTTTCAAGGCTCTTCTGGAAAAAGTATACGAGACCAATCAGGATATTCAATTGCTAAAATCCGCTGAACGGATGAATGATCTGGCAAGAAAAGAAGCTGAAAATCAAGCTGACGCCAATCTGGATCTAAATCTCCAGTACCAGCTTAACGGATATGGAGAGGATTATGGCAAAGCACTCGGAGGCATATCCGAAACAAAGTTACATGATTATTACATCGGGTTGAGTTGGGTGATCCCGCTGTTTGATAAAGTGACTCCACAGAAAATTAATCAAACAGCTCTCGAAAGGGCTCGTCTGAATCTGCAAATTGAGAATCAAAAATCGCAACTGAAAGTCGAGTTGCAGGCTATTCTCAGGAATCTTAAATTGTCGACACAGGGTATCCGATTAGCACAAAACACCGTTGAATTAATGGAACAACTTCTCCGCAAGGAGATTGAAAAGTTCAATTTAGGAGATAATACCAGTTTTAGAATCTCTCAAGTACAGCAGGACCTGACCGATGCCAGAAAAAATGAAATTCTGGCACGAATTCAATATGAAAAGGCTTATCTCTCGCTTCTGGTGATTACCGAGAAAATTTTCCCAACATACCATTTGAAAGGGTGACATGAAATGTGCCTTCACAATGGCCTTTTTTTGAATTGTTTGCTGAAAATTACAGTATATGCCCATTTCACCCGGACAAAAAGGAAAACATTTATGATAAAAGGATCATACCAGATGTTCAGAACCAGTCTTCTTATCTGCCTTTTACTGGTTTTCGTCATGGGTAAAACAGCTGATACCAAGTCTGCAGAGCGTAACAAGATTACCAAGGTTGAAGTCTTCAAGCTCGCACCCAGGAAACTGGTCAGCTATGCCACCTATATCGGTCATTTGAAACCAGTGAACCGCGTAACCATCAGTTCCGAGATCGCCGGCAGCATCGAAAAGGCGTCATTCCAGATAGGGCAGTCCATAAAAAAGGGTCAGGTTCTCATCAAGTTCGATACAAGGAAGTTGCAACTGGATAAGAAGTTAAACGAATCCAACTATACCCTCGCACTGATGGACTATAACAGAGAGAAAAATCTCTATATCAAAAACCTGTCCACCCTTGCTAAAGTAGCATCATTAAAAAACCAACTGGATGTAAAAAAAGTGCGTCTTGATATCTCCAAACTGGAACTGGAAAAATCCAGGATCATTTCACCGCTGGATGGCGTTATCACGACAAAGTTTGTTGAAAAGGGTGAATATATCGGTTCCGGGAAAAAGGTAGCTGAAATCATCGATATTTCATCCGTCCTCGCTGAAGTCAACATTCCTGAAAAAGAAATTCGCTATGTAAAAACCAAAAAACCGATGAGCGTCATGCTGGATGCACTGGCAGGAAAGCACTATACAGGATATGTGAAAACCATCGGGCTGGAAGCAGACCTGCGGAGTCGCAGTTTCATGGTTGAGGTAGAGATCCAGAATCCAAAAAGAGAGTTGCTGCCGGGTATGCTGACCCGCTTAAAAATGCAGACGGTGTCGATCGACCGTCAAATGCTGATTCCCCGTCATACGATACAGGAAGAGGAAACCGGCAGTTTCGTTTATATTGTCAAAGACAACAGGTCTATTAAAAAGCCCGTCAAAACAGGAATATCCATTGATGATGAGGTCCAAATCCTGTCAGGGCTGAAATTCGGACAGTACATTGTCGAAACCGGACAACAGCTGATCACCGACCAGGAGACCGTCAAGGTGGTTGAAATCAAAAAACAAACCTCATCATAAAAACCCCGAGAGCATTGCCCCTAAAGGAAATAGCTATAGTCAGGATTCACCAAAATCAAACAGGGATCACCAGGATTGAACAAACCCGGTCTCATGGATTGCATCGATTTTCACTAAACACCAAGGCCAATGAAACCAATTGCTGAATCTGATAAGTCTTTCTGGATAAGTAAACAGGCAATCCAAAGACCGACCTCTATTTTCATTCTCATGCTTCTGATCTTTTTTGTCGGATTCAGCGTCTATTTGACATTGCCCAGGGAAGCCGCGCCGGAAGTTCAAATTCCTTATCTCATCGTTACCGTTCCCTATCCAGGTTCTTCGCCTGAGGATGTTGAGTCACTTATCATCGATAAACTGGAAAGTGAAATGCAGAATGTGGATGGGCTGAAGGAAATATCCTCCACATCGACCGAAGGTGCCGGGATGGTCGCCCTGGAGTACTACCTGGGAACGGATATCGATGAAGCGAAAACAGAAGTCAGAGAAGTGCTTGATCGCGTAAAACAGGATTTACCGGATGAAGCTGAAGACGCTATCATCACAGAAATCAACACAGCCGACTTCCCCATTCTGACATTAAACCTTTCCGGCAAGGCCGGACTATTGCGATTAAAGGAGGTCGCAGAAGAGATCAAGGAAGATATTGAGGCTATTCCCGGCATTCTGGAAGTTAAAAGAGCCGGAGGACTTGAAAGAGAGGTACAGGTGAATGTAGATCCCGACAAATTGCGGTACTACCATTTGGATCTCAATCAAGTTGCCAATACAATCGCCTATGAGAACACCAACATTCCAGCCGGTGATATAACGGTTGGTCCACTGAAGTATAACATTCGGATTCCCGGAGAAATCAACGCTCCCAGTGATATTGAAAAGATGGTGATCACGGCACCCAACCAGGTCCCCATATTTACCCGGGATGTCGCTGAGATCAAATTCGGATTCAAGGATGTCACCTCCCGGTCCCGGTTTTATGGTGTCGAATCAGTCTCGCTCTCCATATCCAAAAGATCAGGCGAGAACCTGCTGGAGATTACCGACAACATCAAAAAAATAGTGTCCGTATATGAGAAGAAGTATGAGGGTTTTATTACCTTTACCGTTCTTTCTGACCACAGTGACTATGTAAAAAAACTGGTCAAGGATCTGGAAAACAACATTTACTCCGGTCTTGTGTCTGTTCTGCTTGTACTGTTATTGATTCTCGGTTTTCGAAACGCGCTTTTTGTGGCAGCCGCAATACCGTTTTCCATGTTGATCAGTTTCATGATGATCCAGGCAGTGGGAATGACCTTGAACATGATCGTGCTCTTCGGATTGATCATGGCCCTGGGAATGCTGGTAGACAACGCCATAGTGGTTGTTGAGAACATCTATCGTCACCTGGAGTCCGGAGTGCCACCCAAAAAAGCGGCCTTGACAGGTGTCAGCGAAGTGGCCATTCCGGTGATCACATCAACCCTCACCACCCTGGCTGCTTTTACACCCTTGTTGTTCATGCCCGGCATTATGGGTGATTTCATGAGCTATATGCCAAAAACACTGATCATTACGCTGACCGCGTCTCTTTTTGTCGGGTTGGTAATCAACCCAGTTCTTTGCGCGACAGTCATGCGCAACCCAAAACAAATCAAGGCTAACGATGAGATCAATATCGCACAGAGCAGTCGGATTCTGAGAGTCTATCGGTGGATACTGAACTGGTCCCTTCAACATCGGCTCTGGATTATTATCATGATCCTTCTGCTGTGGATGATCATCATTGTCTCGTATTTTAAGTTTATTTTTCCTGCCGCCGGTATTGAGTTCTTTCCCACTTCTGAGCCTGAGCAGGCGGTCATTCATATCGATGCCCCGTTCGGCACCTCTCTGGAAAACTCGGATCGAATGGTCCGCGATATTGAAAGAATTCTGGAGCCCTATCACAGCAGAACAGATTCCATCGTATCCAATATCGGCCAGGCGAGAGGCAATTTGTCTTCGACTGGCAATACAACCCATTTAAGTCACATTGCAGCATCCTTTCCAAACTGGGAAGAGCGAACCATGCTGCCTTCGACTATAATTGCCCAGATCAGGGAGACGCTGCAAGGATTTACCGGGGCGACCTATCGAATCACCAAAGCCGAGCATGGCCCGCCTACCGGAAAACCCGTAAACATAGAGATAGCGGGAGAAGACCTGATTACACTGAAATCCATATCACTGGATGTTCAGAAAAGGATCAAAAACGTGCCTGGACTTGTTAATCTGGTGGACAACTTTTCCGCAAACCGAGCGGAAATTAAAGTTGTTGTAGACCGGGAAAAAACCGCCCGACTGGGGCTCAGAACAGCTGAGGTGGCAAGCATCATTCGTACTGCGATCAACGGAAAGGATGTCTCGACCTATCGTTCCGGAAAGGATGAGTACGATATCATCGTGAGGCTGAACAAGGACCATCGAAAATCAATAAACGATATAAGGAACCTGTATATCCGAACACCAATGGGAGAGTCAGTCTCCTTAAGTGAACTGGCAAGTATCAAAAATTCTGTCGCACTGGGTTCTATCCGACATATTGGTACAAAAAGAGTCATTACCGTTTCCGGCGATGCAGAGGGTGTATCCGGAGCCGTTGTTCTGCAAAGGGTGCAGAAACAGCTTCAGGGTTTTAAACCGCCTCCGGGCTATAGCCTTATCTATTCTGGTGAAAACGAATCCCAGAAGGAAATGCAGGAGTATCTTCCCAGGGCTTTTATGGTTGCGGTTTTCCTGATTTTTTTGATTCTTGTCACACAGTTCAATTCACTGGCGCTGCCTTTCATCATCATCACCTCAGTATTTCTCTCGTTCATGGGCGTTTTTCTGGGGATGATTATCCATCGAAGCCCGATCAGCATTATTATGGGCGGAATCGGCATCATTTCTCTGGCCGGTGTCGTCGTAAATAACGCTATTGTATTGATCGACTACATCAGACAACTTCAGGAAAGCGGAATGCCTAGACATAAGGCGATTGTTCTGGGGGGAATGCTGCGCCTCAGACCGGTTTTTTTGACGGCAATGACAACAATACTGGCATTGTTACCGGTGACGCTCGGTCTGGACATCAATTTCTCCCGCTCGCAGATTATTGTTTTTGGTTCTGAATCCGGGCAGATGTGGTTGCCAATGGCACTGGGGGTTATTTATGGACTGGGTGTGGCCACCGTTTTGACCTTAATCGTCGTTCCGGTTCTATATTCGGCGTTCGAGGGTGGCAGGGATCGGTTTGCATCTCTTTTCAACAGAAAAAGGCGACTGTCCAGGAAGAAACACCATCCGGTTGCCATCGCACGCACAAAATCTGTTTCTCCGAAATGAAATTTCACAAATCCCCTATTCAATCACATCATTGACCGGATTTACCAGTTGGTGATTATGGTCAATCTGCCATTCATCCAGAACCGGATCACTATCAATATTCGCAACTGCCTTTGCTGTAAATGAATTCCCCTGATCTCCGGTTTTGGAGGAGTAGGTGTATTTCGCATCCGGGGGAATCTGAATATCCAGCATTTCCAAATTGTCACAATACATACCGTTAGCCGTCTTATAAAGATCCTGGGCGACATAAATGGCCTGCAGAATCGTTTTGGCCTCCGTCTGCTTGGATCTGGACACCATTTTCTGGTACCGGGGATAGGCCAAACCGGCAATGACAGCAACAATGACCAACGTGATCATAATCTCAATTAAACTCAAACCTGCCTGTACCATCTTCATAATTTCCCCATCGGAAAATGTTTATCATAATTTCAGATCTGAAAATAAGAGATTAGAGCACTATTAACAGGGAGCAAAGCGATTGGCAAGAGATTTGACAGTCTTTGAATTCAGAACGCAAAGACCTGAGGCAAGGTTCCGACAGGAAGAACTCAGAGGCGAAGGAGTAGGAGCAGCGGATCAGGAGGGAGAGTACTCCTTAATTTTTTCAATCAAAAAGTCACTCTGATCGCTGAAAATTTTCCCGAAATTTCCCAGGTAATCACGATAAGAGACGAAATTTTCCATAAAAGTTTTTTCATCCTTTTTCTGTATCAATTTCAGACTTTCCTGAGCCTGATCGATAAAACTCTTCAGAATGTTGAGATTCTCAGGATTGTCCATCAGGATGTGGGTGTATAGATGGGGATCCCTTTGCAAGATCCGACAGGTGAATGCAAAATTCGCCTGATAAACCGGACTGCAGATTGAAAGCAAGGTTTCGAGATCAACGTGCTTGGATTTCAATGTCTGGGTGAACACAATATGGAAAAAGTGCATCAGTCCCTGGATAAAGCTCATGGAGACATCATGTTTCTTCCAATCGTCCATAATGACAACATTCAGTCCCAGACTCTCATAGATCCGTTGATACTTTGCCAGAAACTTTTTCTGCCGAACCGGCAGCAGAATGATATTCTGCTTCGAAATATCCACCATGGCGCCAAACATGGGATGAACCGAAATAATGGCAGCCTCCGTCTCAAGCATCGAGGGAATGATCTTGGTCTTTACCGAGCAGAAATCAGACAGGAGCTGATTTTCATTAAGCCAGGGCCTGATACGGTTGACTACCTTCGACGATTCATCGATCGGGACACTGACAATCAACAGATCACTCTTGGCAACAATACTCTTTTCCGCTGAAACCGATTCAAGATCCGAAATCAGGACTTCTTTTCCAAGCCGTTTAAATTCTCGCTTGAACATCGACCCCATCTGGCCGGTTCCACCGATGATGCCTATCGTATTGATCATATTCAATCTGTTATACAAAACACTAGTGTTTAGCTGGTTACCGATCCCCCTGGTACCAAGACATTAATATGCTCACGTGATTAGTCGTCGAGCTGCTTCACAAATTTTGCAATCTTAAAGTAACGTGAAATCAAATGCGTCGCATCATCAAAATTCAGTTGACTGGCAGCGTCACAAAGGGCGTTTTTTGGGTCCGGATGAACCTCAATAAACAGTCCGTCAATATTGGTCGCCGCGCATGCAGACATGAGTGTTGGGAGGAACTGTTTGGTTCCACCGGCAGGATCGCTGCTGGGAATGCCATATTTTCGAATCGAATGACCCGCATCAAAAATCACCGGATAGCCTAATGATTTCATAATCTGAAAAGATCGGGTATCCACAACAAGATCCCGATAACCGAAGCAGGTCCCACGTTCTGTCAAAATAATGGACCGATTCCCAACCGATTCTATTTTTTTGCAGACTTTTTCCATATCCTGCGGATGGAGGAACTGCGCCTTTTTTATATTCACCGGTTTCCCTGTTTTTGCCAGACTGAGGACCAATTCAGTCTGCATTGCAAGATAGGCCGGCACCTGCAGAACGTCAAATACGTCGGCCACACCTTCAGTGAGTTCCGTCGGATAGTGAACATCTGAAATAATCGGGACATTAAACGCTTTCTTGATTTCACTGAAAATCTTTAGTGCATCCGGCAGGGGTAAACCTGAAAAATATTTTTCGGACGATCGATTATCTTTTTTATAACTGGCTTTAAAAATAAAATCGACATCCAGTTTCTCAGCCAGTTTCTTCAGAAATTCAACCGTTTTAAATGCGATGGCTTTGGTTTCCAGTATGCAGTTTCCCGCAATCAAAATCTGCCTGGATCCATCATAGGTAATCGTATCAGAAATTCTCATTCATTTGTCTATAATGTGGGTGATTCGCAACCAGCGATACGCGATCGCTACGATAGAAATCCTGTTCTCAATCACACTAGAGAGGACCGGATAATTTAAAAACCCTGACTTATTCCGTCAATAACGTCCTATGTTAATTACATCCATCAGGTTAACAGCCACCAGGATTGATCAAAAATGTGGATGAAGAACGAATCAAGCTGAATCCGATTGCCCTGCAGAGATTTTTTGCATCGGCTTTGCCTGCCCGTCATAACATTCCATCTAGCTGAAAATCGTGTCGGAGAACGATTTATCTGGGATTTAGGCGCATGTTTCATCCCTGGCTAGAGTACCTGTGGAAAAAATGAATCAAGAGATAATGATAAATGGTACAATATTCAAACAAAAACGGCTATAGGCAGGGATATCCAAATCGATCCCTACTCATGCGGCAAAGCAGACTGAGCGGACAACCTCTTGAAACAGGGCTGCAACTGATTCATCAAACCAACTTCCCGTTTACAACTATCATCTCTTCACGTAAATTAACGGCTAAGCATCAATTTGAGCGAGAACTAAAATACCAGCCCACTATCTTTCCACTCCGTCCCATGATAAAAACAGCCAGTCAAATACTCGTTATAATCTTTCTTGCATTTTTTTTCCCCGAGAATGGTAAATCTGCAGAAGGGGATTTGAAGCCCCACAATGTCATTCTGCGTTCTTTGTTTCAAGAAAAAGTCAAAGCCCCTGTTATCAAGGAACACCATACTGAACTGGGCACCCCAGGCAAAATCCAGGAACCCTATCTGCCCGATTTTTCGTTTTCAGTCGCTTCTTTACCGGACGATTTTCCGCAAAACACTCCAACCAACTGGTTGACAGAATTTTCACCATCACTATCCCGGCTATTTCGTGGCAATGACGGACGGCTTAACAATGGCATCTACTTTTATCGACGAAATATGCTCGATCACGCAGAATCCGAATTGTTGCCACTTCTGAAACAACCGTCTCAATTCAGCGAACCTGCGGTTCTCTACCTTGCCTGGATTAAATTCAAGGATGGTCATTGGGAAGAGACCAACCGCCTGACAAATCAACTGCTACTGTCCGACGACACCAACCTCGTTAAGGAAGCATATTATTTGAAGTCTGTTGTATACCTGGAGCAAAAACAGTACGAAAAGGGCGCTGAATTAGGCGAAGCCATGCGAGCCCGAATACCTGAATCGCAATTTGACTTGAAGCAGAGCTACGTGCAGCTCATTTGTCTGGTTCAACTGGGATACTGGAATGAAGCGGAAAAACTGTCCAACGATATCCAGAAAAGATCGATTGCATATACAAAACAATATTATAAAACGATCGAGCTTGCCGCTCTCATCGACTATAGCCAAGGGCACTACCTATCCAGCCTGAAAAAATATCTCAGAGCCCGTTCCTATAACGCCCATCCGGCCTATCAATTCGCTATGGATCGGCGTATCGCCTGGTTGTATTATATCACCGGAGCATACGAAGCCGCACTCAATACGCTGCAAGAGCTGAACAGTGTTTATTTCAGTGATTTCGCAGATGAATTTGTTTATCTGCGGCTGGCCTGTCGGGTACAATTACAACAGTGGTCGCAAGTTAAACCCCTGCTGGACGGTCTAAAGGATACTTCCCTTTTCCACACCTATGCATCATTTTTGGTGAGAACCCACCTGAAAAACCCCACAGACCACCCTGCGCTTTTCAACCAGGTAGCGCAGCAGAACTTCGATTTCCCCGAAATGAAGTTTCATGTAGCGATTCTGGATGGGAACCTGTTTTTCACTCAAGGTCAGTACCCTGAAGCAAAGGACGCTTTTATTCGTGCCCTGTCAGTCGACAGCAGCAATTCGGACTACTGGATTGCCCAGTATAATCTCGGCCTGACCCACCTGAGGCTGGGTCAATATTCATCGGCAGAAGCGGACTTTAATACGCTGTTACGCAGTATAAATGGCACACGGGCTGATCAACTCAGATATCATTTGAGTTATGCACAATATCAGCAGTCTAAGCCAGAAGAAACCCTGAACTCCCTCAAACTGAT
Organism: bacterium; assembly: GCA_018830885.1. GTDB lineage: Bacteria > SAR324 > SAR324 > XYD2-FULL-50-16 > XYD2-FULL-50-16 > JAHJRI01. The sequence continues at coordinate 11,229 of JAHJRI010000205.1, read as the reverse complement.
TCATATCGGATCATTAGACCGGAAGCAACAGGTGGAGCTGAAGATGATGGAAGGGGGTTCACTTCTGAGACTAAACAAGAATGATGCTGCCAGAAAAGTTTTTTTAGACATCTGGCATTCCGATAGAAAACAGGATGCCTTGGAGCTGGTTGCCATTATATACTATGACCAGCAACAGTATAGTGAGGTGATCAAGCTCGTCAGGGAACATCCAGAGCACCGATCTACCCTGTTGATTGTCTATGAAGTAAAATCCCTTTTGGCCATGCGACAGTTCGAAGAGGCAAAAAAGACGATAGAACCGATAACCCAAGACAGTGATTCGTTGATCGAACTGCGCCTTGAAGTGTGGACCGCCAACCTGGAGTATGATCGAATTATCACTGATGTGACCAGCCGGCTAGGAAAGACAACCGACCCTCAGAAACGGCGTTTCTACTATCTGACTCTCGGGGATGCTTATTTCAATCTGCAACGCTATCAGGAAAGCAAAAATCAGTTTTACCGGGCATTGAACTTAACCGAAGAACCGACGCTTAAAAGCCTCGTTCTCTATAATATCGCACTTAGCAGCTATTATTATAAAGACTATACCTCTTTTTTAAGGGAGGTGAATCAGGTTCTTTCTCGAAAAGAGATCGACTACGAGGTCCGTTTTAACTTGACGATCCTGCTGGCCGAATTTTATCAGAAATCTGGCAAACTGGAACTATCCGATGGGGTGCTGGAAAAGTACAATCAGTCTCACAGCTATAACCAGGCCAGTATTCATATCAAACGAGTTCGTCTGTGGTTCCAGAGTGGCAACCCCGGAAAATGTGCAAAACTGGGCAAGACCGGTACGGGCACCGAAAACGATTATCAGCGCCGCGACCGGATTATCATGTTTGGATATTGTGCAAATGCATCACAACAACCAGCCGCGGCAATCAACATCATTCGAAAAGAATTAAAAAAGGATCGTAATCCTTATCGGACCAATGAACTTAATTTCGTCCTGGCACAGGCATACGCCCAAACCGGTGATTTTAAACATTCGTTGAAGCTGGCAAAAAACCTCATCATCAAACCGCTGAATTTAAAGGTGCGACAGGACACCCAACTCCTGATAACCCGCGATCTTCTCGAGTTGAACGAACCTGAAAAAGCAAGGGCCGAACTGGGCAATGTCAATCAGTATCGAAACACGCAACAGTATGTCTCTTCACTGCAACTCAGAAGTGAAATTGAATTCAAACAGAAACAGTATCATCAGGCATACCGCACGTTGCTTCGCATCTACTACCTGTCTGACAGCAGCCCGATCGTTCGGCAGTCCGCCCTGTTAAGCCTTAGCGAGGGATACTTGAAAGAAAAGGACCTGGAATCTGCAGAAAGACATTTCAGAAAGATCGATCCCGAAATCATCAAGCAGGAACCATCTGCTCAGAAGAGATACGATTCTGTAAAATCCGTCATCCATCAAAAAAAGTCCCTGTCTTTTCTGCAAAAAACGGGTTTTGGGATTCAGGGAGTGTTTCACGTGAAACAGCACCCATATCCCTCCTGGCTGCTCGTCCACCAGAACCCCTCATTGTCGGCTAGAACCGTATCCCCGATCAATCCCTCAGCTTCCTATCATGGGTCCTAAAGCAAAAGTGATCATCATCCTGGGTCCGACCGCTTCTGGCAAAACCTCCCTGGCTGTGCAACTCGCCAGGAAGATCGGAGGGGAGATAATATCCGCAGACAGCCGGCAAGTTTTTAAGAAGATGGATATTGGCAGTGGAAAAGATCTCTCTGAATACGAATCCGTTCCTTATCATTTAATCGATATTCGTCCAGCGGGGGATGACTATTCAGTCTTGGACTTCCAGCGAGATGCGCTGTCAGCATTGTCCGATATTGTCTCAAGAAAAGCCGTTCCCATCATCTGTGGTGGTACTGCCCATTATGTTAAAGCGCTACTTGATGACTACCGCTTCCCGGCACAAAAAACCGATCGCGCCAAAACCCAGGCACTTGAATTGCTTCCCCGGGAGACACTCTATAACCGCATCAAATCCCTTGGCCTCTGGGAAAACCACCATTGGGAAACAGACAGTCGACGTCGAATGGCCAGGGCGATCGAAAAACAGACCTTGAGAAGCCTGGAAATTCACCCTGAACCGTCTTTCCGAGATTTATACACACCCCGTATTTTCTTTACCCAGATAGAGCGGGAAACGCTTCTCTTAAGAGTCGAGCATCGTCTAAAACAGCGCTTTCAGTCTGGTCTTATTGAAGAAGTAGAAAGTCTGCGCGCCGGGGGTGTTTCCCATGACCGTCTGGAACGTTATGGGCTTGAATACCGGTGGATCAGTCGATATCTAAACGGGGATATGAATTTTGAGGAGATGTTTCAGAAATTGCTGATTGAAATCCGAAGGTACGCAAAACGTCAAATGACATTTCTCCGTCATCTTCAAAAGAAAGGGCATCGGCTCGAACCAGTAACGGAACCATCAATCTTTTTTAAACGTGTTGTTTCCTGGTTGTCCGAACCCTTTTCTATCAGCCCTTGCTCGCCAAAGGGTGAACCGGGAGAATATTCCTGATAACCGTCTCATCGTCCGAGAACAGGTCGTTTTTAAAAGGGGATATCATCCTCCACAAACTCGTCGTTATTTCCCGAAGTGGGCTGATCGCCATAGCCTGAATCTGGTTGAGGACTATTAAAGTTGCTGTTTGGTTGATAAGGGGGGGACGGGTTTTCGGGCCTACTGGATTGACTGGGCCCATCCTGTCCGGTTTGTTGCCTGGAATCCAGCAGTTGCAGGTTACGGGCGACAATATCCGTAGAATATCGTTTATTCCCGTCTTTGTCCTGCCATTCTCTTGTCTGCAGACTGCCTTCCACATAGATCTGACTCCCCTTCCGGCAATACTGCTCAACTATTTCCGCCTGCCTGTTCCAGAAAACGACCCGGTGCCACTCCGTTCGTTCCTGTTTGTTTCCTCCTTGATCTTTAAAGTATTCAGAGGTAGCAAGGCTGACATTAACAACGGTGTGTCCATTGGGTGTTATTCTCTTTTCAGGATCTTGTCCCAGACGTCCGATAATCAGAACCTTATTCAAATTTCCCATTGACTCCCTCCTTTATATGATGTTCTTCAATTTATTCAAGACCTTCCCCATGGTTAACCCACTTTTCGCAAATCCACCAGACATTTTCTGATCAATTCGTCCAGCTTTGCGCCTGGGGTTAAATGCTTTGCGATAATGTTTTCTGCTACTTTCACAGAAAACCCGAGATTTGAAAGTGCTGAAACGGCGTCCGCGACAATCTCGCGCTGTCCCTGCAAGATATGTTGAGGGTTCCTATCATCACTGTCACGATCGAATTGTCCGTCAAAAACCAGAATATCCAATTTTCCCTGCAAATCCAGGATGATTCGTTGTGCTGTTTTTTTACCCACACCCGAAACATTGGTAAACATCGCCGCGTTATTGGATTTTACTGCTTTAAGAATATCGGTCGGGCCCACCTGGTCGACAATCTTTAAGGCTACTTTCGGTCCGATGCCGTTAACGCTCAGTAGTAAGATAAAAACCTTGCGTGCAAAAAAATTATGAAATCCAAACAGCCGTATCGCGTCTTCCTTGACAGCAGTGTAGATAGCGAGTTCCAGTTCACCGCCCGGTCTAATTTCTTTTTGCAATTTCAGATGACTGCCGATTTGAACACGATATCCAACCCCATTTGTGTCAATAATCAGCTCATTTTCATCTACTTCCAAGATCTGCCCCTTCAGCCAGGCTATCATTTCAATTCCTCAAAGATCTCCTGTTATTTTTGTCCATAGAGATGGTAGTCCATGGTGTTTGCATGACAGATAGCTGCTGCCAGAGCGTCGGCCTCATCCTCCTTGATAATCTTGATACGATCAATATTAAGTAGAATTTTAACCATATCGTTAACCTGATCCTTTGTCGCCCGGCCCACTCCGACGACCGCGGATTTAACTTCATTGGGGGCATATTCCCGCAGCGTCAGATCCCTGAGTTTGATGGCCAAAAGAGCGACCCCTCTGGCATGCCCCAATAGCAGTGAAGATCTCGGATTAACAGAGTGAAATATCTGTTCCACTGCTGCGGTTAATGGCTGATATTGATCGATAATCAGTCCAAGACGATTAAAAATAGCTTCCAGTTTATTTTCAAGACCCGTCTTTTTCACGGTCACAATTGTTTCGCTATAGACGTATCGAAGTCTGTTATCAATCCTGTCAATAATCCCGATTCCAGTATATCGCGTCCCGGGATCAATCCCGATAATCCGTGTATTATGTCCCATTAACCTCAGTTGTCATCGCCCGGTAAGGTGCTGCTCTACTCTTCAAGCTGCTGCAGGACACTTTCAGAGATATCAAAATTACTATAGACATTTTGTACATCGTCGTCGTCCTCCAAGGCTTCGATGAACTTAATGACCTGCGCAGCTTTTGATACGTCATCTATCTCGATTCTGTTCTGGGGGATCAGATCAAGTCCTGAGGACTCAATCTTAACCTCTTTTTCTTCAAGATACTTGTGCACCGATCCCAGATCACTGGGTTCAGTTGCGATACTATACACCTGTTCATCACTGATATCTATATCTTCTGCACCACCCTCAATGATATATTCAGTCAGGGTGTCCTCATCGATGGTATCCTTCTTAACTTCAATAATCCCTTTGCGATCAAACATATACATTACTGAATTGGTGGAGCCGATGTTGCCATTGTTCTTGCTGAAGATGGACCGAACTGATGAAATCGTCCTGTTTTTATTATCAGTCAGACACTCGACAATGACAGCAACATTGTGTGGCCCGTACCCCTCATAACTGATGCTTTCCCAGTTTTCCCCTTTACCATCACCGGCGCCCTTTTTGATGGCTTTGTTAATATTGTCGTTTGGCATGTTAACGGATTTGGCCAGAACGATGGCAGAGCGAAGTCTTGGATTCGAATTTGGATCATCACCTCCCATTTTGGCTGCCACGGTGATTTCCCGAATTACCTTTGTGAACACCTTACTTCTTTTCGCGTCAACAGCACCCTTTTTGTGCTTGATTGAACTCCATTTACTATGTCCTGACATTTTTTACTTATCGTCCGCTATTTGTTATTTGGATCTTCCCCCTTCCTGAAACGGTCTTTGCAGAGCAGGGAAGTATGTTTGTTGATGATACAGCCATTTCCAGTTTGAATTCCTGACTTATATTCAATCAATCGGGTCATGGACGCCTGGTCTGGGCTATATCCTGTGTGCGTTTATCCATGTGCTCCCTGATCGTTATTCAGAATCAAATGATTCTTCCGATCAGGTCATATGGATGGGCATCAATAATTTCTACAGTTTGAAATTGCCCGGGATCTGAAGTTCCTTCGTTAATCAGCACAACCCCGTCAACATCCGCACCTTGATATTGATTTCTGCCCTGTAGCAACAAATCCGTCTCTTCATAAGCTCCTTCTACCAGAACTTTTTGTTTTTGACCAATCATTGCCCGGTTTTTTTTAAACGAAATCTGCTGCTGAACCTCCATCAACTGCTCACGTCGCGAATGTTTCTCTGTTTCCGAAATTGTATCCCCCATTTTCTTTGATACAATATTATCTTCTGCAGAATAGGTAAAAACACCCAGATGTGCAAAATACCCTTTTTCGACAAATCGCAGAAGCTGCCGAAACTCTTTTTCCGTTTCATTCGGAAACCCAACAATAAAGGTTGATCGTAGTGCAATATCAGGCATTAGCTTCATCGCTGTCTCAATCAATTGTTCAATTTCCAAAGCAGTGATTTTCCGGTTCATTGCTTTTAAAACGGGATTGGCAATATGCTGAAAGGGAATATCTGCATATGGCGTTAATCTGGAGTCATCTGCCATTATCCGGAATAGGTCTACCGGGTACCGATTTGGATAGGTATAAAAGATCCGTATCCAGAAATCTTCAGACAGCGTGCATAACAGCTCATCAACGAGTTTGAGAAGCGTCTCGGTATTGTCCAGGTCTAATCCGTATGAGGCACTATCCTGAGATATCAGGTTGATTTCTTTTACACCATAACCCAAAACAGTTTTGAATTCGTCTCTGATATCCTTCACCGATCTGCTTCTAAATGGGCCTCTCAATTTCGGAATGTTGCAGAACGAACACATATTAGAGCACCCCTCCGATATTTTCAGATAGCTATAAATCTGACTGGCCGCCAGAATCCTGTCGCTCCTGACGTTTTTCTCAGAATAGGCTGGTTTCCTCTCCAAATATGTAATTTTATCAGAATGATTGAGAGTTGCAGCAATACAGGCTGAAATCGCTGTATAGTCACTGGTTCCAATTACCGCATCGATTTCTGGAATTTCTGCCAGCAGTTGCTGCCGATATCGCTCGCTCAGACATCCCGCAACTATCAACTTCTGTGGTCCGGTGTCGTGCTTCAGGCGAGACAGAGTTAATATCCTGTCGATGGATTCATTAACGGCCTTTGTGATAAAGGCGCATGTATTTATTACCATGACATTGGATTTCAGTGGATCTCTAGTCATTTCATAACCGTCATCCAGCATCTGCCCCATCATGATTTCAGAATCGACACTGTTTTTTACACAACCCAATGTCTCCAGATACACCCTAATTTTCATAAAACCCGTTTCCACGAATAGCTCTTAAGCCATCTCAAGTTCGTCTCTTTCTCTTCAGAGAGATGGACGGTCGAAGGAATTGATTCTCAAATGATCGTATCGGTTCAATAAGAATTCCGACCAATCCAGGTCCTCTTTTGAAGTAATCTTGATATTCCATTTTTCACCTTCCACCATTGTTACAGCCAACCCCATATTTTCAAAATATCCGGCTTCATCTGTTTTTGAGATGTTTCGTTGCTGATCCGATAAAAAACAGGGTCCGATGGATTCAACCTTAAACGCTTGTGGGGTCTGTGTGATGAAAAGCGTATCTCTGTCAATGGTGCAGGTGGAACCATCCTGGTTCTTTTTTCTGACAGTTTCATTTACTTTGATGACAGGTATCACAATGGTGTCAGCATCAACCCGTTCAACCAGACGTTCAACTAATCGTTCAGTTACAAATGGCCTTGCTCCATCGTGGGTCATAATAATTTCTGAACCCGGATTTTGTTGTATAAAACCGAGACCAGAATTGACCGAGTCATTTCGTTCCCGACCCCCGTTGACAATCTCTTTTACTTTTTCCAACTCACCATATACTCTTATCATGTCCAAATAATCAGCCTGCTCTTCCTCTCTTATCACCACGATAATTCTAGCGATGCATGATACACGATTCAAGCGATACAGGGTCCGGTACAGAACCGGTACACCTTTAATTTTTTTGAACATTTTATTGATATCGCTGTTCATACGCGTTCCTCTTCCAGCCGCTAACACCAGAATATCGACCGGTAACCTGTTGGTAAGTTCTTTTTTCATGATGCGTCGGGAATTCCGTTTGCTCTCTATATACCTGTTTTTATGTTGATTTTATACCATACCTGTTGAGGATACTCTATTCTGTTTTTTAGTGGTTTTCGCGATCACTCGACACCTATTTCGATTTTTCAATCTAATTGTGTATATTACAGCAGGTTCGTTTCTTTTTAAACCTGATTTTTTGTTTTCACTGGTTTTCTTTTTATCCACTTTCTTTCAAAATGTTCTTGATATTGTGTTGAAAATACCAACCTCAGATTTTAAAACCCTCTTTCGCCTTTCCTTTCTGATATAGATCATTCATGATCTATGATTGGTTATTGACACCAACCCCTCTGCTTGTTTATCGTTGCCGAATATTGTTTTCTATTTATTAACTTATATATATGAATTAGCTATGGAACACGGATCTGCGAGAATTGGCGAGATTTTTGATTTTGGCATGCTTCATCTTGAGTGGCCAACCGCCCTGTTTATTCTGATTGTTTTTGTCCTGACAATGATTCTGTTAAACTCCCTGCTGTTCAAACCAATTCTGCGCACACTGGAGGCCAGACAATCCGCCATTGACAAAAATATCAGCGAGACAGAGGGTCTTTCCGCTTCAATTGAAAAATCCGATCAGGACTACGAAAGGCGGCTTGCTGATGTTCGTGAAAAAATCCAGCAAGTTCGACAGTCTGCCTTAAATGAAGCCCTCGAGAATTCCAAACAAGTCATCGGAAAAACCAAAGATACGATAGCGACAAAACTGGAAGAGGCTCACAAAGAACTGGAGAAAGAGCGAGAAGATGCACTCAAAGAGGCCGCTTCCCTGACTGAGAGCCTGGCTCAATTGATTAAATCCAAGGTTCTAGCTTAAGTACGCTCCATCTCTTTTACCTAAGATTTTAACTATATATATCAGGTTTTTGCCATGTTGAAACCACTATTGACAGCCTTCACCAGCCTCTGTTTTTCTATTTCCGCGCACGCGGCAACTGCAGGACATGAATCCGCATCCATATTCAGTTCTGAAATGCTTTTTAAACTGATCAACTTTTTGCTGCTGCTTTTTCTGTTATACCGTTTTGCTCGAAAACCGATCACCAAAATGCTTTCCAACTCGGCTGAAAAAACCAAAATTACCGTTGATAACGCCAAAGAAGCGTTGGCTAAAGCAAAAGCACGTCTCTCTGAATATGAAGTTAAGATCACCGCTCTTGAAAAAGAGCTGGCCTCTCGAGAACAGACAGCCATGGCATCCATCGAAGCTGAAAAGCAGAAGATGATTAACGATGCAAAAGATCAGGCTCAAAAGCTTGAAGCGCAAGCCCAGAATCGTATCGAACAGGATATTCTGAAAGCCAAAATTGAAATCAGGGAATTCCTCGTGAACGAATCGGTCCAGCTTGCGGAGAAGATCATTTCCGAGCAAATCGGCAGCAAAGAACAAAAAGCGCTGGTTGAGAATTACGCTAAATATTTGAATAAAACAGCATAACTAACTAGGGGCACTATGACTGGAGGTATTGTCGGACGACGTTACGCAAAGGCGCTACTGAACCTTGCTGGCAGCGACAAGAAAATTGAAGAGATCGGTGAACAGTTACTGGAGGTCTCTAATCTTTATCAAGAAAATATGGGTCTGCGGAATATCATGTTGGACCCGAACATAAGTAAAGAAAAAAGAATTTCCATCATTGGGGAGTTGACACAGAAAATGGAGTGCCAGGAACTGGTGACAAAGTATTGTCGCTATCTTACCGCAAGAAATCGCTTTGATATTATTGCCGATATTTCCTCGGCTTACCATGCTTTAGCCAGTCAAATACTTGGAAAGGCAACAGCAAAAGTGGTCGTTGCTCAAAAACTGTCCAACAAGGAAGAAAAAAATCTACAGAAGCAGTTAACCGCCTATACCGGTAAGAAAATTACGCTCATTGTTGAAGTAGATTCGTCCATTCTTGGTGGTGCGATAACTTCAATTGAAAGTCTGGTTCTTGATGGCAGTATCAAAAATAAACTGAACCTGATCCGTGAAACCATATCCAAGGGAAAATAAATTATGAAAATCAGAGCAGATGAGATCAGTGCAATTATTCAGAGTCAGATAGAAGAGTTTGATTCTGAAGTTGAAGTCAAAGAAGTCGGAACCGTAATCAGCATCGGAGACGGTATTGCCCGCGTTTACGGGCTTGACAAAGCCATGTCTGGAGAGCTGGTCGATTTTCCTGACGGCACCCGGGGCATGATCCTGAACCTGGAAGAGGACAATGTTGGTGTTGCCCTGTTTGGCTCCGGTATTCAAATTCGGGAAGGGGATCAGGTTAAACGAACCGAAAGAATTATGGAAGTTCCGGTTGGTGAGGCTGTTCTGGGACGCGTGATTTCCCCCATTGGTGTACCTCTGGACGGAAAGGGTCCGGTTGCGACCGACATATTCAGTCGTTTGGAAGTCATCGCTCCTGGCATTGTCGCACGGAAATCGGTTCACGAATCCATGCTCACTGGATTGAAGGCCATCGACTCACTGGTGCCCATCGGCAGAGGCCAGCGGGAATTGATCATTGGTGACCGCCAGACAGGAAAAACGGCCATCGCAATAGATACGATCATCAGCCAGAAAGGCGGTGATGTGAAATGTATCTATGTTGCCATCGGCCAGAAAAACTCAACTGTTGCACAGGTGACTCAGAAGCTGACCGAGTTTGGAGCAATGGAATACACGACAATCGTTGCCGCATCAGCCAGTGACCCAGCCCCGCTTCAGTTTATCGCTCCGTACGCTGGTGTTGCCATGGCTGAATTTTTTGCCAAGAAGGGCGAGCATGTCTTAATTATTTATGATGATCTTTCCAAACAGGCCGTTGCCTATCGACAGCTCTCACTGCTTTTAAGAAGACCTCCGGGACGGGAGGCTTATCCTGGCGACATCTTTAATGTCCACAGCCGTCTTCTGGAAAGAGCTTGTAAACTCAGTGATGCACTGGGTGCTGGTTCCATTACCGCTTTACCAATTATTGAGACCCAGGCCAGCGACGTATCAGCATACATCCCCACAAACGTGATCTCCATTACGGATGGCCAGATCTTTCTTGAGACAGAACTGTTCAACTCCGGTGTTCGACCCGCTATCAATGTTGGTATTTCAGTTTCCAGGGTTGGTGGCGCAGCTCAGGCAAAAGCGATGAAACAGGTTGCCGGTACCTTGAAACTCGATCTGGCTCAATACAGGGAAAAGCAAGCTTTTGCACAATTCGGTTCCGACCTTGACGAGGCTACACAAAAGCAATTGGCAAGAGGTGAACGACTGGTTGCTGTTCTCAATCAGGCTCAATATGTTCCGATGAAAATGGAAGATCAGGTCATCAGTATATTTGCTGTGACCAACGGCTACTGCGATACCATTGAGCCCAAGCAAATTAAGGCTTTTGAAGTCGGACTACGCAAACATATTGAAACCAACTATGCTGATCTATCTAAAGCCATTGCCACTGAAAAAGTATTGAGTGACGATATCACTGCCAAGTTAAAGTCTGCTATTGGAGAATTTAGCAAGGAATTCGCAAATTAAAATCCATGACTTTCCAGGATTAAAAACAGGACACTCAATATGGCGACTTTAAAAGACATCAAGCTGAGAATGATCAGTATCGAAAATACTCAGCAGATTACCAAGGCCATGAAGATGGTTGCGGCGTCTAAAATGAGAAAAGCAGAAGAAAATGTTTCCCAGTCAAGGCCTTACGCAGAAAAATTAAGATCCATCATCTCCAACCTCAGCAGC
>JAHJRI010000204.1 GCA_018830885.1 bacterium | reverse complement strand
GAATCCGATTTACCTCCGCCTCTGTTAATAGACGTCCCTGTATTTTTAACGGCCAGTCCATAGCCATGAATATTACACACGTGTACCTGCCGAGTCCAGTGCTGTGTTAAATATTTTGCAACTTTTTTGTGTTACACCCGTCTTAGATCAATTTAAACTCGATGGGAGAGTATCAATTGTCACAGGAGCATCAAGCGGCATCGGTAAACGTGTTGTGCGCGGGTGCCAGGGTCGCATTTATTCATTCCTCACCAGCAATTCCTGCTCGACTTTTCCGCTTACCAGTGCCAGAGCTTCCATAGCTTCCATTTTTTCCCTGAAAAGTTATTTGAAATTGACCGACTGCTATATGACTCATGATAGACTAACCGGACGGATGCGGATTCTCAATTGAAGAAGTGGAAATCTTTGAGCAAGTAAGAACCAAAAAAATCTTGCGCAAGTCCCAAATTGGGATTAATATCTAAAGCATGAGAATCATCGCCCTTTCGACTTTAAAATCATTTTGGAAAGATTATCCGGAATACGCGGATGCTGTTGATCCTACTTTGACTTGGTACCGTCTCGCGTTAAAAGCCGATTGGACTTCTCCATCCGATGTAAAGGAGGATTTTGGAAATGCCAGTATTCTTAAAGACGGGCGAGTCGTATTCAATATCGCGGGAAACAAATATCGGTTGGTTGTATGGATCAATTACGCTTACAAAGTGATTTATATTCGCTTTATCGGTACTCATGCTCACTATGACAAGATTGATGCAAACAGCATTTAACCAGGAGCTCCCATGAACATTAAGCCAATCAGAACTGAAACTGACTATTATACAACACTTAAGGAAATCGAATCGTTAATGATGGCAGAGCTGGACTCACCCGAAGGTGAAAAGCTGGATGTGTTGGTGACTCTGGTCGAATCATATGAAGCTAAACACTTTCCTTTGGATCTTCCTGATCCGGTCGAAGCCATTAAATTCGAAATGGAGCGCAAAGGATTAACAGCGAAAGATCTTGAACCGATGATAGGAAAACGAAATCGGGTTTATGAAATCCTAAATCGCAAACGGCCGCTTACGCTCAAGATGATTTGGAGGCTTCACGAAGGACTGGGAATCCCGGCAGAATCGCTGATTAAACCTCCACAAGCACAAGTTTAATCAAACCTGAGAGGTCAAAAGTTGATTTCAAAAACCTTTTAGCCAATCAGGTGACACCCCTCTCCGCTAGGCCCCGTAAACATTGAACTGGGGTTTTCTCCACCATTCGACCCCTATTTTTAAGCAATTCACTTGCAGCATCTGCAAAGTAACGTTGTAAAATCAAGTATTTCAAAATCCTCCCGGAGATTTGCTGCCCTTTTTCCAACTTCACACTATTTCACGTTGTTTCATTTTAATGCGCCATAGATGGTCCAATTTAGTCCAAATCTGGATTCAAGATTGGACCAAATTTTATCACGTGCATTGATTGACATGCTCATGTAGGTCCTGGCAGGAGATTGAAGGATTTTTGTTCTGAACTTGCATTAAGGAGCAGATTTTGGATATTATAGTGAACATATGTATTCTTTTTCAGTGGACATTTCCTCCCCGAGAATTCAGGGCCGATCATACATAAAATTCTTAAACATCTGGGGCTATGGGACGAGGAGCGAGACTCGCAGCTCCGAATTGCCCGCGATCCACCACCGAAGGCGGACGCCCCGGAGATTGTGTGGATACCCATTGAAGATGCTGGATGGGCAGTACCCGATCAGCCGGATATTTTGAGTTAACATTTCCCGTGTCATGAGCGTGACTACGAAGAGTGACTAAGTCTGTTTCGGATTTTGAAAAACCGTTGAGAAAAATATCTCCGGGTTAATAGCATCTTTGGGATCTGTTTTTGCCCGCTAACTTATCTCAAAATCTCCAGTTATTGATGCCAAATCTCAAAATCCAATTCATTTCCGCTTGATCTGTAAAAACCAAATTACTATTATCTCATCAGATCTGTTTCTTGCGCCACTCCGCCTTGCGGCCAAAAGGGATACCCAGTAGCCGCATGCGGTGACGAAGGGTTCCCGGCTTCAGTCCCAGGACGTCTGCCGCCCCGCCTGGGCCATCCACTCGGCCACCGGTGATATGCATGACTTTCACGATATGATGGTAGACCAGTTCATTTAATTTCAACGATTCGACGGCTTCCGTTTCAGGCTCAGGGGGGATAGAGACCGTTTCTGAAATTCGAAGATCAGGGAGTTCTAAAAAAACGCCCCGGTTAATGATCAGGGCCCGCTCTATTGTATTTTCAAGTTCACGGACATTACCAGGCCAGTTGTAACCCATCAGATTTCGTTCGGCCCCGGGTAACAAGGCGGGCACTGCATAGCGACCCAGTTCCATCGATTTTTTGCGGATAAAATAGGTGGCAAGATCGGCAATATCCGATTTTCGATGACGCAGAGGGGGAATCATGATGGGAAATACATTCAACCGGTAATAGAGATCCTCCCTGAAACGGCCTTCCTCAACCATTTTTTCCAGGTCCCGATGCGTGGCCGTGATGATTCGAATGTCGACCTGCACCGATTCTGACCCTCCGACCCTTTCAAAGGTCCGATCCTGCAGGACCCGTAACAGTCGAGACTGGGCCTGGAGTGGCAATTCGCCTATTTCATCCAGAAAGATGGTTCCGTGGTCGGCTCGCTCAAAACGTCCCCTCATCCGGGAAATCGCACCGGTAAATGCCCCCTTCTCGTGTCCGAACAATTCACTGTCAATCAGCGTATCCGGGATCGCCCCACAATTAACCTTGATAAAGGGACCTTCACGCCTGTTCGATATCTCATGAACACTGGCAGCAATAACCTCCTTGCCCACTCCGGTCTCTCCCTGTATCAACACCGGGCTGTTCAATGGCGCCACCTGCCGGACAAGTGTCATCACATCTCTCAATCCCTTATCGGCCCCAATAACCTCGCTCCCTGCCATACGCTGTAGTTCCTTATGCAGGTATCGATTATCATCAGCCAGGAGTTCCTTTAATCGCAGCAGTTCCTGGTACTGCCGGTTATTTATCATCACAATCGTCCAGGGGTCCCTGAGCAGGACGAAAAGGCTCAGGTCGGACTGGGTAAAACGGTTGGTACCATCCGCTCTCAGGATCAGGCTTCCCTGGAGAACGCCTTCAATTCGCAACCGCAGAAACATAATGGACGATTCCGGTTTGCCGAACGCTTCCAGGTATTTATTCGCAATGGAAAATCCAGCCGCCTCATTCAGCAGCATCAAGTCGGTGGTCAATTCCTGATTCAAAAAAACCTGTCTCTCCCGGGTTGTCAGCTTGATGCGGATATCACAGGCTACACCGCCTTCAGCTGTGGCAGATGCACACATGACTGTTTCACCCGTTTCCTCGTCAAAGTAGTTCAGGGTCATCTGGTCTGCGGGAATGTAGCGTCGGAGATAATCAAAGGAGTGAAACAGTGCTTTCTCTGTTTCCAGGCTGCAGCAGGTATGCAAAGTCACCTGTCTGAAAAATTCCGCTTCGGAGATCGTCATGTCATTCCTGAATCTGTTACCCAGTGACAAACCTGTAAAAAGTCCCAAAATCGTCACCCCGGCGAAAGCCGGTGTCCAGATGGTTTTGATCTGACTGGATTCCGGTTCTGCGCTGCGAGTCTCGCGCATTCAGTGCCGGAATGACACAATAGGGCGATTTTTGGGTTTTTACGGTTTCATCAACTATCAAATATGATATTTATTTCGATGAACTATAATATTTAATAAATTAAATTGTCAAATATTATAGAATCTGATGCACTATTTTATAATACATTGTAATATTATGATAATTTACCTGGCATGATCCGTGCTTTGATACAAAGAAGTCACACCTGGTAAGTAGATTCATGATAATCCGGTTACAAAATTGAGCAGAACCTGTCCGAGGAGGCTTTTTCATGAACACGATTGTAATAATGGCCGACAGTTGGCGTTATGATTATCTGGGTTGCTATGGCAACGATTGGATTGAGACACCTAATATCGATCAACTGGCAGCCGACGGCATACTTTTCGAAAACGCTTATGCAGAGGGATGTCCCACCATCCCGACACGACGGGCTCTGTTTACAGGTCGTTATACACTGCCCTATTCCGGATGGCGAAAGCTGACGCCCCAGGACACGACGCTGACAGATCTGATGTGGACCAACCGTATTCAGACCGCCATGGTGACCGATTGTCCCATGATGCATATGCCCGGTTACGGATATGCCCGGGGATTCAATTATGTGGATTTCATTCGCGGCCATCAATGGGACTCCTTTTATCAGCCCCTTCCCCACTCATTGGAACTGGAGCGGTTTCATCGACCGGTGATGCAGAAAAATGCGAATGGAGACCTGGCAGAGATTGGTCCCAGCTTTCTGGCCCACCAGGAACTGCTCGATTACCTGCCGCTGCGGCAACGTTGGAAAAGCGATGAAGATCAGATGGTTGCCCTGACTGTCAGGGCGGGCATTGACTATCTGGAGAAGGTGGACAAAAGCGCACCTTTTTTTCTCTGGCTGGACAGCTTCGACCCCCATGAACCCTGGGATCCTCCATCCATCTGGGACCCTGATCTCAAATGCCCCTATGATCCTGAATATAAAGGCATAGAGCTGATCAATCCGGTTGCGACAACCACCAAAGGGTATGTCAATGAGGCTGAGGCGCGTCATATTCGAATGTTGTACGCTGAGAAAATTACCATGGTGGACAAATGGCTGGGAAGATTCATCGACCGGCTGAAGGAGATGGAGCTGTATGATAATTCACTGATCATATTTTTATCAGATCATGGTGAACCGCTGGGTGACAACGAACACGGTCACGGTATTATTCGTAAGTGTCGGCCCTGGCCCTATGAGGAGCTTTCCCACATTCCGCTGATTATCCGGCATCCTGACGGTATGAAGGGCCGTATCTCCTCCTTTGTGGAAACCATTGATGTGGCCGCGACCATCATGGATTATGTCAACGGGCAGACCGCTTCCCTTCACAATATTGTGTCGGTGCTCAATCCCAACCGCGACCAGTTGCCTATGCAGGGCAGGAGTCTGATGCCCTTGATACAGGGCAAGGTGGATAAGGTTCGGGAGTTTGTTATTACGGGTTACTTCAATTTCTCCTGGAGTATTATTTCCGAGGAGTGGTCTTTTATTCACTGGCTGGATTCAAAAGAGAATGCAGATCAGGGAAAGATGAGTGCAACGGTGGGTCTGGCCAATATGGAAGAGGATGAAGGAATCTGGACCTGTGCTCCCGGTACGACGCCTGAATCAAAACATAAAGACGAGTTGTATGATAGACGGATCGATCCTTTCCAGTTGAACAACCTGATTGACACCCAACCTGAAAAAGCCGACGAGATGTTACAACTGTTGATGGATTACATGCTCAGACTTAGAATTGACAGTTGACAGCGGAACAGCCTGTTTCGAGATCGCCCTGTTTTACAAAAAACCCTTCTGGGATGTAGACCGAGGTGGTCACAAATCATCGGACTGATAGACAGGGATCTCCACCAACAATTTCTGTTACATATCGAAGGTCATCCATGATCTGAAACAGCAGCTTTTGATTTGTCACGGAATACTCTATGAGACAGGGCATCAATTCCATCTGTTTTTCATTGTTTTGAATTAAACCCCTCGACGTTAATCGTACAACAGTCTGACACTGACCACCGGCTGTATTTCATACCACCAGCCGATTTCCAGGCTTCAGGCATGTCAGAATGGTGTCCGCATCGGGGCGCTACTTTGCTTTGATCCCCCCTTAATCAGTTCAAATCCGGCTGTCTCCAACGGTACAGGTGTGCCTCGTCAAAATTACATTCCAACATAATATAAGGTGATTATTCCGCATCTCGATTCTTGTGGATTGTTGCCAAAAAATCCGATAAATGATGTGTTCCACGTTTTAAAATGACAAATGGGGCACATAAAAAATGGATCGAGACTACGTTCGAATGCTAATCATCCTATTGAAAACCATCGCAGCGTTTTTCAAAACGAAAAGAGAGTTGGTTTTGGAAAATATGGCTTTAAGACAGCAGCTTGCAACGTACGAGGCAAGGCATGTTAAACCCAAGATTACCAATATCGACCGTTCCTTCTGGATTATATTGAAGCGAGTCTGGGCAAAGTGGCGAGATCATCTGGTCATCGTAAAGCCGGAGACCGTGATCGGTTGGCAGAGAAAACGATTCAAAAAACACTGGACGAAAATCTCTTCCCAAAATAAACGACCCGGACGGAAGAGAATAAAGAGGGAAATTAGAGATCTCATTGATCAGATGGCAGGAGAGAACCATTGGGGAGCTCCACGAATCTATTCCGAGTTGTTGACGCTCGGCTTTCATGATCTTTCAGAAGTGACTGTCTCTCGTTATCTGAGAACCTTTAGATCCAAGCATCCTGATACCTGGAAACAACAATCTTGGAAGACATTCTTGACAAATCATCGAGACACTATTTGTGCAATGGATTTCTTTGTTGTACCGACCGTCAATTTCAGCCTGCTGTATGTCTTTTTCATTATCGACCATTCACGAAGAAAAATCGTCCATTTCAATACAACGACTTCTCCGATAGCTCAGTGGGTCATTCAACAGCTTCGCGATACGTTTCCGTTCGACTCGGCTCCCGAATATCTAATTTTTGACCGGGGATCGACCTTCTCTCCCAGGGTAAAAGGGTTTATCAGTCAAAAGCTGGGTATCAAACCAAAACAAATTTCCTACCGGAGTCCCTGGCAAAACGGAGTTGCGGAACGCTGGGTTTTAAGTGCTCGAAGTGACATGCTCAATCGTGTGATCATTCTAAATGCAGACCATCTTTACCGTTTACTCAAAGAAAAAGAATATGTCGCCTATGACAACGACGATCGCTGTCATTTGTCCCTGGATCGGGATTCACCTTCAGGGAGAACCGTTCAAATAAAACCTTCCGTCGTAGAAAAGGTTATCTCTCCACCTAGACTCGGTGGCTTAGAGCATCGTTACGAATGGCGAAGTGCTGCGTGATCTAGATGTCATAATTCGCTTTGATTCGAGGAGGAAATCGGCCGAAGGGAGAGGTGCGTCTTCATGGAGCCGGTCAGCCATATTCACTATACATTCGTAAAGTGTTTTCCAGAAAAAAGCGTTGCTAATACTTGGAATTATCTGTTTCAGCATCAAACACAGGCTATTTTTTTGTCAGGATACAATTTTGACGAGACACAGTTCCAGTTAAAAGATAGACAATTCGATTCAACTCATTTAGACTAGTTTAAAACCAGTCTTAGGGAGGATACTATGGAAACTGTGGGTGCATATGAGGCAAAAACCAATTTAGGAAAACTCCTGGATCGGGTTGTGAACGGTGAAAAATTTACAATTACCAAACATGGCGTCCCTGTTGCTGTTTTACAGGCGCCTTTGCCCATTCGAAAGGAAAAGCCTTTAAAAGTGATCGGTGAGATAAAGCAGTTCCGTCAAAACCACACGCTTGGACCCTTTAAAATCAAAGATATGATTGAGGATGGGAGGCGCTAAACAGATGGATTTTGTCGTAGATAATTCAATCGTGATGTCCTGGTGTTTTAAAAATGAAGCGAGTAGCTATGCTGACGAAGTGTTAGACAGCATGGAAAGAAAGACAGCGGTAGTGCCGGCAATATGGCCACTGGAATTGGGGAATGTTTTGTTGGTTGCAGAAAGAAAAAAGCGCTTGACGGTCGGCGATAGCTCCAGATTTCTGGCCCTGCTGTCAGAGTTACCAATTGTTATTGAGCAGGAAACACCGGAACGAATGCTGAAGGAGGTCTTTTCTCTGGCAAGGAACACGAACTTATCAAGCTATGATGCCTCGTATTTAGATCTTGCAATAAGGCGGGGGTTGTCTATTTCTACCTTGGATAAAAACCTGATCAGAGCTGCCAAAAAAATTAAAGTGCCGATTTTTTCAGGAACAGCAAAATAGCTGCTGTCAATTTCTTTGGCTCAGTCTGGTATCAGCCTCGCTGCAACCTTCCGTCGTTATTGGGAATAATCCACTTCAAAAAAGCCTTTACGTCAATCGAGTGACAACACAGCCCGCCAGGCCCCGGTATTATTGGATTTAAATCTCCTCCACCAAAAAGCCCCGTATTGATTTCATATCATCTGACTCAATTGCTATAACAACATCAAATCCTATTGTTCCAGAATTCAGTTGGATTATGCGGCATTTTGGGCGGCAATCAGTCGATTTTCCACCTTTTCTGGTAATGCCGGTGATTTCAAAAGGGGTTTGATAACCCGGCCCCGGCCGCCACAGACACAGATTTTTGATTCCGGCGGAAAATGAATAGCAGGGGTGTGGGAAATAGCGCTGCAGGTGATGTCTCCGATATCAGCCGATCTTGCCAGTGGTTTAAGGCACTGAGGGCCTTGGGGCCCCAGTCGGAGGCATTTTTTTTGATCCGTGCGCCTTGAAAAGCGCTTCGATCTGAGCTGCCTGAATGGAAATGCTTCGGTCGCGCCGGATGGCCCTGGCCGGTTAGGTGAAGCTGAAATCCGGATGGCGGATGGCTCCGGCCAGTACCAGGACCGCTATCTCTGCCGCCAGGGGAACTGAAGGTAGATTTTGCTGATCGATAAGACGTCGCTGCTGAACACAAATATCCGGATCCACCGACAGATAGATATTGGACCGACCCAGTTTGTACCGCTGCAGTTTGCCGGAACGACAAAGTCCAACCAGTATGGAGTGACACCGGGATCTCAGTTTGGTAATGATCTCCTCGGCTGTCAGTCCCTGTTGACTGCGATTGATCAAATGAATAATCGTCTGTGTCAAACTGCCGCTCTTGGAAAAACCGATGGTATCGCAAAACCAGATTCCAGCGTGATTGAAGCGGGGAACGTGGCTTAAGGTATACCACCGACCATTGTGTGTCAAACTGCTGAAATAACCGATATTGGCTAGAAATCGACGAATCGACGGCATTGAATATTCAATCTTTTCAGAAAGTGGTTTGATCATCCACCAGGGTTGTTTTTCGAACAGGAAAATAAGTCGCTGTTTTGTTTACGCTACCATTTTTCTAAAGATGCATTGACTTTACATTATACTTCAATGTGGCTGTAATGGCATTTATTCATCCCAGTATTGAGGCTTCAAGTATCGAAAATGTCGTTAAATCACTTCGGTTTTTCGACTGAAGAAACTGAAATCCCAGGTTTGCCGAGGAGTTACATATTTTACCTTGCATCCTACTTGCCATACGCCGGATTGTTCCTGCGGATGACACGATTGCAGACCTTTTCTGCCGCGGCAAACATGGCCGCCTGATCCATGCCGTCAAACGCGCCGTCCCGATATACCACCCTGCCATTGACCATGGTGAGATCCACGGGTCCCGTTACCCCCACCCTTGCCAGAAAGTTGGCAGGATCATGCACGGCGCCGGCGTATTCCATTTTATCCGTTTGTATCATAAACAGGTCGGCCGCCCTGCCCGCCTCCAGGCATCCGAGGTCCTGCCGTCCCAGTATATCGGCTCCTCCCCGGGTGGCCATCTTGAGTATCTCGTAGGGTGTCGGGCTGCCTCCCCGGCTTTTACCATGGAAACACTGCATCAGAAAAGCCATGCGCAGGGTGTCCAGCGGGTTGGAACCATCGTTGGTGGCGGAACCATCCACCCCGAGGCTGAGTCGCATACCGCTTTTCTGCATGGCGGGCATGTCGATAATGGTAAACCCGCCCAGTACCGCCGGTGCCGGGCAGTGAGAGAGACCCGTACCGGTTTCGGCCATGACCCGGTACTCTGCGGGTGTCAGTTCCCACCCGTGGGCATACCAGACATCTTCTCCCACGAAATCGATGTCCTGACACCAGGCCAGTGTTCGCATGCCCCAGCGTTCTTCCATGGCGCTATTCTCCCCTTCCCCCAGGTGGGTATGCAGGCGAACCCCCTTGTCCCTGGCCAGAGCCAGGGACTCGACAAAGGTCTCTCTGAAACAGTTGATGGGTTGGCAGGGGGAAACCACGATCTGGCCCATACTGAACGGTGCACTGTCGTGGAAGGTATCGATGAGGCGCTCGCAGTCGGCCAGGAACCCATCGGTGGTTTCGCACATTTCATCCGGGACGGTGCTGCCCTGGCTCATGGGTAGCGTATTCGTGCCACGCCCGGCATGAAACCGCATGCCCAGCTGGCTGGCGGCCTCAAACTGTTGGTCCACCAGTTCTATTTCGGTATGGGAGGGAAAACAGTAGTGATGATCAAAGGCGGTCGTGCAGCCGTGTTTCAGCAGGTCGGCCATCGCTGCCAGGGAGGCGTAATAGACGCAGTCGGTGTCGATTCGCTTGAAAATCGGGTAGATCTCGTTCAACCAGTCCAGGACCTGCATGTTGGGGTAATCCACCGTCAGCAGGTTGCGTACGAACATCTGGAAGAAATGATGGTGCGTGTTGATCAGCCCCGGATAGATAAAACAGTTTGCGGCATTGATGACGTCAGCACCCCGGGTGTCCACATCCGGCCCGATAGCACTGATTTGCGGACCCTCAATCAGAATATCAGCATTCCGCAAAACCCTGTCCCGGGCATCACAGGTCACGATGGCCGCGGCATTTTTGAAGACTGTTTTTTTTGGTGTTGAATTCATCGTTTCCCTTCCTCGGTTGCCAGGTATTGAATTGACCGGATGCCGGTCAGCATGGCCAGAACGACCGGTCCTCCTGTACCCCCTGATGCTATAATTCACCGCGCTAAAAGAGACTGCCCGGTTTGCAGCGGCTGCTGAATATGGAATCCCAGATGCAACGATTCACCGCTTTTTCTGAGCAGAAGCTCAGACACAGGTCTCAGCTTCCATAGCGGAATCGGAATCGATACTCCCGGACAGGCATCCCCGGTCAGGGTGTCCGGCGATAGAGATCCGTGAATTGAAAGTCTAGGAATTTGAGCATCCCGGTGTCAAGCACTCTTTGCCCGGTAAGCTGTTTCCGGCAGGGGTCCCCGATCGTATTCCGTTCTCAGGTGAACAGGTCCCACCGACCCAGAACAAACCGGGTCATGAACTGCTCATAATCATTGGCCATGAACTGGGAGAGTGTCCAGGTCTCGTCCGTCAGTTCATTCTGCCTGTCCGCCCTGACCACGTAGACCCATGCCGCCTGGCGCAGGTCGCTTTCCAGGCTGACGATCACCTGCCTGCGGTCATACTGTTCCCCTTCAAAAGCGTCCAGGGATCTTAAATCCTGCTTGGTGAGGTTCCGGTAAAGGATGCCGCCGACGGTGTCTCCGCTGCGGGGTGTAATACCCGGGTATTCCGCCTGTTTCATGCGAAATATGGCGAAGTCCTTCAGCCATGCGGGTTGACCGATGAACTCCCGGCCAGTGACGATGTTCATCACCGACGGCAGTTGCAGACTGCCGTAGCAGAACAGACATGCTGTTTTTTCAGCCACCATGGATAATAGTAATAGTAAGATGCGGGTTGTCTATTTTCTTAAATCGGATGCAATATCCTGTCACCATATCAGACAAACGGACCTGACAACAGAATAAAATCATGAAATTGACCATGGCGGTCAGCAATGGGTTCAAAACGCCGCTTTATCGTTTTTGTCACCCATTTCAGGTGTCAACTACCGGGTGGTTAGCCCCGGGGAATCCAGCTGACATTGACCCCTGTTGCAATCACAACTTTCACTCGGAGACATCCAGGGGGTAAATAAGATTCTACATAACTCTTCACCTGTATACGCCCCAAAGGTATTGTGTTTCAAGAAACGCATGAATCCTCCTGGAGCTCCTGGAAGCCATCCATGGCTTCCAAGGTTCTTGAAACACAATACCTTCAGGGCTGAGCGGAAATTGGACTGAATAGTTACGATTTTACTTGTCTACGGGGTTGACAAGTTTCGGGTCGTTTTATATCTCTATAGTTCGCTGAATATCATCCCTTTCCAGGTCCGCTTGGACCATGGCTGGTAGAATCGACGACATCCCCGGCCGGAGTCAGGCGTAGCGGTCGATAGCCCCTTCGAAGCGGCAAGTGTTGCTTCTTACTTGCTGCGGTGGGGTTCATTGGGTGTTGTTAAATGGTCGTTCAGAAGAACTGTTTTATGGAGAGAATAATGGGTAAAGGCGCGATGCCAGATAATGAGCGGAAGATGACCAGTATTTTTGAACGGTATCTGACGGTTTGGATCGGACTGTGTATCATCGGGGGGATTTTACTGGGAAAACTGGCGCCGACGCTGGCGAAAACGCTGGATGGCATGTCCATTATGGTAAACGGGGCCCCCGTTGTCTCCATACCCATCGCGATCTGTCTTTTCCTGATGATGTATCCGATTATGGTCAAGATCGATTTTGCAACTGTCATCAAAGCCGGCAGGAGCGGTAAACCGGTTTTTCTGACCCTGTTTGTCAACTGGTGTATCAAACCCTTTACCATGTATGGGATTGCGATCTTTTTCCTGGGATTTCTGTTTCGGGGATTCATTGGACCCGATGCCATCGATCTGGTGAAGATGCCTTTCGGGCTGGATCTTCCGGTCGGGGCCAGCCATGGCGCCGGGACTGTGGTTTTGATTGAAGGTGTCAAAATGCTGCAGGTTCCCCTGTGGAGAAGCTATTTCGCCGGCTGTATTCTGCTGGGAATTGCCCCCTGTACCGCCATGGTGCTGGTCTGGGGATACCTGGCGCGGGGAAATGATGGTTTGACGCTGGTGATGGTGGCGATTAACTCCCTGACCATGCTGGTTTTGTATGGTGTGCTGGGCGGTTTTCTGCTCGGCGTGGGAAAACTGCCGATCCCCTGGCAGGCCCTGTTGCTGTCTGTTGCTATTTATGTTGCGTTGCCCCTCGTGGCTGGATATTTTTCCAGAAAATGGATTATCAGCAGCAAAGGGGAACCATGGTTTAAAGAAAAGTTCCTCCACGTTCTGACACCGGTCACCATCATTGCGCTGCTTGCAACCCTGGTTCTGCTCTTCAGTTTCAAGGGGGACGTGATCACCGCCAACCCGCTGACGATTCTCTGGATCGCGATACCGTTGTTCATCCAGACCATGTTTATATTCGGGTTGGGGTATGGCGCCGCCAAAATGCTCAAGCTCTCCTATGAGGATGCGGCGCCGGCTGCTATGATCGGGGCCTCCAACCATTTTGAAGTTGCCATTGCGACATCCGTCATGCTCTTTGGTCTCTCTTCGGGCGCGGCACTGGCAACCGTGGTGGGCGTGCTGATTGAAGTTCCGGTGATGCTGATGCTGGTTGGTATCTGCAAGCGCACGGCAGGTGCTTTTGATGGGGGTTGACGACGACGGTGGACCCACAGGAGCTCCATGGATGGACTCGTGCGTTTCTTGAAACACAATTCCTTTGGGGCGTATACCGGTGAATAGTGTCGATAATTTTAAGTCACCAGGGAGCCCTTTAAAAACTGTAGCCTGCCTCAAGCACTATTTTGTCCTGTACAATCCCCTCTCCGTACTGCGTGTGTGTCTCCCCTGCCAGATGCTGCCAGGAAGTCTGGAAGAGCCAGTTGCTGGCGGGTGTGTAGGTCAGCTGGAGATTCATGTTCGCGCTGGAATCATCCAGGTTGACCAGCCAGGCCATCGATGGAGTAAAATAGAGCCAGTCAAAGGGCTCCTTGATGCTGGCTTTGAGATAGGCATAGTTCTGATTGAGGGTCCTGCTTTTCTGGGTCAGAGAGACCAGCTGTCTCAAAGCAGTCGCGGACCCCGAATGGGCAGACGCAAACAGGGCTGTCGATTCTTTTTCCGTCAGGCCGGATGAATTGTGGTATGTTTCCATGATCCAGGTGACGTCATTTTCGGTCAGATAACGTGCGCCCAGCAGAAATGCCTGGTAGCTGGCAGTATCATCGCTGTCAATGCTGGCATATTCACCATGAACTTCGAAGCTGGGGGTCACATTGGCCGCAAAATCGAATCCCCAGTCTGTTTCATGGGTGTCCTGTTTCTGGACAATATAGAGATCGAAATCGGCGGTGCCGACCAGTGTGTAGAGCCGGAGACCCCAATCTTCACTTTCTGTGGGCCGGGTGACGAAGTCATCATTGAGATCCTGTCTGATCGGCAGGTAGACCAGATTCAGGGAGCTGTTGTCAAAAATAGAAAAGCCGCCGGGTATCCAGATTCCCTGGACCATCCACAACCCTTCCCGGCTGTCTTCCGGGTCTTCCGGATTTTTGACCCGTTCCAGAAAAGCGACTGGATTAAAGGCATACCCCTTTCCCCAGCGAAGCAGTCGTTTCCCGATTTCCCCATTGTGGGGGTCCAGGGCGGAGAACTGCCAATAGCCTTCCGTCAACACGCTCTCTTCCGTATCCGCTCCGTCCAGGTCGGATCGATGCGCCATGGTCCGACCGGCCAGAATCAGCCGCGACCAGTCCCAGTCCCACCGGCTTTCAAGGGTTAACTGCGATTCGAGTTCAGTGATCTGGCTCGGCTCCTCTCCGGGATATTTCACCGCATACAGCACCGATTTTCGGTCCAGTTGTTTGGAAGTGGCCGTGATCAGGATATCCCCTTTCCATTCCCAGGTCTTTTTGCTGAAATCCCGGGCATCAAAGGAATAGAGGGTGTCATTTGCGGCTTTGGCATTTCCGGGAAGAAGACACAGGGCAACAACTGATATTAAAACAGGTTTCAGGTAGCCTTTCACTGTTTTTGCCTCAGGGACTCGATGCGCCCCATGTAGTCGGTTGTGAACACCTCAGGGGACAGTTTTCTCGGTTTTATACCGGCAAAAATCATGATGGATTGATATCCCTTATAAAGCGGGCTGTCGGTTTCAACCACCGCCGGTCTTTTGATTCCGTTCCCGAAATCGGTGATCTTTTTGAAATAGAGGGTTTTGATCAACATTCCCGAGACGGTCAAGGCCCGGATTTTGACCGGTTGTTTTGTTTTGGGATCGATCTCCATCTCAAGTCTGTCATAGGCCACCGAACCTGTTCTGGCTTTCAGATCCAGCTGCAGCAGATTGTCCCCCGAGTCCGATGGTTGATCCAGGACCTTGATGCTCACTGCGTCATACTCTGTCTGGTAATCGACACGCAGAATGTCGGAATTGTTGAAAATACCGCCGGTCACCGACTGCAGAGAGGTAATCCGGATGGGACGTCCCACGTTGGGAATATACAGCCACATGTTATCCCCGACTCTCAAGGTACTCCGGCCGTTTTCAGAGGCAGGGGAGAGAAACAGTGCGGCTGTTTTATCCTTACCCTGTTTGACGGTAAACAGGACAAACTCTTTTTTGCTGCCATCCGGTTCCACATTGATCAGCTTGCGATAGGATTCGTAATGGTCCGGGTTCAGATTTCTGTCAATGGTAACCAGCCATTCCTGGGCTGTTTGCTGGGCCAGCAACCCGGACGGCAGGACCAGAAGCAGAAATAGTGCCCCGATCCCAACCAGCATGGTTGCCGATTGTTGAATGAATGTTTTCATAGGGATTTCAATATGAATTTGAATGAAAAAGACTCACCACAGAGACACGGAGGAAAATAAGCTCAGCTGAGTGACTGTCATAAAGCTGTTTCAATTGCTTGGAGCAGTTTTTTAGATGATCTTGACGAAAATAAGCGACAAAAACCCCGCCTGTCTGAGCGAAGCGAGTTGGGGTTTCTGCGATATCAGTCTCATGCTTCGTCTTCACTAAAAATGACGCAGGGCGTCCACCGGTTCCAGCCTGGAAGCCTTTATTGCCGGCTGTACGGTGGCCAGAGCGGATATGGCGATGACAATCAACGCGGTGAAGATCACCTGTGACATCTCAATGGAAGGTGTCAGGACCAGGTCTTCCTGTCTCCCGAATGACATGACAATGGTTTTCCAGTTGAGGAACCGGATAATTCCCAGGCTGACAATGCTACCGACGACCGCCCCGAAAATACCGAGAAAAAGCCCTTCCATCAGGAACAGTGTCCAGATCTTGCGGGGGCTGGTGCCGATGGCCGCAATGGTTCCGATTTCGCGAATTCTCTCATAGACCGCCATTAACATCACATTCAGGATTGACACCAGTACGATGGCGACCAGGATCACTTTGACGAACAGCGTCAGCAGATCGATGATATTTGCGATATTTGAAAAGGGGGACAGCGCTTCCCAGGTGTGGATCTCAAAAACCGGTTTGTCTTTCTTGTTCCTGAACTGCTCCAGTTGCTGCTGCAAATCGGTGAAGACAGGCTTCATCAAATCAAGGCGGTTCAGTCGGACAGCGAGCTCATTAATCTCCTCTCCCTCGATTCTGAGCAACTGGGTTGCATCCTTCATGTTCACATATCCATCCCTTCCGCCGGGACCCGTCATGCGGCCGACAATACCGCTGATGAGCAGCTTTATGCCGTTGACCGATCCATCCTTGTTGGTTGCCACCAGCACGATCTGCGTACCGATGTCGAGATTCATGCCTGAGGCCAGGGTATCCGGTATCCAGATTTCACCCGGGTTCAGGGTAGGCACCCCTGCGGTTCCCTTTTTCCCCTGCACCCGTTGCGGCAGCAAAGGAGCTGTCTTCAACTCCATTTCCGGGTTGATGCCGTTCAGTCGGATGTTTGATGTTTCCGTATAACTGCTGAGCATCCCGCTGAACTTTAAGCGGCCGGAATATGCGGCAATATTGGCATTTTGCTGTAACACGGTTTTCAGTTTATCAACCTGTTTGTCATTCAGGTTTAAATTAAGCGGGGAATTTTCAATGGAAGCAACATACCCCTTGCGATGAACCTGGAGGTGACCCAGCATGGAATCGGTGATCTGCCCGACCATTAGCTGTTTGAAGGAACCGGAGATGGCGATAAAAAGCAGGACTGCGACAATACCGATGATAATCAGCATCGATGTCAACAGGGTTCTGCGTGAGTAGCGCAGCAGGTTCCGATAGGCTATTCTGGCGATTTTGATCATTTGCTTCTCCTGTCTTGCCTGCTTTTTATGATACCGTCTTCCAGGGTGTAAATAATTTCGGCTTCATCGATTATTTTGGGATCATGGGTCGAAAAGAGGAAGGTGGTATGCCACTGGTCCTTCATCTCTTTCATCAGGTTGATGATTTTAAAGGCGGTATCATGGTCGAGGTTTGCCGTCGGCTCATCGGCTATGACCAGCTTGGGTCGGGTGACCAGCGCGCGGGCAACGGCCACCCGCTGCATCTGTCCCCCGGATATCTGGTGGGGCCGTTTGAACTGCTGATCCAGAACGCCGACTGCGTCGAGTAGTCCCCGGACAAGATCGCGGTTTTTAGCGGCGCTTTCATTCTTAACCATGATTAAAGGGTATTCAACATTTTCATAGACCGTCAGGACCGGAATCAGGTTGAAGTTCTGGAAAACAAACCCCAGGTGGTCTCCCCGGAATTCTGCCCGTTGTCTGTTGGTCAGTTGACTGACCTCTTTCCCTGCCACTTTGATGGATCCGGAAGATGGCTGATCCAGGACACCAATGAGATTCAACAACGTGGTTTTTCCGCTTCCCGAAGGCCCCACAATGGAAACAAAGGATCCCGCTTCAATCTCCAGGGACACATTTTTTAAAGCGGAAATGACAATCTCTCCGGTCTGATAGGTTTTCGAGAGATTGGATATTTCAACTAACGCCATAACGCTCCGTTTTTATGAAAGGTAATTGGCAGTGGCCTGTATTAGTGAGTGACCATACCGGTGGATGCACCAGTCTAAATATTTCTGCATACGATCTATCCAGCCTGGATATATTTTATACACGCTGCCTGGGTTCAGATTATCCAGTTGCATCAAAATTTTCATAATAAACCTTTTTTGTAAGCGCTCCCCTGCTAAAAAGGTTGTTACCTTGAATTCAGTGATTGAACTGACGTATTATTCTGCACTATCGATGCCACTTAAGATCCGCAGCCTCAGGCGGTATTATCCGTAAAAAAAACTGATCAAATCTTAACTATTCACCTGTATATGCCCCAAAGGTATTGTGTTTCAAGAAACGCATGAATCCTCCTGGAGCTCCTGGAAGCCATCCATGGCTTCCAAGGTTCTTGAAACACAATACCTTCGAGGCTGAGCGGAAATCAAACTGAATAGATACATCAAATCCATCATTGTCCGGTTGGGATTTTGCACTTCAGGACCAGTCAATCACTGTTTTCAGTGGAGTCAAGGGGATAGCGGTTGACAAATGGTCTTTAACGGACTGCAAAATCCTAACCGGACATTGCTGAATCAAATCAGGTTCCAGATCATTTTGGCAGCGATACCCAGCAGGACCATACCGATAATCAGTTTAACATGTCTGGGGTTTAGTTTATCTGTCATCAACCAGGAACCTAAGAGCGCCCCGAGAGCTGAACCGGCTGCCGTGAAACCCAACAGGGAATAGTCCATACCTCCCAGTGTCGCATGTCCCAAAAAACCGGACAAGGAAGAAAAAATAACAATAAAGGAGGTGGTGGCCGATGCTTTTTTAGGGTTGATTCCCAGCCAGACCAGCACGGGTACAATGAAATTACCGCCTCCCACGCCCAGCAGTCCTCCTAAAAATCCTGCGAAGCCTCCCACAGAGACGCCATATCCGATCAGTTTACTCCTGGAATGAACAATTTCCTTTTCCCTGGCCCGGTAAAAGAGCATCATTCCGGCTGCAAACAGCAGAAATCCTGTGAACGACCATAACAGGACAGTACGGTTCAGGCCTGTGCTTACATATGCACCCAGCGGCGAGAGTGCTGTCGCCACGACCAAAATTGGAATCGCCACCTTCCACAGGATCAGTCGATTTTTAACAAACCGATAGGATGCGAATACCATGGCAATGGAATTGAGCAACAAGGCTGTGGCCATCGATACATGAATGTCAACGCCAAGAGCAATAAACACCGGTATTAAAATAAAAGCGGCGCCTACGCCTGCTATCGTCAGCAGTGTGGTAAAAACCAAGGTGATCAGTCCGGCGATCAGGGCGATCGTCATAGCTTTAGTTCCTCCAGCATACCAGTTTAATGTTCCGAATGTGCCTCGTACGGGTTAAAGTCAGGTCCCTGACGGATTCCTCAACAAGGATTTATATTGAATTTAATAATAATCAACGATCGTGTGTATCTATTCACCACTTTTTCAACCAGGGAGCCGGGGCCTGTATGTGATTGAACGGATTGGGAGTGGTTAATCGGCGCCAGGATGGCGAAGTCAACGACCATCCTCGGAAGGCGGCCATGGATAGCTGTCGAGAATGAGTTCAATGACATACAGGCCCTGGTTTTCATGGCGAGACATATGCTGAATAGATACGATCGTTGTATCTACTGCTCGTATCCGGAACAGGGAATACATGCCAGTTTCCCATTGATGGTCATCCGCAGTTTATTCACAAACGTCGCTTCGCCGCACAATTCGCACCTTTTGGTCTCAAATATGCCTTTACCGGGTTTGACATCCACATTTTCGATCTCGCCAATATTCAAAAACTGGGATTCATCCAACCCAAGCACCATTTTTACCATTGGTTCGGTAATTTGTGGATCGATGTCCTGGGGGGGAACCCCCTCTTTTCGTTTCTTTACGAAAGGCGATTGCAGCGCTTTTTCAAAAAACTCGGGTTTAAGGGAGACACGTACTTTTTTCCCTTTTTTTTGATCGATCAGCGTAAACGCCATTTTCCCAAAATACAGCTTTTGGATATTAGACTTACCATAAGTGCATCCGGTCGCTGTCATAACACCATCCAGAAAACAGCCTGCGGCGTGCCCTTTTCCAGTTTCAGCCAGAACAAACAACTCTTTATCCTGAGAATGTTCAACACCAAGGGCTTTCATTGCAGCCAGCCCTGCTTTCAATCCCATCGGCATAGCCGGGCATTTGTGGCCATGGAAGCGAAGCCCGGTTTCTAAAAGTGTATCAAAATTTTCCATTGTATCCTCACAAAGAAACGTTCATGGTTCATTTCGGTTAAACGTGACAAGCGGGTTAGGGATATCCAAGCCAGACGACCTCTACCCGGTTTCAAAAAAGTGCTTTCCTGTTCAATTTACTTTAGCAAGCCGTATATTAGGCGATTCATCTAAAGCGATTCCGTCCGGTGTGGTCATCATCATGATCTCAACGGACTCTTTTACGATTTGATAGGTTTCTTCTAAAATATGGGGGGAAATCAGGATCGTTAACAGCGGATCGATCCCGTAAATCCTGAAGAAAATAATAAAAGCAGCTCCACTAATAACGGTTCGACGATCAGCAATGTCCGACGATGGGTTCCCCCCGGTTTTCAATCAGCCAGCGATCAATTGCTTCAGTTTCTCCAGGGGGGGGACGGATCCGCTTACCTTCACCTGCCCGTCAACGACCAGGGCCGGGGTGATCATAACCCCATACATGACGAATTGATTCATGTCGGTAACCTTTTCCATTTCATATTCAATGCCCAGCTGCTCTGCAGCCTGGCTGGCCTGTTCATAGAGTTTGTTGCATTTGGCGCAACCGCTTCCCAGTATTTTGATCGATTTCATTTTTCAACTCCTGTTTAAAGTGTTGATGATTTGTAATTGTCCAGCATGTGTCCTGTAAAGGAACTCGGGACCTGTATGTGATTGAACGGATTGGGAGTGGTTAAGCATCGCCAGGATGGCGATGCCAGCGACCGCCCTCGGATGACGGCCATGGATGGCCGTCGAGAATGAGTTCAATTGCATACAGGTCCTGATTCCCTCAGATCGGCATATGTGATAGATAGTTACGATGATTTAATAAAAACTTCCGAAAATCATGCCGCTGATTGCCGACATGATAATAACGAGGGATACAAACGCAATCGTTTTTTTGTTTCCCATGACGCTGCGGATGACCAGCATATTGGGCAGGGACAAAGCCGGGCCTGCGAGCAGCAATGCCAGTGCCGGACCGTTGCCCATGCCGTTTCCAATCAGCCCCTGCAGGATCGGGATCTCAGTCAGGGTGGCAAAATACATGAACGCCCCGACCACAGAAGCAAACAGATTGGACCAGAGCGAATTGCCGCCCACGGCCCAGTCAACCCAGCCGGATGGAATGATCCCCTCGCCGCCCGGCCTTCCCAGAAGCAGCCCGGCTATCAGAACCCCAAACAGCAGCATGGGCAAAATCTGTTTGGTAAAATCCCAGGTCTGTCCGAACCACTCTTCAGCCTCTCCCTTCCCCGTGCTGGTAATGGTTCCCAGACCGACGGCGCCCATGGCAAACGCGATCAGGGGATGGGCAGGAAAGGCATAGGCAATGATGATCACAGGAATTGCAACCAACACCAGTTTCCAGATTTTTATCTTAATCCAGCGATACAGGGTAAAAGCGAGTCCAATCGCCATAATCCCGGTGATTAACCACTTCTGTGAATACACCTCATACCAGAAACCGGATGTTCCATCCGGCTTTCCCCAGTTGGCAAACACCAGGATTGCAACCATCAGCGCGAAAAAAATACCGTTCTGCCAGAGGGGCCGCTTGACTTCAGACACCGGCATGGCCATCATTCCGACTTTTTTTTCAGCCTCCTCTTTGCGAAACAGAAAATGCATAATCAAGCCGATGATGATAGCGAACAAAACTGCCCCCACCGCCCGGGCGATTCCCAGAGGAGCCCCGAGAATCCGGGCTGTCAGGATAATCGCCAGAACATTGATCGCAGGTCCTGAATAGAGAAAGGCCGTTGCCGGTCCAATACCGGCCCCCATGCGGTAGATGCCGGAAAACA
Organism: bacterium; assembly: GCA_018830885.1. Lineage (GTDB taxonomy): Bacteria > SAR324 > SAR324 > XYD2-FULL-50-16 > XYD2-FULL-50-16 > JAHJRI01. Next base: position 11,182 of record JAHJRI010000204.1, on the reverse strand, counting down.
AAGGCAAAACGGTGCAGGAACAGACGGCCAGCACCGAACCGGATACCGAAGAGACACCATATGAAACAAACTTATTGGCCGTCGGTCCCAGGTACTTCATCACTGAATCCTGGCTGATAAAAACAGCAATCGCACCCGCTATAAAAAAAGCGGGGACCAGGCATAAAATCACATGCTCCTGCGCGTACCACTTGACCAGGTGAAACGCCTCCAGGATCGCATTGTCAAACCGGACTGCCCCGATCGGCAGAAAAAAGGCGACCAGGAACCCGGATACAATCCACACCAGTGACTTCCATTCACTTTTCCAAATCATCTCGATGACTCCCTGTGATTATTTATTGTCTATTTGGCCAATAAGGAATATTAGGAGACAAAAAAAAGCCTCCTAGGTTTTTGTCTTGCAGCTGATCACGGTCTCCATCTGGCCAAACGCATTCGCTTCAATCACTGACTCGATGCAGTTGAAAAAGTCCAGGATGCACGGCATTCTCAGGTTGTAGTAAACGGTGGTTCCCTGTTTCTCCGCAAATACAAGACCTGCATTCTTCAGAACGCTGAGGTGCTTGGAAACCGTCGACGTGTCCGAACCGATCAATTCAGTTAATTCAGAGACGCATCGCTTCACATTCTTCAGTTCATCGACAATGATCAGCCGACTGGGATGGGAGAGGGCTTTGATAATCCTTGCCTGCTCCTCAAACCTGGCCATCGTTTTTTTTTCCATAAAATCTCCCGGGTCAGTGTTTATTTGGCTATATTGCCAAATAGAAAATTAAAAGTCAATTGGAAATTTTATATTCATTTAATTAGCAGATATTATATACTATTTTTTCTCATCTCGGGATGGTTAAACCCCATCCGACGGGGACCTGGATCTTCCCTGAAACGTGATGATAAAGGGACGGGCTCGCCATAATGCAAATCCCACCTGTTATTCATTTAGCACGTGTTAAACGACATGACTTATCATGTGTTAAGAAAAGAGGCTGTTTTTTAACATTTGTGGGAAACATCACAGCCAGCAGGAACATTAAGTATTTGAATTAAAAACCAAATGCTTGAATCATTGAAAATGTGTTTTGAACCATTTTGTTCAATTCTTGCAACAGAGTCCCGCGGGGGTATTATTTTTACAGGGTCTGATTGCAACAGACCCATCTATTTAACGGGAAATCGGTTAAATCCGAGTTGACCTCCAACGCGGTTTAAATTCGAGATTTCCTGGTGTTTATACTGAGTTCCGGCGTGCTCCGGCTCAGAATTAATGGAGACGAAATGAAGCATCTGAAGTCCTATTTGGTATTTACCATACTGATAATGTTCACGATTGTTTCCTGTACACAGATGCAGGAAACGGAAAAGAAGCAAAGCAGCAGTGACAATGAGTCCGTCAGCCAGGTACTGGTCACCACAGCGTGGCTGGCCAATAATTTGAGTAATGCCAACGTTCGTATTATCGACCGGCAGGATACCATCCCCGCTGACAATTTCTATGCACAGGGCCATATTCCCGGTGCCATCCACATGCGGACCAATGCCGTCAAAGGCACGAAGGTTGATGTCAGGGAGATGTTGATCCTCAAGGACCTGATTGTCTTCCTGGAAAAAAACGGTGTCACAGAAAAAAATCATGTGATTGTGGTAGGCAGTGCAGGCAAGCTTCCGGCAGTATCAAGGGTATTCTGGGCGCTTGAATACCTGGGGCATAAAAAGGTTTCGGTTCTGGATGGTGGCATTGAGAAGTGGAAGGCTGAAAACAGACCCATCACAACGGATACGCCGCAGTTCGCACCCGTCACCTACAACGTCAATCTGCAACGGTCCAAAAAAGTAACAGGTGAAGAGATATACGAATCCCTGGGCCTGTTCGATAAACTAAACATTGTGGTTGTCGATTCCAGAAAACCCCCCGAAGTGAAAGGTGTTGCCTACAGCCGGAACACCAAAGAAGTTCTGGGCAAGGTGCCAGGTTCCACGGGACTGATGTTCATGGCGCTGCTGCAACCGGAGACCAAGGAGTTCAAGTCGGCCGACCAGATTCAAATGATTTTCAACAAACACGGGTTGACGAAGGATAAAACCATCTATGTCATGTGTGTCAGTGGCTGTTTCGGTTCATCGGTCTATCTGGGTGCCAGAATGCTGGGTTATGAAAATGTTGCGCTGTATGATGGCAGCTGGATTGAGTGGATTAATAAAGGGTATCCCGTCGAGGATAAAACAGGTGCCATTTCAACTCCAGAAATCGAAACTACCAGTGCGGACGAGGAGACATCTGAAGGGTGCTGATCCCTGACGGATTTGACCCGCATGCCCTGCACCAGTGAAAGACGGTTTACCTGTTTCATGCAGAAATGTTGACTTCTGACCCCCTTTGGTGGCCCATGAGTAACATTTCTGCAATTGATGGCAGGTATGCCTTTCCCCAAAAAACGAATTCAAGCACGCAGACAGCCTGTCAATGGCCAGCCATCCGCCCCTTTCCAAGGGGGAAACCGATATGCTAAACTGGTTGTTCATGAAATGGGAATCCATCAATCTGATCGATAAGGAGGTTTCAACATGGGTGACCCTCGAATTAAAACAACCGTTGTCGGTTCATACCCGGTTCCGGACTGGCTGGTCAATTCTCCCTCGGAGCAGGCGCTGATCGATGCAACCCGGGTGGTTCTGAATACCCAGGAAACAGCCGGTATCGATGTGGTATGTGATGGCGAGATGTACCGCTTCGACATCAACCACCCGGAAACAAACGGAATGATTGAGTACTTTGTACTGCCCATGGCGGGTATCCGCACGGATATCACCCTGGATGAGAAACTGAAATACCGGAAGGCGAAGGGCATGGATTTTCGCAGACAGCCACCCGGCATTGTGGAGGGGCCCATCGGCCAGGGCACCCTGGATCTGCCGTATGCCTGTGACCGTGCGCTGGCACTGGCGTCAAAACCGTTGAAGTTTACGCTGACAGGACCCCACATGCTGGCCAAGACCCTGATTGATGAGTACTATCAAAATCCGGCGGATTTGACCATGGCCATCGCGGAAACCCTGGCCAAACAGGTGGCCCATCTTGATGCGCCGGTCATCCAGGTGGATGAAGCCAACCTGCCTGGAAATCCGGAGGAGTGGTCCTGGGCGGCAACAGCGATCAACCTGGTGCTGGATGCGGTCAAGGGGACCCCGGCGGTACATCTCTGTTTCGGGAATTATGGCGGCCAGCGGATTCAGTCCGGCAGCTGGGACAGGCTGATGGACTATCTGAACAGCCTCCATGTGGATCACATCGTCATGGAGACCCGTAACCGCCCCCTGGACGAGCTGGCTGTGTTCAAGGAACTGAAACCGCAGATCGGCCTGGGTCTGGGGGTTGTCGATATCAAATCCAACATGGTTGAAACGGCCGATGAGATCGCCCGCCACATTGAACGGGCGGAAAAAACCGTGGGCGCGGGCAGGGTGACATATATCCATCCCGACTGCGGGTTCTGGATGCTGAAACGGTCCATTGCTGATGCCAAGATACAAGCCCTGGTGGCCGGACGGAACCTGTTTGAAGGGCTTTAACGTTTTTCCGGCATTTCGAAATCCACCCTTTTCTCCTGACCCCCGCTGTGAATCCGGCTCTCGGCGGGACGGGTCTCCGCGACGATCCGGCCTGCCTTGATCACGAACAACCGCGCTGGTGAAAGTCTCAGGGCATCCAGCACGGAATGGGTATCGAGGATGACCAGATCGGCCGGATTCCCTGTCTTCAGACCATATCTGCCGGAAATCCCCATCGTCCTGGCCGAGTTGTGGGTGATCGTCTCAAAGATGCGGTGCATCTCGTCATAACCGGACATGTGACAGGCATGAATCGCCATCCGGGCCACGGACAGCATGTCCCCTGCCCCCAGCGGATACCAGGGATCCATGATGGAGTCATGGCCCAGGCTCACATTGACCCCTGCGGCCAGCAGCTCCTTGACCCGGGTGATGCCGCGGCGTTTGGGATAGGTGTCGAATCGCCCCTGGAGCACAATATTGTCAAAGGGGTTGGCGACGATATTGAGACCGCCCTGCACCAGTAGTCCCTGGATTTTATGGGCATAGGCATTGTTATAGGAGTGCATGGCCGTGGTATGACCGGCGGTAACCCTGTCCCGGTACCCGGTGCGGATCGTCCGGGCCGCCATCACCTCCAGAAACCGCGAGTGGTCGTCATCGGTCTCATCGCAGTGGACATCAATTCCCCGGTCAAACTCAGCTGCCAGGTCAAAGACGAAATCAATGGATGCGACCCCGTCCTCCCGCGTCATTTCGCAATGGGGAATGCCGCCCACCAGGTCGGCCCCCAGTCCGAGGGCTTCCCGCATCAACGCTTTCCCCCGGGGATAGGCGAGGATGCCGTCCTGGGGAAAGGCCACGATCTGGATCTCCACCAGCTCCCGGAGTTCCTCGCGCAGTTCCAGGAGTATTTTCAGGGCCGTCAGGTCCGGATCGCAGATATCGACGTGGCTTCTCATAAACAGGGTGCCGGAAGCCACTTCCCACTCTACAGCCCTTCGGGCGCGCGCCTTCAGGTCACTGAACCCCGCATTGGCTTTTTTGTACTCCCCCCAGACCTCAATCCCCTCGGGGTGGCTGCCGCTGATATTGTACCGGGGATTTCCGGCGGTCAGCACCGCGTCCAGGTGAATGTGGGGATCGATAAAGGGCGGAATCACCAGCCTGCCGCCGGCATCGATGGTCCGTTCCGCTTTCCGCTCCAGTTGCGGCCCGATATCAGCAAACAGGCCGTTTTCAATGGCCAGGTCCACCAGGGTTGATTTCCCTGTCACCCGGGCGTTTTTAATCATCAGTTCCATGGGTTCATCCTATTGCGCCTTTTCAGTGATGGCCTGTTTGATTCGTTCTGCCGTCATCGGCAGGTGAAACAATCGCACCCCGATTGCATCAAAAACCGCGTTGGCCACGGCCGGTGCGGTTGCCAGGGAGGGCGCCTCCGCCAGGCCCTTGACCCCGAGGGGTCCCCAGGGATGGGGGACCTCCACGATGACCGACACGATCTCCGGAGCATCAGCCGCTGTCGGCAGACCGCATTGTTTGAGTGAGCGGGTCAGATGGTGCCCCTGTTCGACCTGGAATTCCTCCGACAGGGCATAGCCGATCCCCATGACAACGCCCCCCTCCTGCTGTCCCTCAATCGCCCGCCGGTTCAGCACACGACCCACATCTCCTGCCGTAATGACTTTCAACACCCGGGCGGCCCCGGTATTTTCATCCACTTCGACCCAGACGATCTGCACCCCGTAGGCATAAGCCCAGTGGGTCCTCCGGCTGGAGAAGGCGGGGCTGCCATAGGGACTCTTCTGGCCGTCTTCCAGCAGGCCCTCTGTCTCCGGGGGAAAAGCCCGGAATTCGGCGGTAAAGGTGCTGCCCAGGTCGGCCAGCGGCAACCGGTGTCTACCATCCATGGTGACGATATGGTCACCCTCCAGCTTCAGCGACGCCGGATCAAGAACCGACAGCCGGGTCGCTGCCAGTTCGAACAGCTCGGACTTGAGCTGGCGGCAGGCGCCCAGGGTTGCATTGCCCGAGAGAAAGGTCTGACGGGAGGCGGTGGAAGCGCCTGTGTAGGGTGTGAGACTGGTATCGGGGCTGGAAACGATGATCTTTTCGAGGGGAATTCCCAGGATTTCAGAGGCGATGCGGGCCTGTCCAATGACGGCGCCCTGGCCGTATTCGTGGTGGGTTACAAAGAGGTGACAGCTGCCGTCGTCCTTCAATTCAACCCTGGCTCCGGCGCTCTCCGGGAGACCGTGACCGAAACCCACATTCTTCACCCCACAGGCGATACCCATTCCCAGTCGTTTTCCCGGAGACGGTGTCGGCGGGGTTTCCCTCTGCCAGGCCTCCCTGGCCGCCAGCAGGGTTTCCTCGATGCCGGCGATCCCCGGTTCGAGTACGTGATCGGTGACAGTGGGCAGACCCGGCCGCAGGGCATTGATAAAACGGATTTCAAAGGGATCCATCCCCAGCTCACGGGCCGCCATGTCGACCAGCGATTCAATGACGAAATTGCCCTGGTTGGCCCCGAAGCCCCGCATGGCCCCGGACATGACGTTGTGGGTGTAGACGGACCGGCCGTTGATCCGGACAGACGGGATAAAATAGGGACCCCCCACGAAGGCCATGGCGTTTTCAATGATATCAAATCCCAGGCTGGCATAGGCCCCCTTATCGGCAGCCACTTCGACATCCAGCCCCTGGAACAGACCCTCCCGGTTGATTGCCAGACGGGCCTGAAAATCCATGGGGTGTTTTTTCTGGCTGACTCTCAGGGACTCGTCCCGGGTCAGGGTGATTTTGACCGGCCGCTGGAATTTCAGGGCTGCCAGGGCCAGGATATGCTGGAATACCAGATCCTCTTTTCCCCCAAAGGCCCCGCCGGTTGGCAGCTGAACGACCCGGACCTGCTGTCGGGGCATCCCCAGCACATCGGCCACCTGGATCTGATCGTCAAAAACGGTCTGGCTGGGATAGTGGATCTCCACGCCGCCGGATCCGTCAGGTCTTGCCAGTCCGGACTCCGGTTCCAGAAAACCGTGGGCAATCCGGGAAGTTGAAAAATTACCCGAGACAACCAGTTCCGCCTGTTGCAGGGTTTCTGCCATGTCCCCCCTTTCAATCCGCCCCTGGTAAAACAGGTTGCCCGGCTTATCCGCCCAGACCAGTGCTGCGCCAGGTTGTTCAGCAGCATCGGTGGTGTATACGCCCGGCAGGTTCCGACAGGTGACCGTGATGGTCGAGAGGGCAGCCTCGGCCTGTTCCGCGGTTTGGGCAAAAACAGCTCCCAGCGGGTCGGCAATGGTGCGGATGGTATCTCCTGCAGCGATCAGTGCCGGCTGATCCCGATCGACAAGCCCGGTTCTGCGGGATCCCCGGATGTCCTCCGCCGTGATGACCCCGGCAATACCGGCGAGTCCGGTCACCGCGGAGCAGTCGATTTCTGTCAGGACGGATGGAGCCTGTTCGGCAAAGAGGATTTTCCCCACCAGCATGTTGTCCCAGGTGATATCATCGGCATACTTCAAGCTGCCGGTGACTTTCCGGACAGCCTCCTGGACACGCAATGGGGTATCGTTGGGCAATTCGGAGAATCCGGTCTGCGCTCCGTTCATGACCTTCGCCGCCTGATCGACGGCAGTGAATATTTTCTGATAACCGGTGCACCGGCACAGGTTTCGGGATTTGAGATAGTGTTGGATCGCGTCCCGATCCGGGCCGGGGTTTTCCAGCAGCAGTCCTTTGACGGACATGATCATACCGGGGGTGCAGAAACCGCACTGCAGGGCGCCTGATCGAACAAAGGCTTCCTGGATGGGGTGCAGTGCTCCGCCGGGGGCGGCCAGGGATTCGATGGTTTCAATCCGGGCGTCTTTGAGCCGGGGACTCTTTAATTTGATCACACACGACTTGACCGCCCGCCCATTGAGAAGCACGGTGCAGGTGCCGCACTGCCCCCTGCCGCATCCCCGCTTTGAACCGGTCAGTCCCAGGTTTTGCCGCAGATAGGTCAGCAGGGTCATTTCGGCATCCACCTGATCACGGATGATGTGGCCGTTTACTGTAAAACTGACTGGTACCGGTTCCATGACAGCCCTTTTATTTTTGATTTCTCATACTTCGTTGTGCCCCGCTGGCCATATTGGCGAATAAGGTTGTGAGATCAGGAAATTGGGACGAATTCGGGGCTGATGATCCTGTCCCGGTTGTTTCCGCAGATGGGTTCACTGCCCCTGATGATAGAAAAATGGGTGTTGGGTGTCAAGGCAGCGCACACCGGTTTGCCGCATGGGAGCGACAGCATACCGACGGATCAGGGTGTGGCACCCGGCCCGATCGACCACGGACAAACCGGTCAGTGGGTGCTGAGCCCAACTCGAAGAAGCGTGCCGGCAGAAAAAGATGCCTGTACCCGGGTGGAACGGCATGAGAGGATGGCGGATACAGATCCTGCACGCATCAGAAGTATCCGCCGTGGATAGGGTTACCGGGCTTTATCCTTGATGTGGGTGTCCAGTTCACGGGTAATATAGGTCAGGTGCTGTTTTTCCTCATCCGCCAGACCGAGGAACAGCTTTTTAACCGCAGCGTCGCTGCTCTTCCCGGCCATGCGGGTATACAGGTCCAGGGACTGGGCCTCGATGGCCATGCTGAGCCCAAAGATATCCAGCAGATCATGCAACTGGGAAATAATCGACACGGGGGTACTCTTGACCAGATCACCCCCTTCAATCACTTTTCGGTTGTCTGCCAGAAACTGCTTCGGATCTGCACCGCTGCTGCCCAGTGAGGCATATGCGTCGAGCAGGCGCTTCATGTGAAGGTCCTCGAATCCGGCCAGTTTCTTGAAAAGTGCCTTATGAGAGTCCCGCGTCTCTTTCTCCTCCAGTTTCAGGTAGAAACGCTGCAGCCCGTCTTCCATCGCGTAGGAAAGACTGAATGCGTCGGGAAAATCGACATTGGGGTCAATCAGGTCCAGGCTCAATTCATAAGGCCCCTGGGCTTTAATCCCCAGCCAGCTCTGGATGTTGGCGCCGATATCGTACACCTCTTTAAATCCCTGACCGCTTAAATACTGAGCGGCGGCATGACTCCGTCCCCCGGAGCGGCAATAGACAATCGTCGGTTTCTGGGGATCCAGGTCCCCGCCACCGGCTGTGATCACGTTCAGAGGAACCAGCGTGGCCCCTGGAATGTGGTCGCTCTCGTATTCGCCCGGCTGTCTGACATCCACCAGTTGATAGGATCCGGACGGTTGCTTGTTCATAAATGCGGTGGCCTCTTCTTCCGACATCGGCTTCGGCGGTGATATCAGGTCTGAAATATTCATCAGCTCTCCTTGATTAAATCTTATAGGTGTTGTGGTTTTCCGACATGTTTTACAGGATGTGTCTGTTTATACTATCTCCTATCTACAAAATCATATGAAAACTGACAAGGAGTATTCACGAAAAAAGCGGTCTTTGTTGTTCCATGAACCCATCGATATCCTCATTTTCCGACTCGACCGAACTGAATCCAGCCGCTCAACGAGTCTGCCCGGACTCCTTGATCGCGGCCCGCACGTATCCTTTTTACTTGATTTTTGCAGGTGAGACAGATTATTCTGCATTGAGATAACACTGATATCGTATTTCCAAATCGACGATTCTCTGTTTTGGAATTTTGACTAAATTATACAAGTGAGGCTGTTATGGGAGAGAATAACCTGGTTTTCCGTCAGATGTTTGATTATGATACATGGACCTATACCTATCTTTTATATAACTCCAAAAGCAAGGAGGGGATCCTGATCGATACTGTAAAGGAGCAGGTCGAGCGGGACATCAAACAGATAAACGAACTGGGCATCAAGTTGAAATACAATCTGGAAACCCACGTTCATGCCGACCACATCACCGGCGCCGATGATATCCGTCAACGGACAAAGGCCGAGGTGGTTTACGGTGCCGGATCCAGGGTGCCCTGCGCGGATATCAGTGCAAAGGACGGGGAAGAACTGACCTTCGGGGATTTCACGATCAAGGTCCTGTCTACCCCTGGACATACCAATGGATGCACCAGTTACTATATTGAAGGGATGGTCTTCACCGGTGATGCCATGTTGATCAGGGGATGTGGCAGGACCGATTTTCAAGACGGGTCTGCCGACACACTCTATGAAAGTGTGAATCAAAAACTGTTCACCCTGCCGGATGAGACGCTGGTGTACCCTGCCCACGACTATAAAGGGATGAGGGTTTCCACGATCTGGGAGGAGAAGAAATACAATCCCCGGCTGGGTGGCGGGAAAAGCAAACCGGCCTTTATTGAAATAATGAATAACCTGAATCTGGCCAAACCGAAACGGATCGATGTGTCGGTGCCGGCCAACATGAAGTGCGGAAAAATCGACTAGAGCGAATCCACGTCCTTCTGATACAACCGAAGCAGTTCGATGTTGGTAATATGAAACTTTTCCATGAACTGCTTCTCCTGCCAGCCTGCCCTTTTAAAGACTTCCCGGATTTCTCCGCGGACTCTGGAAAAATGGGTTTCGATCCCCCGATGGGTATTTTCGAGAATAAGCTGCTCCAGTCGTTTCACCGCCACCGCATCCAGATAAAAAACCCCGGACAGATCCAGCACAATCAGTTCGAGACCGGCTCTGGTTTTGATGAAGGCGCTGATACGATCCTCCAGGAACTTGAGGTTGGCGAAGAAAAGGGGACCTTCCACCCGGATGAAAAGGATCGTGTCTTTTCTGAATGCGTCTGGATACCGCCGGATATCCCGGAAGATCTTTTCCTCTGCAACCCATCCCAGCTCAGCAATGTATGGCTGTGAACTGCGCCAGAGATACATCCCCAGGGAAAACACCAGCCCCGTGACGATGCCCTCTTCCACGCCCACGCCCAGAGTGGTCAGAAAGGTAAGATAGAACGCCAGCCCGTCCGTTTTCTGAACCCGGAAGAGATGAAGGCCTTCCCGCAGATCCACCAGTTTGCTGACGGAAATGATGACAATGGTCGCCAGGGTCGCCTTGGGCATGTAAAAAAACAGGGGGGTCAGAAAGACAAGGGTCAGCAGCACCACCAGGGCGGTGATGAGGGATGAGACCCCCGTGTGTGCGCCGGCGTCATTGTTGACTGCGCTCCGGGAAAAGCCGCCGGTCACGGGATATCCGGAAAAAACGGCGGTGACAATATTCGCCAGTCCCAGGGAGGTCAGCTCCCGGTTTGGAACAACCGAATACCCCTGCTTGGAAGCGATCAATTTGGCAACGGCCATCGATTCGATGTACCCGATAAAGGCAATGGAGAGGGCCCCAGGCAGCAGCATCAGCAACTGCTCAGAATTCAGACCGGGAAGGCTGAACGATGGCAGTCCCTGGGGGATGGTTCCAACGATGGCCAGACCGGCGTGATCCATCCGAAATGCAAAAACCAGCAGGGTGCTCAGGATCACGAGCACAAAGGGGCCGATACCGCGGGGTAAAAAACGGTTTGCGGCGATCAGCAGCAGGATGCAGCCGATACCGAAGACCAGTGTTGTCAGGTGGGAATCCGGAAGTCGCATGATGATGCGAACGATTTTGACGATCGGGGCCCCATGGCCTTCAACCTTTATCCCGCTGATATGGGGAATT
>JAHJRI010000203.1 GCA_018830885.1 bacterium | reverse complement strand
CCGATCCCGGCATTGTTTATCAGGACATCAATATGGCCCAGTTCTGTAAGCGCAGTTTCTGCCAGTTTCCCGGCTTCTCCGGGCACCGATAAATCGGCAGGCACCGCGATAATACGGTTATGCCCGGCATACCTCGATTGCAATCGTTCCGTTATTTCGGGTGAACGATCGGAAATCACCAGCTGAGCCCCCAATTCGATGAGTATTCTGATGAAGGCTGAGCCAAGCCCCCCTCCGGCACCGGTCACCAGGATATGCTTATTTTCAAATGTGAATGTTTTCATCCCTGCAGCGTCACCCTCAAGGTGCTCAATTCAACCCCACAAACCGCCTGCCCAGATCCAAGTTGACCTGGTTTGATCCCTCTGCCCTCCTGGCATCACTATACGTCGAAGCCACTGTTTCTGTCCAATTAAAGACACGACAGGGTGCACCAAAATCATGTGGGCAATTTCGAATTTCGTTTCAACAAAGAAGAGCTGTGTCTCTCCCGTCATGCCCACGGAGGTGGGCATCCAGGTGTATTTCACCGTTTGCACATATGGACACCCGCCTGCGCGGATGTGACGGACTACCCACATGATTTTTGTGCACCCACACGACAGGTCCGGGATGGTATGGCGGGAACCCATTTCGAAAACGAACCCGGAGAAGCGAATCGCCGGCTATGCCGGGGCATCAAAAATCACCTTTTCTGTAAAGATCGTCACCACTTCATCCCGCCGGTTCTGTCCAGTCTCATCAACCATTGTGGCAAGCGGTCCCGACATATTTTCCACCATTAAAGTCTAACCCTGTGCAATGATTCACCCCCTGTTTCTGAGCAGACGCCGAGACCGGTGTGTGATTGAATTCGTTCGAGACTCGCGCCGAAGAACGTCGAGGATGAGCTCAAGGTTAGGATTACTTACTTGGCTCCGTGTACTATTCATTTACCACCCGAATCGCTGTTTGATCAATACAAACATGAAACAATAACCCAGTCGCAGCCTGGAAGGGTTGCGAAAATGAGACCCGCCAGATATGGGTTGAAAATTTATTTTAGTAACGCTAACCTAAATCCGGAACAAAACCCTGACACCAGCAGGCACGATCAACCATCACCCCAATTCCTGACTACACCAGATACCCTATGGCAATGAGGTAACGAATAACGGCGACAGGCATATCCCGATCAGCCGGGCACTCGACTGTCAAATACGCCCTGTCACCGACTGGTCCAGGGTATCGGCTGAGAACCAGGACCTGATCCGAAATCCAGCTGCAGTTGCAACTGAATCCCGGCTTTGTGCTGTCAGCCAGACACATCGGACATACATGACGGATCGACTGATTTGTTTTACTTTTTCCAGAGGAATACTAACCATCCTGAACAGGGGACCATGATATGAGCAGTAAATCAAAAATAATTTCCAAAAGTCAGATCAACTTTACCAAAGACCACGAACTGGTTCGCAAGTCGGTGGCTGATTTTGTTAAAAAAGAGATCAACCCGTACGTGGACGAATGGGAAGAAGCCCGGATGACCCCGCTGAAATCACTGTTCAGAAAAATGGGAAAACTGGGATTTCTTGGTATTCGGTACGACCCAAAATATGGTGGTCAGGGACTGGATTACTGGTATGAAACTGTTTTCCTGGAGGAGCTCGGGCATATCAAGGCCCCGGGTCTCTATATTGCCATATCCGTGCAGACCAACATGGCCACACCGGCGATTGACGAATTCGGCAGCGAGTATCTGAAGGAAAAATACCTCAAGGGCGCCATCACCGGGGAGATGGTCGGTGCGATCGCGGTTACGGAACCCGCAGCCGGTTCAGATGTGGCCGCACTCCAGAGTACGGCTAAAAAAGAGGGGGATCACTACATCCTGAATGGCTCCAAGATGTTTATCACCAACGGCGTTCAGGCTGATTTTTACACCCTCCTGGCCAGGACCAGCGACGACCCGGGATACCACGCCTTCAGTCTTTTTGTCGTTCCCTCAGACCTGCCTGGAATCACTGTGGGTCGCAAACTGAATAAAATCGGTGTCTGGTGCAGCGACACGGCGGAACTGTTTTTCGATAATGTCAGAATACCGGTTGAAAATCTGATCGGAAAGGAAGGGGAGGGATTCATCTACCAGATGAACCAGTTCCAGCACGAACGGTTTTCCCTGTTACCGCCTACCTATATTGCTGCCCGGGATATTCTCCAGATGACGGTGAACTATCTGAAAGAACGGGTGGTCTTCGGCAAACCGCTGATTCGGAAACAGGCCCTGCAGCATCAACTCGTAGACTGGCTGACAGAGACCGAATGCCTGCAGCAGCTTACCTACCAGATCGTCCGTCTCAAAATGGCCGGGCTGGACGCTGTCAAGGAGATTTCCATGGCCAAACTATTTGCCGGACAGATGTTCAACCGCATGGTGGCTGGTTGCCTGCGCATGCACGGCGGCATGGGATTTATGGATGAAATGCTGATTTCCCGCTATTACCGGGATTCCATCGGGCTGTCCATCGGCGGCGGGGCCGATGAGGTGATGCGGGATGTGATCGCCAAACTGGAAGGGTTCTAGGATTGCAGCAACCGGCACGATGCGGGATTGTCTGTGAAATTCCCTATTTTTCTTGTTTTGCACGTCATTTAGTGATAGGTGCAAACCATAGTTTCATGGGATTGCTTTCTCAAGCCACCCGACACTCGTCGGCGCGGGCACAACCATAGATGAGAAACAGACGATTCTTTTTCACACCAACCCACGATCAGGAGACATTATGACATCATATGGCGAAAAGCCCTGGCTTAACTGGTATGACGCGCATGTGACCGAAGAGATACCGATCCCCGAAACAACCTATCTTGAGTTTCTGAAAAAAGGATTGCAGGCCGATCCAGACAGAACGGCTTTCTATTTTCTTGGCAGTGCCTGCTCTTTCGGCCAGCTGGATATGCTTTCCGACCGGTTTGCCCGGTTTCTGACCGACAAAGGGTGCAGCAAGGGCGATGTGGTCGGCATCAGTCTGCCCAATATCCCGCAGTACCTGATCGCACTGGTGGGCAGCATGAAGGTGGGGTGCGTGATGTCCGGAGTGTCCCCCCTGTTGACGCCCAGAGAGATCATTCATCAGCTGAACGACTCAAAGGCCAGGGTCTTTCTCACGCTGGATGCCCTGTTTCAAGCCCACCTGGTGGGAATTGCCGATCAGATCCCGGCACTGAAACAGGTTATTGTCACCAATGTCGCGGATTTTCTGCCGGTCATCAAACAGTTCCTGGGAAAACTCCTCAAGAAGATCCCTACCGGTAAAATCGTTCCGTTACCGGGTAAAGAGGTGATCTCATACAAGGAACTGATGGCCGTTTTTCCAGCGGACTGCCCCGGGGTTGCCCTTTCCCCCGAAGATACCTGTCTGCTGCAATATACCGGGGGTACTACCGGACCTTCCAAGGGAACGGTGCTGACCCACCAGAACCTGTTGTTCAACCAGATTCAGATTACCCAATGGATCGACCGTGACCTCGATCCCAAGGTAGATATCCTGGATGTCAGACGGGGGCAGGACATTATGTGCTCCGGGTTTCCCTTATTCCACATGGCCGGACTCGGTCTGGGGCTGCTCAGCATGTCCCTGGGAAATACCCAGATCCTGGTGCCTGATCCCAGGAACACTGACCGGATCTGTGCAGACATGGAAAAGTACAGACCCACCCAACTGGTCAATGTACCCACCCTTTATCAGATGCTGATGGATAATCCTGCGTTTACCACCATCAACCTCTCCGCCATAAAATACTGTCTATCCGGCGCGGCACCCTTCGATGTTGATTCCATGCGCAGGCTTGAATCGTTTGTGGGTGAGGGAAAAGTGGTCGAACTGTACGGGATGACCGAAACCAGTCCGGTCATTACCATGAACCCGGTTTATGGCAAAAACAAGATTGGATCGGTGGGTCTTCCGGTTCAGAGTACCAAAGTCAAGATCGTCAGTGTGGAGGACGGGATGACCGAGGTTCCGGTGGGTGAACCGGGTGAACTGATCGTCAGCGGCCCGCAGGTGATGAAAGAGTATCATGGGAATCCCGAAGCCACCCGCAACACCAAAAAAGAGATCGATGGCGATGTCTACCTGTATACAGGGGATGTGGCAAAGATGGACGAAGACGGATTCATCTACATCGTTGACCGGACCAAGGACATGCTGCTGGTCGGCGGTTTTAATGTCTATTCCAAGCAGGTGGAGGAAACGCTCTATGAGATTCCCGAAATCGACCTCTGTGCTGTCATCGGGGAACCCAACCCGGAAAGACCCGGCAGCGAAATCGTCAAAGCGGTGATCCAGTTGACCGCAGCGGCCAAAGGCCAGGATGAAGATGCTCTCAGGGAGAGGATCACGGCCTATTGCAGGGAAAATATGTCCCCCTATAAGGTGCCAAAAGTGATCGCATTTGTCGACCAGATCCCGCTGACCGCAGTCGGCAAGGTGGACAAGAAAGTGCTGCGAAAATAGAAACCGGTCACGGGTTGGAAGACCCGGTATCAGGCTTGTGAATGCCCGGATCCCTTTTCTATATTTTCCCCGTCAGAGGGATGGCGCTTTCGCCGGTTTTGTGTTACTCAGGATGGACAGGGCAGCTGACATCTGCGCCATACCAGATTCCCTGTCCACTGTTGTTTCAGGAAACTTCCCTGACCCGGTGGTCATCAGGAAGGATGGGGATCGGAATGGACATCAAAACGGAGGAAGGGCATGAAAAACCAGGAGAGCACTTTTGAGGGGATCAATCAAACCACGATATTCTACCAGACCTGGACCCCGGACGACCCGAAAGGGCTGGTGATGATCATTCATGGATATGGCGAGCATTCCGGGCGCTACATGAATGTGGTGAACACCCTGGTCCCTGAAGGATACACGATATGGGCCCTGGATCACCGGGGGCACGGCAGATCCGCCGGCAGACGATGTCATGTCAATCGGTTCAGCGATTACCTGGAGGACGTGGCGATCTTCGAGAAAATCGCCAGAGACACCCATCCCGAATTACCGGTTCATATTGTCGGCCATTCCATGGGATCGCTGATTGCCAATCACTATGTCGCCAGTCGTACAAAGCAGAATTATCGATCCCTGACCCTTTCAGGCACCGGAGCCGCTACCGGACCGGCCATCAAGGGAGTCACCAAGCTGATATCAAGCCTTTTGTCGGTTGTTTTCCCCACGTTGTCCATTCCGTCAGGACTGGATCCCAACTTCATCAGTTACGACAAGAAGGTGGTTGAGGCATACATCAACGACCCCCTGGTGGAGAACAAAATTACCACCCGTCTGGGTCATGAACTAATGGCATCCCTGCCGGGGATGATACCGTCCGCCGCCAGGCTGAAAACCCCCACGATGATGCAGATCGGTTCAGAAGACGAGTCATTTCATCCGGACAGCTGGGACTCGCTGTTTGAGGCAATTGCCGTTGAGGACAAGGTATTCAGGAAATATGAAGGCTGCCGGCACGAAGTCTATAACGAGATCAAAAAGGATCTGCCGTTGAATGATCTGAAGGACTGGATCAACCGACACAACTGAGCCGCCTGACCATTCCCTGCAATGAATCGCAAATCCCTGGTCCTGGCTGTTCTCACCATACTCATCTGGAGCACCCTGGCGTTCCTGGGCACCGGTTTAACCCATGTGCCGCCGATCCTGATCGTTGGCATCTCTCTCTTGATCAGCGGACTGGTCGGCCTGATCCGCATCCGCTCATGGTGGGTATCACTGCCGGTTTTTATGGTGGGCGTTTATGGCATCTTCGGATACCATTTCCTGCTTTTCTCTGCCTTTCAGAACGCGCCGGCCGTTGAAGCCAACCTGATCAATTACCTCTGGCCCCTGTTTATCGTTGTTTTTTCCCCGTTCTTCTTCAAGGGCTACCGGTTGCGAAGGCATCATATCATCGGGGCATTGACGGGCATGACGGGTGCCGGACTGATCGTCACCGGAGGCCGTTTGACACTGGATCCGGTCAACAGCTGGGGATACCTGCTGGCACTGGCGGCAGCTTTTGTCTGGTCCACTTACTCCCTGGCCAGCAAGAAGCTGCCCCCCTATCCCACCGGGGCAGTGGGTGGATTCTGCCTGGCTTCGGGGATCCTCTCCCTGGCCGTCTATTTTTTCCAGACCCGCACACTGGCAAGTGTGGCGACTCTGTCACCCGGGGACTGGCTCTATCTTTGTCTGCTGGGCATCGGCCCCATGGGCGGCGCCTTCTTTTTGTGGGATGCGGCCATGAAAAACGGGGACCCGAGAATCATCGGCTCCCTGGCCTACCTGACCCCGCTGTTTTCCACCCTGGTCCTGGTTTTCGGCAGCCACCAGCCGTTGACCCGCACCTCCCTGGCTGCCATGCTGCTGATTATCACAGGTGCCGTGATCGGCTCCCTCGACGTGTTTCGCAGGAAATACAGACAGGAGTGCCGGTATCCGGCAGAACCGCCATCAGGTCTTCCATGATGAGTTGCCCCTCTGATCAACCATTCTGCAATTAACCCAGGTCGGCAATGGCCTTTTTCAGGGCTCGAATGTGGTCCGGGGTCGTACCGCAGCACCCACCGACAATATTCACCCCGGCCTCGACCAGGGCCGGAATGTAGCCTGCCATCTCCTCCGGGGATTCCGGATAGACCTCTTTGCCATCCACCAGCACGGGTAACCCGGCGTTGGCATGCACCAGGATGGGCGTATCCGGGGCTGCTGCCCTCAATTCCCGGACAATATCGACCATGCGTTTCATCCCGTTCCCGCAATTGGTACCGATAATATCCGCCCCGGCTGCGATGACCGCCTGGGCGAACTGGGTGGGGGACACCCCCATCATGGTGCGATACTCCCCCTTTTTGGTCAGCTCAAACGTAAACGTGGAGATTATTTCACAGCCGGTGTTTTCCCGGGCTGCCCTGATGGCCTGGGTTGCCTCGCCCAGATCGAACATGGTTTCGATACAGATCGCATCCGCGCCCCCTTTTTCCAGGGCCATGGCCTGCTCCTGAAAGGCCTGGTAGAGCGCCTCCTCTGTTGTTTCCTTCATGATCAGCATTTTGCCGGTGGGCCCGATGGAAGCGATCACCCATCTCTCTTCTCCAGCAGCCTGCCTGGAGATTCTGGCTGCCGCTTCGTTGACTTCGGCCACCCTGTCGCCGAATCCGTATTGCCCCAGCTTGAAGAGGGACCCCCCAAAACTGTTGGATTGCACCATATCCGCCCCGGCATCGATATAGCTGCTGGCAATCTCAAGGACGGCTTTGCTGTTTGTGACACTCCACATTTCCGGACATTCCGCGGCCTGCAGACCCTTCTGATGGAGAAACGTTCCCCAGGCACCATCCGATACCAGGATGCGGCCGCTTTTGACCACATCCACTATTTTTCCTCTGCTCATGATTCACCTTTGGACATTTAAAACCGCATGGCACGGGTAAATTCATTGGTGAATTCACCGTGGTTTGATAATTCCAGGTATTCGTTTTTCCGCGCTATCTCCTGCGCTTCCCCTCTTTTGGAGAGCGACAGCAACGCCATTTTGGCCCCGATCCCGGCAGCGTTTCCGACCTGCCGGAAACAGCACCGAGGAAGCAGGGGAAACATACCAATGGCAATGGCGCTGTTGACATCAATAAAACTGCCAAAAGCCCCGGCAATGATCACCTGCTCCAACCTGTCAGCAGAGAGTCCCGCCTCCAGCAGCAGCAGTTCAATACCGGCACGGATAGCCCCTTTGGCCAGCTGAATTTCACTGACATCTTTCCGTGTCAGCACGATATCCCGACCATGTTTCGTTTCCACACCGGCCACCAGCACCACTTCAAGTCCCCGTTCGCCTTCCCTGACCAGGGGATGGCCGGCCTCAAACGCGCCCCGCGGATTCATCACGCCGGCAAGCTTGAACTGGGCGATGGCATCCAGAATCCCGGACCCGCAGATCCCCACCGGCTTTTCATCGTTGATGGTCTGCACCACGATTCTGTTGTTGACGATCCGCACCCGTTCAATGGCGCCCTCTGCCGCCCGCATGCCATCTTTGATGTGGGCCCCTTCAAAGGCGGGACCGGATGCTGTGGAACAGGAGAGGGTACGACCCCCGGTTGTCAGGGTGACCTCTGTATTGGTGCCGATGTCGAGGTAGATGCAGTTCCCGGTATCGCTGCTGATGTCTGTAGCCAGCAGCATGGATACATGATCCCCACCGACAAAACCGGCTATCAGCGGCAGCAGATGGACCACAGCCCCGTCAGAAACCGACAGCCCGATCTCATTGGCCTTGACATCCATTGCAGCAGAGGCGGCTGCTATATATGGCGCCATACCCAGTTGCCTGACCGGCAACCCCAGAAACAGGTGATGCATGGCGGTATTCCCAACGACAACCACTTCAGCGATCTGCAGGGGCGTCACCCCCCCAGCATCGGCATGATTGCCATTCCCCATGGATGCCTGCCGGCAGAGGTCCAGCGCCAGCTGATTGAGAGCGTCCACCACCGCTTTCTGCAGTTGACGATCCCCCGCAGGCTGCTTCATGACAAAGGCGATGCGGGCCATAATATCTTCGCCGTGACCGATCTGCGGGTTCATGATTCCCTGCATGGCCAGTGTTTGACCGGATTTCAGATCCACCAGATAACCGGCGATCTTTGTCGTCCCGATATCAATGGCCAGTCCCAGCAGGGGGCTGTCCGGCGCAGATACACTCACGATCTCTTCGCCCCGCAGTCCCATCTGGACCTGCCAGTCGTTTTCCCGCAGAATGCCGGGAAGCTGCCGGACCATACCCAGTGGATATCCCCGCGGTTTGACCTTCCCTGCTGTGACCAGGGCATCGCTCAGCCGTTCCCAGTCAGAACGCTGATCGGTCTGTGTCGCTTCCTTCAATTGAACCGTGTGGGCGGTGACCGGCGGATCCAGCTCAAATGGCAGCTCTTCGCCTTCCACCTGGGTCCGCTGGGGTGCCGTCAGCGACTCCGGTGGAATATCGACCCGCAGGCTGCCCCGGATCCGTGTTTGACAGGCCAGCCGCAGTCCCTGAGCCAGTTCCTCTACGGACAGGATGTCTCTTTCCATGGAATTGGGCGGACTCACTGCAGCATCGGATGACAGACGCACCCTGCAGGACCCGCAGCCGGTCTCCCCGCCACAGACGGCTGATAGTCCAACCCCGGCTGCCCTGGATGCCTCAAGCACAGTTACCCCGGCTTCCACGGATATGTTACGACCAACAGGTTGAAAGTCTACGGCAATAGTCATGGATAAAAATGATTGCGTGTTTCTCGATCCGGTTCCATTCCAGCTGACGGTCTTGAAATCGCTTTTCACTTTCCGGAGATGGCGTCATGCACTGCATTATTTGACGGTTTCATCTTCCAGAGGAATCACTTGACAGGTCCAAGCAGTGGCAGAAGGGAATCCCCGGGCGCGCTGCGCCCCTTGTCTGAATTGCAGGGGCGAAATCCCGATCATAAAAAAACCCCCGGCCAGTGTCAAGCAGTGTTTTTCCGAATTCAAACAGTCTGTCTCCCCTCTTCAACCCGGGGGCGTAACTTTTTAAACCGGCAGGGATGATCCAACAAGCGGTGGACGCCTTGACATCAACATGTCACACTGAAGACTCGGACCGGGTTGAACCGCAGAACACATCCCAAAAACAGCGGAGTCAACTTTCAGGCAACCTGTCTGATTCAGACAACCACCTCAATGGTCCCATTTGAATTATCCTAAGGAAGAACCCATGTTGCCATATGCGGTTATTGGTGCAGGTCCCATGGGCTTGTGCACTGCCAGGAGGTTGAAACAGGTCGACATCCCTTTCATCGGATTCGAAACCAATTCCGATGTCGGCGGACTCTGGGACATAGACAGTCCCACCAGCACCATGTACCAGTCCGCCCACCTGATCTCCTCCAGAACAATGACGGAGTTTACCGAATTTCCCATGCCTCCCGGGACCCCCGCCTATCCCGGGCACGCCCTGATGAAACACTATTTTCAGGCCTATGCCACCCAATTTGAGCTCTATCCGAGTTACCGTTTCAGAACCAGCGTCATTGAAGCCAAACCGGTGCAGGATCACTGGCAGCTGCTGGTGGAAGATCAGCAGGGACAGCACATGGTCAGCGTCGCAGGTGTCCTGATTGCCAATGGAACCCTCCATAAACCCAAACGGATCCGGCTCCCCGGGGACTATACGGGAACCCGGCTGCACAGTGCCGCATACAAAACCGCCGACATCTTTGATGGTCAACGGGTACTGATTATCGGATGCGGGAACAGTGGCTGCGATATCGCCGTGGATGCGGTACATCATGCTCGATCGGTCGATATCGTCGTGCGCCGGGGGTATTACTTCCTGCCCAAGTTTGTCATGGGAAAGCCGATCGATACCATCGGCGGCAAAATCAAACTCCCCAACCGACTCAAACAGGCTGTTGATGGCGCAATCATCCGGATGCTGGTCGGAAAACCAAGCGATTATGGTCTGCCCGATCCCGACTACAGGCTGTATGAATCCCACCCGGTCGTCAATTCCCTGGTGCTTCATCACCTCGGTCACGGAGATATCACCCCCAGGCCGGGCATCGCCTCCATAGCAGAAAAGACCGTGGTTTTTGAAGACCAGTCCCAGTCGGAATACGACCTGATTCTGGAGGCCACCGGGTATGAATTGGACTACCATTTCATCGATCAATCCCTTCTCAACTGGCAAGGAGCGGCACCCATGCTCTATTTGAACGTGTTTCACCCGGAACGGGACGATCTTTTCCTGATGGGGATGGTGGAAGCGGCGGGTCTGGGCTGGCAGGGCAGGGATGATCAGGCCCGGCTGGTTGCGCTGTATCTGAAACAGCTGACGGAACAAAAAGCATCGGCTTTCCAGTTCCGGAAAATCAAGCAACAACAGGTGGCCAGGCGCTGTGACGGGGGCATGACCTATCTGAACCTGGATCGGATGGCCTACTATGTTCACAAGGGGGAATACCTCTCGCTGATCCATCAACACATCCAGGCGCTTGAGGATCACTGAAACGGTCATACCCGGGACATGCAGCCCCAGATCGGGTATTGCATGTCTTGTGCAGGCCCACATGTCCGGTATGACACAACGAAGGACAGGAAACGGTCTGCGGTGCAGACCCATCCAATCAACCATAAAATTTGAAGGAGATTCAACAATTGATGGATACCCCGAAAAGATCCGATATCATGCAGGGGATCACGGTCAGGATCGTACTGAAGAAAGACCAGAAAACCGGCAAACTGACCGAAGGTGTGGTCAGGGATATCCTGACCCGTTCTCCGTCCCATCCCCATGGTATCAAAGTCAGATTGACCAGCGGCGATATCGGTCGGGTCAAAGCAATCGGTTAGGAACTCTTCCCCTACCCACCCCGGCTCTTAAATCCTTGACAGGGCTGCTGTTTTGTCCTAGTTATCGTATCTGGCAGACCCTCTTTTTTTCCAACCGGGACTCACGGTCAAAAGCGCCCCGCGATACCAAAGACGGGCCGGGCTTTTCCTGGAAAAGGGATGGCTTCAGCGGACCTTTCTTTTGAAAAAAGAGTCGGGCAAACGCCATCCATTATCTGTGGGGATCGTTTTTTGAATTTATTCCGGTCTCAGCCGTTTTTGAGACCTGTATTTAATTCCCGAATCGAAGAGGTGACCCATGAAAATTACCAGCATTGAACTGTACCATGTGTCCATTCCCCTCAAGGAAACCTTCTGGCCGACCTGGATCCCCGGTTATCCGCAGACCCTGAACCAGTTTACCCTGATTAAAATAGGGACAGACGAGGGGATTGAGGGATATTCTGCCGGTATCGCCATGGGGCGGGAGAGGGCCGGCCTGGGGGATCTCCTGGGAGGCTACCTGATCGGTGCGGATCCCACGGACATCGACCGAATCCAGAGCCTGCTGAAGCAGGCCGGATTTTTGGGCTGGCGGAATTTCTGGATTGAGCCGGCCTGCTGGGACATTATCGGCAAAAAGGCAAACAAGCCGGTTTATGAGGTTCTGGGTGGGGATGCCCGTTCGATTCCGGTCTACCTCTCCACCGGGGAGATGCATGCGCCGGAAAAGCGGGTGGAGGAATTGCTGGCAATGAAAGAGAGGGGGTTTAAAACAGCCAAACTCCGGGTAAAAAACATTTCCCTGGCAGATGATATCCGCCAGATTGAAGTTGTCCGCAAGGGGGTTGGCGATGAGATGGTACTGGGGGTGGATGCCAACCAGGGCTGGCTGGTCTCTATTGTGGACCGGATCCCGGCCTGGGACCTGAAAAGGGCCAAGGAGTTTGCCGCCGCCTGTCACGACAACCGGATCGATTGGCTCGAGGAACCCCTCGATTCCAGGGACTATGACGGTAATGCGGCCCTGAAGAAATTCTCGAAAGTCAAGATTTCCGGTGCCGAATTGAATTATGGCTGGGATGAGATCAAGATCATGTTTGAAAAGGACTGTTTCGATATCTATCAGCCGGATGCGGTTTTTGCCGGCGGCATCGCCCAGGTCATGCAGGTGATCGAGATGTGCAAGACAAAGAAGCGGTTATATTCCCCCCACACCTGGACCAACGGGATCGGTTTCCATATCAACTGGAATCTGGTCCTGGCCGATAAAGACAACACCAAGCCGGTCGAATATCCTCTGGAGGAGCCGTCATGGATTCCCGAGTTCAGGGAGGGCATTATCGACCCTATCCTGCCGGACGGTAAAGGCCTGCTGCATCCATTCAGAAAACCGGGACTTGGTTTTGAAATCAATCAAAAACTGCTGAAGAAATATGGGAAACGGTTTTTCAAACTGACGGAATTCGGTCTGAAGATCAAGGTGATCCGGGAAAAAGGCCTTAAACAAGCCCTGGCGCTGAAAAAGAGGAAGGGATAGAGAGGAGAAGAGAATGACAGCCCGACCTACCTATACTGCTGATGTCATCGTCGTCGGTTCCGGACCGGGGGGTGCAACCGCTGCGCGGGCGCTTTCCCGGGACGGGAAAAAGGTGCTGATCCTGGAGCGGGGCAGGGATTACAGGGACACAGTTTATTATGGCACCTACCTGGGGGCCTTGATCTATACTGAAAAGATGAGTTTCCTGTACACGCAGGAAGGCCTGAACATCATTGCACCCATCATGCTTGGCGGTGCAACCAGCATGTATTGCGGATGTGCAGCGCCACCGCCCGCCTGGTTGAAGGACCGCTATGGTGTCAATATCGACCGGGAGGTGGCAGAGACGATCACGGAGCTGAATATCCAGCCACTGCCCGAGGCGCTGAGAGGCGAAGCCTCCACCCGTATCGCTCAGGCGGCGGGGGCCCTGGGATATGACTGGTACCCCCAGCCAAAATTTATGGACCCCCGGCGGAGTGTCGCCCTGAATAAAAAATTCAAGTGTCATGCAACCACCATGCTCGGCTGCCGCTGCGGGGCCAAATGGAACGCCGCCGAATGGGTCGATGAGGCTGTGCAGAACGGTGCCGAACTGAAGACATCGGCCCGTGTCAGTCGGGTTCTGATTGAGGACGGCCAGGCAGTCGGCGTTGAAGGTCACATCCGTGGCAGAAAATTTACAGCCCGGGCAGAAACTGTGATTCTGGCTGCCGGGGGACTCGGGTCGCCGCGTATTCTACAGAATTCCGGCTTGAAGGATGCCGGTGTCGGCATGGCCATGGACACCACCGTCATGGTTTACGGTTTCTCCAGTCAGAACGGTACCGGTAACGAACCCCCCATGACCTGGTCCTGGGAAAATGATGACGTCGGCTACATGCTCAGCACACTGACCGACCCATTTCTGCTGTATCCCATGATCGCCATCAGGAAGGGTATCGGACCGGCTCTCCGCTGGGCGCAGTGGCATAAAATGATGGGTGTCATGATCAAACTGAAGGATGATATTTCCGGCAACCTGTATCCGGACGGCAGGATCAGTAAAGGCCTGACTGCTACAGACCGGGAAAAGCAGAATCATGCCTACGACCTCTGTCAGAAAATACTGGTTGAGGCGGGAGCCAGGCGATCATCGATTTTCATGTCTCCCCTGCGGGGTACCCATCCGAGTGGCACCGTTCGTATCGGAGAGATGCTGGATACCAATCTGCAAAGCGAAACCAGGGGGCTTTATGTCTGTGATGCGGGCGTATTTCCCGAGTCACTGGATCGACCGACAGTCCTCTCCATTATCGGTCTGGGAAAACGACTGGCCGCCCATCTAGTCGGTAAAAGATGACCGGGAGAGCTGAAAAATGGATTTGATGGTTCTTCTGGAAACACTATCTGTGCCAAGACCCGGTCACAGCCCGGCCCTCAAACAAACTGCCGCCATGATCAGGGAACTGCTCACCGCATGGAATATTCCCTTCACGGAACAGGTGTTTTCGCTGCGATATCATCAGAACTTCCTGATGGGATTGTCCATTCTGATACTGTCCAGCCTTTTTGCCCTTTTCATCCTGCGACGCAAGCCATTGCCGGCCTTCATCGCCGTGGCGGCCATTGTCCTGATGCTGGTCCTGGAGGTGGAATTCTCGGTACCGACTGTCTCAGCGCTGATCCAGAAACCGACTGAGAATATCATTATCACCCATACCGTGCCCGATGCAGCACGGGAACTTATTTTCACTGCCCACTACGATTCCAAGACCGACTTCTGGGACCATATCCAGCGCAGCTACATCCAGAAACGCTTTCCATTTTTCCTGGTGCTCTGTCTTTTGCTCTGCTTGTGGGCTTTTCTGGCGAATCGCATGGCGTTTTTACGACTGATGCCGTTTCGTCTGGGGGCCTGGCTGCTGACCGCCAGTTATGTGATTTATGCCGGTTTTGCGTTTTCCTGGCTGGGGGGGTATATGTTGATGGACGAGCATTCCCAGAGTTTCGGAACGATAGACGATGGGGCATCGGTTCTTGTGCTGCTGGCCATGGCCAAAGACATCCGTGAAGGCCGGGTCGATACAGGCGACAGCAATATCACGATCCTTCTGACCAGCGGTGAAGAAACGGGTCTCCACGGGGCACGCTGGTATGTAAAACAGCGATATGACAACGGCCGGATTGCGCCCCTCCGACCGACCGCACTAATCAGCCTCGAACTGATCGGGCAGAACGGAAATCTGTACTACGCAACCAGCACCTCCAGCGGTCTCTTCCGGTCCTACAAATCAGATCCGGTCCTGGCGGAACGGCTGAACAAGGTCTGGAAGGGTATGACCGGCAACCCAATGACCGTGATCAGCGGGGGTATCAACGATGCATTTCCCTTTCTGGCGGCGGGCATACCATCCCTCACCATCGGGCACGATGGAAACCCCGGTAGCGGTTATGGCGGTTTTCACTCGATCCAGGACAATATGGCGCGGGCCAACCCCGCCAATATCGCCCTGGGAATCAAGGTACTGGAGAAATTCATCGAGTCCTATCCTCCTCAACCCGCTGACAGGTCATCGGGAAGCGGGTAACCGGGAGAAGGGTCACTGATTGATCTCAGTTTCCCGATTAAAATCGGATGTTTCATCCTTTTCGACCCTGCAGGGATCGTCTATGATCGAATCCGCTGTCGATTCCTCCTTGAACGGGGCATTCAGCTCAAAACCCAGATATGGCGATATGAGAACCGGGATGGATCAGAACAGTGCAGAACCTGTCATTTTCAGATGGTTTCCCGAATTCCGGGGCCGCATCCCATGGGTCGACCTGGGACTACAACCCACACCCATCGAACCGTTGCCGGGCTTTGGGCATGGCAATCTCTGGATCAAGCGGGACGACCGTTCCTCCTCTATTTACGGTGGCAACAAAATCAGGAAACTGGAGTTTTCCCTGGGAGAGGCCCTGCAGCAGGGAAAAAAACGCGTTGTCACCTTTGGCGCCATCGGCACCAACCACGGTTTGGCAACGGCGATCTTCTGCGACATCCTGGGGCTGGATTGCACCATCCTGCTGTTCGATCAACCGGTCACCCTGAATGTCAAAAACAACCTGTGGCACCTGTGCAGCACTCATGCAGACATCGTTTACAAGCAATCGCTGTTCAGGACAGTCCTGGATTACTTTGTCAAACAGCGGGTACGGTTCCTGTCCACCTACTTTCTGGCGCCGGGTGGGTCCAATACGGTGGGAACCATCGGCTATGTCAATGCGGCCCTGGAATTGAAAGAACAGGTGGACTGCGGTCTGATGCCGGAACCGGCCTGCATTTTTTGTCCCGTGGGATCCAGCGGGACCATGGCGGGACTCCTGCTTGGATGCCAACTGGCGGGGTTGGAAACAACAGTGGTGGGGGTCAGGGTCTCCCTGTCCCATTTCGGTCCCTTTGCCGTGTGCACTGCCGGTGCCATCCGCAAACTGGCGCAACAAACCTACCGGTACCTGAAGGACCGATCCCCGAATCTGCCGGAAGTGTCGATACCGGCCCCTGTCCTGCTGGATGAGTACCTGGGGGCCGGCTATGGCCATCCGACCCTCGCAGGTGGTGATGCCCATGAACAGATGAAAACCCGAAAAGGGATTTCCCTTGATCCCTGCTATACGTCCAAAGCCTTTGCCGCCGCGCTGGACCACTGCAGAAAAGACCAGGATCAGCGACGGTCCATTCTCTTCTGGAACACTTACAATTCTGTGGAACTGCCCCAGCCAGTGGCAGCGTCAGACCAAATCGGAATCTCACCAGAACTTCGGGCATTTCTGAATCGCTCAGAAACCGTGGGGTATCCTGAACATGACCCGAAACCCAGGAAACGGCGCAGCGCCGACCCCATGAAACAGCTATGAGCAATAACCTGCACAAATGGTTCGACAATAATGAGAGGGGCACGCTGCGGAAATCGCGATGGAAAACAGTCCTGATGCTCCTGGTCCCGGTTGGAGTGTTGATCGTGATTGTCCTTTATCTGACCCCCTATTTCAGAAACCCATGGCCCCTGTTTCGGCATCCGGTATCAACCATGACCTCATTCTCGGGTCCCGACCGTTGGCAGACGTCTGGAGGAGATTCAGCCCACACCCGCCATTCTCCCGGAAACACTGCGATCTCTGGGTCTGTGCGCTGGTCGCTGGCCCTGGCGGGAAGCCTCCCTTCATCCCCGGTGACTGCTGATGGCATCGTGTATGTGGGGGATGTTGGCAGGGTCATCGCCCTGAAAGGGGAAGATGGTTCGGTGATATGGGTCTACCCAACCACCGGTCCGGTGGAAACCACCCCCGCGCTGGCTGACGAATTGATTTTCTTCGGGTTGCTGGATGGCCGGATCATTGCACTCGACAGGCTCAACGGAGAGGTTCAATGGCAATACCAGACCGGAAACTTTATTGACAACTCCCCGGTGGTCGAAAAAGGGGTTCTTTATATCGGATCGGCCGATGGAAACCTGTATGCCCTGGACGCACTCAATGGAAAAGTCATCTGGAAAACAGCGATCGGAAGCAGTGTCCGTTATTCACCCAGTGTGCGCCATGACACCCTTTATGCAGCCAACAACGACAACCAGTTGTTTGGCCTGGATGCCAGAACCGGCGCACAGCGACTTCTTTTCCTTGTCAGCAGCCTGCTTAATGATGCCCCCGTCATCACCGGTGATCTTGTGCATTTTGTCCCTGCAGACGGAAAACTCTACACCTTGAGCCACCATGCCCGAACTTACCCGGGAAGTCTTTTCATTAAAAGACTCTGGGCGCAACTGTGGGTCATGGGCATCCCCATACCCCGTCCCACGGCCCAGGCAGGATCCATGGGACGTATCGTCTCTCCCCATCAACCCGGCCGTTTTATTTCGTCCCCTGCCGTTACCCCGGAACGGTTATTCATCGGGGATCATCTGGGCTGGTGTTACGCCCTGGATGCCACACGACGAACGGTTCTCTGGGAGTTCAATGCCGAATCCGCCATCACCACCGCGCCCATCACCGTTGGGGACCAGGTTTATTTCGGATCTCAGGGCGGATTTCTCTACTCTCTGCAACAGGCAGACGGGCATCTGCTCCACAAGATTTACCTGGGAGCACCACTCACCGCCAACCTTGCATATTCAGGAGGAACGATGTTCGCCCGCACCATGGATGGAAGACTGCACGCCATCGATTAAACATGGGCTAAACGGCGCTTCCGGAGTGCAGGGGGTTGTCTTCGGAAGGGATTATACCGGCAGGCGGGGACCGAATGGTTCCAGGACCTCAACCAGATCCTTTTTCTTGAAGGGTTTTGTCAGGAACTCATCCATGCCTGCCGCCAGAAACCGTTCCCGGTCGCCTTTCATGGCATTTGCTGTCAGGGCTATGATGGGAATCCTGGCTGGAAGGTCTCCCGGCCCGGGTTTCTGCCTGGCTTCGATCTCCCTGATCCTGCGGGTCGCTTCCAGGCCGTCCAGGTTCGGCATGTTACCATCCATGAGAATCAGGTCGAAAGATTCATGCAGAAACATATCCAGGGCCTCCTGTCCGTCGTCTGCTACTGAAACATCATGTCCCAGTTTCTGGAGCATCTTCATGGCCACTTTTTGATTCATGGGATTGTCTTCAGCCAGCAGAATATTGAGTTTTACTGTCGGCGTGACTGTTTCCGGTTTCTGATCCTGCAATGTGAAGCGAGTTATCAGGTCAGGCGGAGCGTCCCCGTCTCCCGGATCAATCGCACCAATCACCGTTCTCAGACAATCGAAAAGCAGGGATTTTTTCAGAGGGCGTATCAGAAAGGCCGAGAAACCGGCATTTTTCAGTCTTACGGCGTCTCCCCGCTGCCCGATCGTCGTCACCATCACCAGGGCGGTTCTTGAGAGTCTGGGGTTTTGTTTAATCCGATTGCCCAGTTCTTCACCGCTGGCGTCAATCATCAGCATGCTGATGATGGCGATACGGAATGGTTTTTCCTGTGCCACTGCCTGAGCCAGTTTGTCCAGGGCGTCAGGGCTGCTTTCAGCCGTCTCGAAATCGCAACCCCAGGAGTTCAGGTGTTCAGCCAGCACTTTCCGGCTTGTCAGATTATCGTCGACAATTAGAATCCGTTCCTTTTGAATGTTTTGAGGGATTTCTTCAAGGTCAGCCCCGCTCGTTATCCTTTTTTCAAAACAGGCGGAGAAGCGGAATGTCGACCCTTTTCCCATTTCGCTTTCAACACTGATTTTACCACCCATCAGTTCGGTCAGCTGCTTGGATATTTTTAATCCCAGCCCCGTTCCCCCATATTTTCGCGTCGTCGATGTGTCAACCTGGGAAAACGATTTGAACAACCGCTCAATCTTCTCTGCAGGAATACCAATGCCGGTATCAATGATCTCAAACAACAACTCAACCTTATTCTCGCTCTCACTGACCAGATCGACATGAATCGCAACCTCGCCTCTTTCCACAAATTTTACAGCGTTGCCGGTGAGATTTGTCAGCACCTGCCTTAATCTGGCAGGATCTCCCTTGAGCAGTGTCGGAACTTCCTTTCGGATGAGACAATCATAATCGATCCCCTTTTCATAGGCCTTTAAAGCCATCACATCGTTCAGTTCCTCGAGCGTCACCCGCAGATTAAAATCGATCGATTCCAGATCCAGTTTCCCGGCTTCAATCTTTGAGAAGTCGAGAATATCGTTGATCAGTACCAGCAGAGATTCGGCACTGCTGCGAACGGAATCCGCATAGTCGGTCTGTTCCATGTTCAGATCCGTCTCCAGCAGCATTTCAATCATCCCCAGGACTCCATTCATGGGGGTGCGAATCTCATGACTCATGTTGGCCAGGAACTCGCTTTTAGCCTTGTTGGCCGCTTCTGCCTCCTGATATGCCTGGGTCAGAATGGTGTTGGTTTCCGTCAGTTCGGCGCCCGCCGATTCCGCCATGAATTTGAGATCGGTCAACTCCGATTTCAGAGCCTCAATTTCGGTAATGTCCCGCCAATAAGCAATCAAAAACGCATCACCCTGTCGTGTCGATTCGTCGATCACAACAACATGTGCCTCCAACAGCCGGATTCCCTGGTCTGACTTGACCTTGAACTGACCATCCGGGCTTTGGATATTCTGCTCTGCCTCTGTTACCATCCGGTCCCACCGTTCACTGGCTTTTTTATCAAAAAAACCGGTGAACCAATCCGCCAGGATCGTCCCTTCCAGATCATTGTTATTTTTATTAAATAATGATGAAAAGGCGCTATTTACCCGGATGATCGTTTGGCTTTTATCTAAAACGGTGACCCCGCATTTCAGATGGTCAATCAGTATTTCCAGCATGTTGCCAAATAATGGATAGGAATAGGTTGGGAAACCATTTACAGGCGTCTGGATGCAGCGTGAGGGTTGGATGTGCGCTTCCCCATCAATGGAACACCTGTTTCCAAGGTTTCAGTTTTTAAACTCTGACCCTATCACAAGGATAGGGTTCCTGTGAATAAAAATGATCAGTCTGCTATTCAACCGTTTTTCCCCGAGACTCAAGGTCGGTGTTGCGACGAAGCCCCACAACAAACTGATATCGATCACCCGGTCCGGCCGAAGATTAATCAGTGGACATAAAACAGACAATTTCTGCTTGACCCTGACTAAACAGTCTCCTATTCTCTTTCCATCCACTCCATCGGTCGATTGGAAAGAAATCCTTTCCTGAAAAGTGTCGGGCAACGTTTTGAAGATCGTCAGAATGATCTGGTCTGAAAGCCGATAGGCATGTCAATCAAAAAGTGACAAGGAAACCATGCGAGACGAAGACAAGACAAAGGACCAGCTGATCAGAGAATTAAACGAACTCCGTCGACAGCTCACCACCACCAGCGATGAACCTGTGGAACCGGTTGAAAAATCGGAAGTGGATAAACTGTTTCAGACGGATGATATTACAGAATTAACACCAGAACACCTGGAAAAAACAAATCAGTTTATTTACAGGGAAAATCAGGAAGTGGTTCAATATCTGAAAGAGTCCCGTCTTTTTTCCCATCTGCCGGAACCGCTGTTGCAGCAACTGAATCCCCTCTCCGACCTGGTGGACTATCCCAAAGGGGCAATCATCCTGAAAGAGGGTGAGAAAAACTCGAAAATCTTTTTCCTGATCGAGGGTTCCGTCGGGGTCTATGCCGGAAATGAATTCATTTTAAATCTGCAGCGATCAGGGGACATTTTCGGTGAGATGAGCAGCATCAGTGGAAAAACATGCTCCGCCACCGTGAGAGCACTTTCCCCTATCAAGATATTCAGTATTAAAGCCAGAGATATCGGCAAGTATACCGATATTGACACCGATACGCTCCAGCATACGTTTTATCGCCTGTTTTCCATGATATTGACCGAAAAACTGTCCGTCACCACCAGCAAAGCGCAGCAATACGAAATCACGCATAAGAAAATGCTGAAGGAGATTGAGGAACGCAAACAGGCAGAAATCGAACTGGTTCAGTATCGCGACTCCCTGCAGCAAATGGTCGAAGAACGGACCTCCGACCTGATGCGAACAAACGAGCAGTTGCAAACGGAAGTTGCCGAACGAAAAAGGGCTGACGAAAAAAGGCGAAAACTGGAGGAGCAACTTCGGCAGTCACAGAAAATGGAAGCCATTGGGACCCTGGCAGGTGGCATTGCCCATGACTTCAATAATATTCTCAGTACATTGCTGGGATTCACCCAATTAGCCCTGGAAGAACAGCCCGAAAACAGTCCGGCCATTGAGTACCTTCAAGAGGTCCAGAAAGGCGGGGAACGGGCGGTGGAACTGGTATCCCAACTTCTGACCTTCAGTCGCAGCGGAGAACAGAAACTGAAACCGATGCGGTTTTCCCTGCTCATCGGGGACGCCCTGAAAATGATGCGGGCAACCCTGCCATCCCACATTGAAATCCGCCAGAATCTGATCCGTTTTGATGATTTTATCATGGCAAACGCTGTACAGATCCATCAGGTGATCATCAACCTCTGTTCCAACGCCAATCATGCGATGGCAGATGCGGGCGGAGTGCTGGAAGTCAAGCTGGAACCAGCGAAGTACCAGGAAAATGTCTATCCATTTTCGGAACTGGATAAAGATAAGGATTACCTGAAACTGACCATCAGTGATAATGGCCATGGGATGACTCCGGAAATCAGGGCGCGGATATTTGAACCTTTTTTCACCACCAAAGGCATCGGTGAAGGCAGTGGACTCGGATTATCCGTTGTGCATGGAATTCTTCAAAACCACAATGGCAAAATCATGGTTGAAAGTGAACCCCGGGAGGGAACCGCCTTTCATGTCTTTCTGCCAAAGGCAAAACCATATCATGCCCGTAGGACCGAACCAGATGCCCCCGCAAAACAGGGAAAGGAACATATCCTGATCGTGGAAGATGAGGAACCACTGGCCAAATTCTACCAGATTGCCCTGCAAAACCTGGGCTATCAGGTTTCCGTCAGACTTAACGGTGAAGAAGCCCTGGATTTGTTTCAAGCCAATCCCGACCAGTTCGACCTGATATTTACAGATCAGGCCATGCCCAAAATGACCGGCGCTCAGTTGAGTCAGAAAATTCTCAGCATCCGGCCGGACATTCCCATCATACTGGCAACCGGCTACAGCAGTGTTATTTCCGAAGCAAAAGCAGCCAAAATGGGAATCCACAGTTTCACCATGAAACCTGTCAAACTGGCCAACCTGACCGCCACCATCCGCCAGATATTCAAGCAGTAAGATCCCGGAGGTTTGAGAAAAAGGTCACTGTTTCTTCTTCTGCGACATGTTCCGGATCACCTCCAGACCGTTCGGGTCTATCGGGGTTTTGTGAATCTGCATGTTATGTGAGTGTCCAAGCTGCTGCAGGGACATGGCAGACTGCAACGCTGTCCAGAACCCCTGTGCATCCAGCGCCTGATTCACCGACTGTTTCGCCAGTCGCAAACCCATGGCCGGACGTTGGGCGATCCTGATGGCCATATCCAGGGTGAAATCTGCCAGGGCAGCCAGCTGGACCACATGATTAACCATGCCCAGCTGATACGCTTCTGCTGCGGTGAGTGCCTCGCCTGTAAACAGCATCTCCTTGGCTTTGCGGGCTCCCACTTCCCAGGGGTGTGCAAAGTATTCAACCCCGTTCACACCAAATGCGACCACCGGGTCCGAAAAAGTAGCCTCTTCGCTGGCAATGATCAGATCACAGATCCAGGCGAGCATCAAGCCGCCTGCAATGGTCTTTCCCTGGACCTGGGCCATGGTTGGCTTGGGCAGGTTTCGCCAGCGCCAGCACATACCGAAATAGATCTCCTGTTCAACAGACATGCGGCCTTCCGCTCCCGGCTGATCAAAGCCCCCCCAGTTGTTCACCGGTTTAAAGTCCTTGATATCAGACGGGTCCCCCAGATCATGCCCTGAGGAGAAATGCTTGCCGGCAGCAGCCAGAATGATGACCCTGACCGTCTCATCAAAAGCAGCCCGGTCAAAGGCTGCATTGAGCTCATAGATCATTCGTATATCCTGGGCGTTCGCCCGTTCCGGACGGTTCAGGACGATACGGGCCACGCCAGCGGCCGGGATCTCATAACGGATTGTTTCGAATACACCAGATTCAGACATTCTGTTTCTCGTTTTGATGGGGATTGAGATCTCCGCTAAAGTGGCTGAAACCAGTGTTTAAACCGGTCATCATTCACCCTGACCAGTTGTTCGACAAATGCAATCAGTTTTTTGCTCACCGGCCCCGGCGCCTGCAGCGTCCGGTCTTCAAAGCGGTTGATCGAGTGGATTTTAACACCGGTGTGAGCGGTAAACATCTCGTCGGCCGTGAGCAGCTCCTCGGGAGCGATGATTGTTTCCAGGCAGGGGATGCCCAGGACCGGTGCCGCCTCAAGAATGGATTTCCGGGAGATACTGTTGAGCACCCTGCCCAACGGCGGTGTCTTGAGGATACCGTCCTTCACGATAAAGACGGACTCCGTGGATCCTTCCGCCAGAAAACCGTCCGTGCCTTTCATGATGCCGATGTCAAATCCGCGGTTGTTGGCGTCCTTGCGCGTCAGGTAACTGTTCAGGTAGTTCGAACAGGCCTTGGCGCCCACCGGCACGGTTTCCGGGTGAATTTTACGCCATTTGGAGAAGCAGGCAGATATCGGTTTATCCATTTGATCCAGCTTCAGGTTCTCGCTTTCCGGGATCGCAAAAATAGCCAGATCCAGCTTACTGTTCAGCACCAGGTGGATCACCGCCTCTTCACTCCAGTAGGCCATCATCTTGATCAGCCCCCGCCCGATATGATTTGCCCTGGCTGTCTCTTTCACAGCAGCCATCATCTCTGCCGTGGAATAGGCCAGTTCCATCTCCAGAAGTCGGGCGCTGTTTTCCAACCGTTTGAGATGCTCGTCCATACGGAAAGCAAAAATTCCCGTGGCCCCCTGGTGAACACCAAACACTTCAAAAATAGCAGACCCACGGGAAAACCCGTGGGACAAAAGCGGCACGGTAGCCTGTTCCCAGGGAATCAAGGTCCCGTTCACCCATACCTTTCCTTTCTCTGTCATAGTGGTTCGCCTTTTCGATGAGTTCCCCTTTTCCGGGGCTGAACTGTCTGATTTTAAAAATTTATTCTATAATGGAGCATCTCCTCACCAATCCACGGTAGTTCCCAATCCTTTTTCCAGGGCCCTGCTGTAGATGAACCGGGCTGCCGCCAGGTCTTCAACCGGCAGGCCCAGGGATTCAAACAGGGTTATCTCAGTTTCTGCTTGTCTCCCTTCAATCTCCCCGAGTAACAGACCGCCGATTTCTCCGATGATATGCGTGTCGAATACAGCTCCCTCATTTCTGGGAATGAGAAAATCACCCGCTTCGTGCAACGTGGAGCTCCGGTGATCAACATACAGACGGGACCGGACCACGGTATCCGTATCGATCTCCCGGGCTGTCGGGGTGCATGAGCCCACGGCATTGACATGGGCACCCTCCCGGACCCACTGGCCGAAAAGAATCGGTTCCGGGGCCGGGGTCAGGGTACAGATGATATCGGCACCATCAACGGCTGCCCGGGCCGTTTCCATGACCTCCACCGTCAGACCCTGTTTATCCTGTGCTACTGCGGCAAATTGCCGGGCATGATCCAGGGGCTGGCTCCAGACCCGGATCCGTCGAATATCCCGCACCTGCGCCAGGGCCTCCAGATGCATCCGGGCCTGGGTCCCGGAACCCAGAATCGCCAGGTCTCCCGCATCCCTTCGAGCCAGCAGATCGGTGGCCACAGCCGAAACGGCAGCCGTGCGAATCGCCGTGATTGAACTGCCGTCGATCAGGGCCAGTGGCCGGCCATTGTCCGTTTCAAAGAGCATCACCCCCCCCTGGTGGGAATCATAGACGGTATCAAAGTTCCCGGGGAACACACTGACGACTTTTAACCCCATCACTTTTGCCCCGATGTCAAAGGCAGGCATCATGCCCAGCAGCCCTTTTTTATCCGGCAGCCACATGGCCGTGCGCAACAGCATGCTGGCACTGCCCCGGGACAGGTTTTTCAGCGCCTCTCTCATGAGATCGATGCACTCTCCCATGGTCATCAGCTCCCGAACCAGAGCATCATTGATAATTGTAATCGCCATACCGGTACTCATTTATTGGGTTGAATCCTTCCAGACGCGGATGCACTACAGAAAATCCAGCAGTCCCGGCATCAGCCCGGTAAGGCAGATTGCCGGTACCGTCGATTATCCTGGCTTCTTTGGCCAACAGATCATATTTTTCGAAAATGAGCGTGCCGGACACGTGGACAACCCGGCATATGGAGCCAACCGGGATATCCCGGCGTAAATGGAAACGTCGTACTATGTTGATGTGATCACTATCATAAGTGGTCCCCGTCTTACCAGTAATTTTTGATACGATCGCCCTGACGCCCGAATGCTGGCAGAACGGGTCCGGGACCTTTCGGCATGAAGATTCCACCAGCAATCAACCCATCAAAGGCCACCTTTGGTCTCAAAAAAAAAGAATCAGAACCATTCCAGGAGAGAGCGGGTGATACTTTCCAGAAGGAATCGATGACTCTTGTTCATACTGACCCGCATGCCCCCGTCGGACGGACCGGAAGAAGGGAAAGCGTCCGGGAATCCGGCCACAATCCAGACAGACCTGCCAGCACGGTGCAGCCATATCTGAGTCGAAACATAGAAAAGTCCTTTGACACTCGAAAACGCTTCCTTTATGATTAAATCAATATGAAGAGACGCTCAGACAATAAACTGCAGGGAAAAGAGGGATATGGTCCGCATGGGGTTTGGTGGTTAGGTGGTGCAGTGCTGCAGCGCAGGAAAGAAACGTCTCCGTTGACGTTGGAACCCCCTTTTTTCAGCACCAAAGACAGACAAGTGGCAGAAATATTGCAGCCTTAGATACATCAACAAACTGTAATTGCGTTGGAGAGCAGGGAAAATGGTCATTCCGGACAGGTTTCGGGTTCTGTGACCCCTGCAGGCAAAATAACCGATCACTCATCAATGGAGAACAAAATGGATCAAAAACAACTGGTCAAGCAAGTCATCGATTTCAATAAAGCCACCCTGGATAATGCATTTAATGCGATGAGCCTCTTGCAGGAACAGGCCGAACGCCTTGGACAAAGTACTCTGGAGCAGGCAACCTGGCTGCCGGAGGAAGGTAAAAAAGTCATTAACGACTTTACGGCAGCTTATAAAAAGGGCCGAGACGATTTCAAAAAAGGGGTCGACGAAGCCTTCAAAAAAGTTGAAGCGTACTTCAAGTCCGAATAAATCGATCATTACCCGGCAACCGTCTCACCACTTGATCTATGGATAAAAAACTGGAAGCCTTGATGGAGCAATCGCTGGAGCAATCCAGTTCGCTATTCAAACAGATGGAACAGTTGATTGGCCGCTTTAGCCTTTCCGGGTCCGGACTGCCCGGGTCCCCTCCGGCTCGCAAGACCGCTGGTGAGGACCCGGGAAACCATTTTTTCAGGGACATCATGCAGCTCAATCAGCTGACGTTGTCGAGCCTGGATATGCTGAGAAAATGGGAGACATTATTCGAGAGCATGAAACTGTTCACCGGCGGCTTTCCCGGGTGGCCCCCTGTAAAACCAGGTGACGAAGATCGGAAACTGGAAGAAGCGTTGAAGGCACTCAAAACCAGGCTGGATGAGCAGGAAGCCTTGATTCGGGAACTGCAGTCGCAGTTGAAATCGGAATCCGCCAAAGAACCAGACGGGGATAAAGCGACCCGTGTACTGACTGATTTTTTTTCCGAACAGAGTCAACAATTCCAAAGACTTTTCAAAGAGAATCTCCCCAAGCAGTAAGATCCTTCATCACACCCGCCAGTATCTACTTCATGAACTGCAGTCCCCAGCTGAACAACGGATCGGTCCGGTCCCAGGCCATGGTTGGTTTAGACTGTGACACCGGTTCAGTCCCTTTGGAGCCGGTGTCCCTGCTACCATCGCCACAGTATTGACCCGGGGATGGCTATGGATCATATTTTTCTGGAGAGACCTGTCATCAAAACCAGGATTTGTGAATCCACATATCCTGCTCCAGGTTTTTCTTATCCTCCTGCAGCATCAAGAGCATGGACGCATTCTGAATGGCCAGACCGCCCTGCTCCGCC
Source organism: bacterium (assembly GCA_018830885.1). Lineage (GTDB taxonomy): Bacteria > SAR324 > SAR324 > XYD2-FULL-50-16 > XYD2-FULL-50-16 > JAHJRI01. The sequence continues at coordinate 5,148 of JAHJRI010000203.1, read as the reverse complement.
AGCGCATTGACCAGATCGATCGTCTCTTCCGGAAAATGCTGGGGTTCCGCGCTAAACAACCGGATAATACCCACGACATCGTCCCTGGTTTTGATAGGAACGAACATCGCCGAACCAATCCCCTCTTTTTTCAATTCATTCTTGTAACGGACGCGCTTATCAGTCACGGCGTTTTCGATAACAATAGTTTCGCCCTTGAGCGTCTGGTTCAGGTTTGACTGGATGGACCCTTTATTCTTGTACAGGAACTCATCGCTCAATCCGTAGCCGGCCACGATCGGCATTTCCCCGGTCTGCTTGTTCAGCAGACGGATACTGACCCCTTTCATATTCAAAGCGTTGGCCAGGGCCACGGTCAGGTTATTCAGAATCTCTTTGATATCCAGACTGGCATTGATATTGGCGGACAACTCCCGAAAAATCCGAGTGTTTCCACGGATCCGTTCGATCAGAGTTGATCTCTGGATAGCCAGTCCTCCCTGCTCCGCCAGCGCATTCAGAAAATCGATATCATACTGTGAAAATGACCGGCGGGTTGCCGTGTACAGGGTCAGCACGCCAATGGTTTCCTGATTGACGGTAACCGGCACCACCAGGATTGATGCGATTCCCTCTTTCTTCTTGGCTTCCCGATTCTCTACCCGGGGGTCCTTGTCGATGTCGGAAATGGCAATGTATCCATCTTTGACCAGATCTCCCTCTGTTTGTCGCGCACGAACGGGATTGGCATGGAGATAGCTTTTGGAGAGACCGATCTGTGCCTTTTCCACAAACACATCCTTTTCCCGGTCTGCTAAAAAGAGACAGGCGGCCTTTCCATCCATCGATTCGACAGCGCTTTCAACGATCAGATGGAGAATCTCTTCAAGATGAAGGGTACTCCCAAGGGCTTTACTGATGGTAGCGAATGTCTTGAAATAGTCTATTTGCTTTGCCAAGGTCTTCTCCTGTTTATCGATTCACTTTTTTTGGGGTTGCCAAACGGGATTTTTTTCCTGGAGTGCCTTTTTTAGGTCTCGCAGCAGGGCTCTTTCCCGTTTTGGGGGTCTGTTTACGGGTCTCTTTTGGGTGAGCTGTTTTATTCGCCGAGTCAGGTTCAGTCTGTCGTTCGAGCAGCCAGGCAGCGATCTTGGGTGCAAACAGTTGCTGACACTTGGAACTGACATAGATTCCGATATGACCGGTATCCAGGCAGATGTCCTCGGTGTCCCGGCTGCCCACTGCTTTTGTCAGCTTTTCACAGGCTTCAGGCGGCACCAGATGATCGTATTTGCCATAGAAATTCAGCACCGGCATGGTTATTTTTCGCAGGTCCACCCGGCGGCCACCCAGCTCCATTTTATTCTGTATCAACAGGTTTTTCTGGTAACAATCGGTAATAAACTGGCGGAGTGTCTCGCCCGGCACATCCGGGCTGTCAAAAATCCATTTCTCCATCCGGATAAAATTCTCCACGAACTCCTTGTTGTCCATATGCTCCATAAAGCCGACATACTTGTCGATCATGAGTCTGGCCGGGTTCAACAGCAGAAACGCAAAATTCATAACATCGCCGGAGAGGTTTCCGACGGAATCGACCAGGGTGTCCGCATCAATATGCTTCATCCAGACATGAAGCAGTCCCTGCTCCGTATCGAAATTGGTCGGGGTCACTGTCGTGACCAGGGTATTGATTTTTTCAGGATGCATGGCACTGTACATGACGCTGAAAGCCCCCCCCATGCAAATTCCCATCAGGTTGACACTGGGAATATGATGCCTGTGACGGATAAAATCAACCACGTTGTCCATATAACCGTTCACGTGGTCATCAATCGTCTGATAGCGGTCCATACGGGTTGGATACCCCCAGTCGACCATGTACAGCTCGATCCCTTCAGCGAGAAGCTTCTGCACGACACTTCTGCCCGGCTGAAGATCCAGCATCGTCTCCCTGTTAATCAGAGCATAGACGATCAGCAACGGTTTTTTCGATCTAATGGGACCAGCGGGTTTATAGTATTTCAACTGCACCCTGTCTTCCTGGTAGACCACCTCGTAAGGCGTCGGTGCAATTTCCGTCTCCAGGGGTTCCAGCAGGACATTTGAAGCCCGGTCAAGCAGGGACTGGGCTTTTTGGGAGTCTTCAGCCAGTCTTGACAGGATATGATCGATAGATATTGTCGGTTTGGTTGCCATAATTGTGTTCTGAATGTCATGACCCTGCACGGTGCAGCAGTCGTGGTTACCCATTGCAGGGGGAACTGCGTCTGGGAACGGAGTTCAGCTAAGTTTTCGCTTCGGTGGTTTGGGGCTGGCTGTTTTTTTCAAGTTCCCGGACGCGCTTTCGCAGTCGGTAAAGTTCCTTGTAAAGTTCATCCATCTCTTTTCGACCGGGAAATGGTAAGCTGGATGCCATGTCCTGCAGGATTTCGTCCTTGATCGTTGAGAAATCGGTCATGGCAACCAGGACTTTACCCTGTACCTTCAGATATTCCGGTGATCTTAACTGTCTGGCATAATTGTTCTCCAGGATCCCGATCCATTTCTGATAGATCTCTTTGGTGTTGCCGGTCAATCCTCCCTCCGGCTGCTCAGCCAATTGGTCCTGGAGTGTTTTCATGGATTCTTCGATGGGTTTGAACAGGATAAAAATAAACTCCCCCAGGGCTGTCTGCAGGAGCTGGTGTTTATCCACCACCTGGTTCATTTTCTCCTGATAAAACCGTGTCAATCCCAGTTGCGGAATGTTCAGGTATTTTCGGATCTCTGTTTCATACAGCTGTTTCCAGTCGTCAAAAAAACTATCATCAAAACTGTCTGGATTAAACAACCCATGATGGTCTGCTGCCCGATCCAGCCTTTCCCGGGCCCGCTCCTGAAACCGTGAAACGCCTTCAACACTGGCCTGAGCGAGTTTAAGCAGCACATTGGGCAGCTCCCCGATACCCGCCAGTTGCGCATTCAGATTGTCCTGACTGCTGATGGCTGAAGAGACCATCCGCCAGGTCTTCAGAATCGAATCAAGCGAATCCTGTGACCGACTGGGCCGCTGATTGCTGCCGGCTGTCTTGCTCATTTCGCCCCAGGTGTCTGTTGTCATCTTCATCCAGGTCGATACCAGCGTATTCATGTCAAAATTGAGGGGATTTTCAGCCATAATCAATTATCCTGTCGCTTTGGACGTTTTGGGTGAAGGCGGCTGTTTCGGAGCCTGTTTCGGTTGTACGGGCTTTTGACCGATCCTGCCGGCGCTGATGTTTTTCAGAATTCCGGGCCAGTAATTTTTGATAATATCGGAGCCCATAAATACACCAATGTGACCGGCAGGCACCAGAATCTCGTCAATGGCTTTGGAACTGACATGGTTTTTCATGGCCATGACCTGGGGCGGTGGTGTAATGTCATCGTTGAGCCCGCCGATCAGGATCAGGGGCTGGGTAATCGTCTTCAGGTCAACCATACGATCCAGTATTTCCAGTTTCCCTTTGATCAGCCGGTTTTCCTGAAAGAGCCGATGGACGATCTGAAGATACATCAACCCGGGAACCGTCTGATATCTCTTGTACCAGGCCTGAAACTTGGTATGCCGCTGCACATATTCAGTATCATCACCATGATTGAACAGGTTGAGATCGTCACCCAGAAACCGATCGACCGGATTCATCAGCATGAATCCCTGAACAATGAATGCCCCGGTCATATTCCCCCCGCCCAACGCCACCATTTCCTCATAGAATCCCATGGGCAGGCCCTTGGCCATTTCGGTGATCTTGGCATCCCCTGCATGGAAGTCGATGGGTCCGGCAGCCACGGTCAATGACTTCACCTTCTCCGGGAAAAGAGCGGTGTAGATGGCCGCCTGCCAGCCACCCTGACAAAATCCGATGATATTGACAGGTTCGCCGATCTTGTCGAGGGATGCATCCATGGAGAGAATCGCATCGTCAATGGAATAACCTGTGTCTTCGAAGGTCGCCGGCAGTTTGTCCAGCACAAAAACATTGCCATCATAATTGTCCCGGGCAGATTCCACCAGGCTCTGTCCAGGACCGTAATCAACGATGGTTGAATCGTGCCCGGCCTCCGGCGGTATAATGATCAGCGGACTTCCTTTTTTGTCGGCTATGAACTGTCTTAACGCGGTTTTATATTCCTCAAGAATCACCTGGTTCGGAGAATACCACTGTGCGGTCTCCGGGGGCTCACCTTTGGCCTGAAGATACGCCCGTGTTTTTTCCATCCAGGGGTGCCACCGGTCAAGATAGGTTGCGCTGACCATCTTTTCGGCCAATTGAAAAGTGGCACGATTCAGGTCGGCCATACTCATCATCATACTGTCCAAATTCATTTCCATTAAAGTTCCTTAATTTTTGCAGACCGGGGGTCTGCCTTTTAGAATGCGATCTTGTCGAGGGAAACCATCTTTGTTTCCCAATGTCACGTCAATCATTTGATGCTACAAGATATGTGCCAGTCTCTTGAATTTTCACCAGATTCGGCAGGAGACGGCTGTGGCCCCTATTATAACGGCCATTGCCCAGATTGACAAGGTGTTTCAAAGGGTCATCACTGGATTTGGAAACAGGGACAAATATTCATCCCTGCGTGAAGCTCGCTCGTTTCATTTCAATCTGTTCCTGACTGATAATCTCCGCAACTTACGCCCCCTTTTCAGACGCTGGAAAAGCGTTGCCGCCCCGGGGAATAGACTGGAAAGGGAAAGCTGTCCTGCAAAGAACAGATCCCCGATTTCAGTCTGCAGCGCAGTGGTCCAGGACATCCGCGCGGATTCTTGCTCAGAGACGCGCAGGGTGCAGTTAAAACTGCATCTATTCATCCGTTCAAACTGGTTTCCTGGATGCTGTGTGCGACAGGGTTGCCTGAAGAGCCTTTTTTACAACTTTTCCTGGGGTGCACCAAATATGTGTGGGTACCTGTAAGCGGAAAGAGGTTGTTTGTTCAGAAAACCTTGGAAGCCAGGGATGGAATCCAGGAGTTCCAAGGATCGGTTCCAGGAGTTCCAAGGATCGGTTCCAGGAGTTCCAAGGATCGGTTCCAGGAGTTCCAAGGATGGATTCATGCGTTTTTATGAATAAATAACCTCTTGAAGCGGTTATGATCATAACCCCACATGTTTTTGGTGCAGCCATTTTCCTGCATAAAGTT